>NZ_CP024199.1:2405000-2705000 GCF_002844375.1 Thalassospira marina | reverse complement strand
GAAGGCACCAACCGTTTCCGGGCCTTCCGCGATGATGAGGTCTTCGAGTTCGCGGGCAAGGCGGTTGGAAAAGTCCAGTTCGCTTTCGCCCGGTTTGGCTTCGCGGTAGTAATGCGGCAGGGATGTGTGTTTGACCTCGGCAATTGGCAGGCCAAAATTGCGGTGGAAGGATGCAAGGCCGGTGAGGCTGGCCGAGGCAATGGTGGTGCCGTGATAGGCCTGGCGGCGCGAAATGATTTTGCGTTTTTCCGGCTTCCCGCGAAGACCGTTATAATACCACACGATCTTCATCAGGCTGTCATTGGCATCCGACCCGGAGCTGCCAAAAAACACCTTGTTGATGTGGTCGGGCATCTTGGCAACCAGCCGTTCGGCCAACTGGATTTGCGCCGGGTTTGAGCTGCCGGCAAAGGTATGGAAATAGCCAAGCTGGTCGGATGCCTTTTTCATGGCATCGCCAATTTCCGGGCGGCCATAGCCGATATTCATGCACCACAGCCCGCCAACGGCATCAAGCTGGCTTTTGCCTTCGGTGTCGGTAATGAAGCATCCCTTGCCCTCGGCAATGATGCGCGGGCCTTTTTCGGCAACATCGGCAACCACGGTGGCCGGATGCAAAATGCTGGCAGAATCCGCCTTTTTCAGGCGTTCGGTGTCGTAAAGGGTCGACATGGCAGGTCTCCCGGATAGGGTGGCGTTTTATTCTTCCCGGTCATAGTGCCATGCCCCCGACGGCATTAAATTTTGAAGCCATGCCATCCCCCGGCAGGGTATGCGGCGGGGCATTGCCGTATGCTCAATTACCGCTGAAAATCATAGATCGGGCCAAGATCAAGCAGTTGGGTCAGGTCATCAAGGGCGGTGCGGACTTCGGACAGGAGCTGCGGGTCACAGAAATCATCGGCGCTTAGGCGGTCGCGATAGTGTTTTTCAACCCAGGCGGCAAGCTTTGTAAAACCGGTATCATCCAGCAGGCTTTTGGGGTTGGTGGCGGCCAGTTCGGCTTCGGTCAGGGCCACGCGCAGGCGCAGGCAGGCCGGGCCGCCGCCATTACGCATGCTTTGGCGCAAATCAAAGAATTTCACCTGTTTGATTGGCGTATTACCCTTGCCAATCAGGTCATAAAGGTAATCGCGTACCGGGATGGTTTCTTCGGCCTCAATCGGCAGGATCAGCATCATGTCGCCATTTTCGGGCAGGCGCAAAAGCTGAGAGTTAAACAGATAGCTTTTGATCACATCATCGACGGATACGCGGCTTTGCGGGACTTCGATGGCGGTGAAATCGGCTATGCCATCCATTTTCCGGCGAATTTCGCCGATGACATCCGGCGTATTGGCAAAGGCGTTTTCATAGTGAAACATCACATTGGCATTGCCCACGGCAATCACATCATTATGGAAAACGCCAGCATCGATCAGGTCCGGGTTTTGTTGGGCATAAACCACATGATCGTCACTTAGACCATGGAAGCGGGCAATGGCGCTGCTGGCCTCAAATGTCTGGCGGGCAGGGAAGCGTGTGGGTTGCAGGTGGTTATTGCCAAAGGCATGTCGCCCATAAACAAAAAATTCCACCCCGCGATGGCCGTAATCCCCGCAGAAACGGGTGTGGTTGGCGGCACCTTCATCGCCAAAATGCGCAACACCCGGCAGGGCAGGGTGATGGGTGAAATGTTTTTCATTGGCAAATGTCGCGGCAAGGGCGCGGCCGGTGACTTCGTGTTCGATGGAACGGTGGAACATGGCACATAGGTTTGCCGGGGTGAAATGCACCTTGCCATCGGCGGTATCGCCGCTGGGTGATACCGTGCCCGCATTGGCCGTCCACATTGGCGATGCCGATGAACTGGCCAGAACATAATTGGGGTTGATCTGCCAGGCTTTGGCAAGGATTTCGCCATCAGACCCGGTAAAGCCAAACACATCGCGCAGGGTTTTGACGTGCGGGCGTTCGTGTGGCGGCAAGACCCCCTGGACAAAGCCCATATCATGCAGGGCCTTCATTTTCGTCAGGCCCTGCAGGGCGGCTGATTTCGGGTTGGAAATGGCGGTGGCATTGCTGGTCGAGGCAACATTGCCAAAGCTGAGGCCTGCATAATTGTGGGTCGGCCCGACCAGCCCGTCAAAATTGGCTTCAATGGCAAACGGTGTGTTGGCGTTGTGTGACGTGGTCATGGGCGGACTCCGTTTGGCAGGGTATCGGGCGCGGATAATGTTTCGGTTTCAAGCGATGCCACCGGCCAGGCGCAATAATCCGCCGCGTAATAGGCCGATGGGCGGTGATTTCCGCTTTCGCCAATGCCGCCAAAGGGCGCGGCACTTGAGGCACCGGTTAGCTGGCGGTTCCAGTTCACAATGCCAGCGCGGCTTTCGCGCAGGAACCGTTGCCACAACCGGGCATCATCCGATAGCAAACCTGCCGCAAGGCCAAAGCGGGTATTGTTGGCTTCAATCATCGCGGCGTCAAAATCATCCACCCGGATGACCTGCAATAACGGACCGAAAAGTTCATCATCGCCCCGTTCGGTGGCATGGGTGACATCAATAATACCCGGCGTCAGGAAGGGCAGGTTCTGATCGGGGCGTGTCATGGCACGAAGGGCGATGGCACCCTTTTCAATCAGGCTGTCCTGTGCATTCATAAGGTTGGTCGCCGCCGCATTGGAAATAACCGGCCCCATGAAAGGTTCGGGATTATGGCTGGGGGCCGCGACAATCAAGCGGTCGGTCAGTGCCAGAATGGCATCAAGCGTTTGATCGCCAGCCGCGCCTGATGGAATGATCAGGCGGCGCGCACAGGTGCAGCGTTGGCCCGCCGTGATAAAGGCCGACATTACGGCGTGATGGGCAACCGCCCCCAGATTGCTTGCATCCCAAATCACCAGCGGGTTATTGCCACCCAGTTCAAGGGCCAGAATTTTTTGCGGCTGTTCGGCAAAGGCACGTGAAAGATGGCGACCGGTGGCAGCACTGCCGGTAAAGAACAGCCCGTCAATGCCTGCATGGTTGGCAAGGGCAATGCCGGTTTCGCGTTCGCCCTGGGTCAGGTTTAAAACACCGGCAGGCAACCCGGCACGCTGCCAGAGCTTTACGGTTTCTTCGGCCACCAGCGGGGTCAGTTCGGATGGTTTAAAAACCACGCAATTGCCCGCCAGCAGGGCCGGGACGATATGCCCGTTTGGCAGGTGGCCGGGGAAATTATAAGGGCCAAATACGGCTACAACACCGTGCGGTTTATGGCGCAATACAGCCCGGCCGCCACCCGGTGCATCGCCATTTTTGGTGCCGGTGCGTTCATGATAGGCGCGAATGGAAATGGCAATTTTGCCCGCCATGGCGCTGGCTTCGGTCAGGGCTTCCCAATGGGGTTTGCCGGTTTCATCGCTGATTGCGCGTGCAATGGTGTCTTTATAATCCACCAGCAGGTTTGCAAACCGTTCCAGAATTTCGATGCGTTCGGAAACGGCAAGGGCCGACCATGCGCCAAAGGCAGCGCGTGCGGCGGCAACGGCATTATCAATATCGTTGCTGTTTGCGGCATTGCCCTGCCAAACGGGTTTACCCGTTGCCGGGTTAAGCGATGAAAAAGCCGGGCCATTGGCGCTGGCCCAGGTGCCGGCAATAAAAAGGCCGGAATGCATTTTGTCGGACATTGCGCGTCCTTTCCTGTTTGGTGCCCGAAACCTGCGTAAAACGGCAGGGCGGGCGAAAATGCGATGTATCAGCGATGAAACAGCGAAGCTTAATCCGTGACGTAGCGGATCTGGTCGCCTGCCTTGATGCCAAGGCGTTCGGCTTCGGCGATGTCCAGATCAACGCTGTCACGGTTGATTGGCAGCATGTGCAGCCAGCTTGACTGAAAACCCTTTAGTGCGATGGTGCAGGCAAGATGGCGGCTCATGGATTTGTTGCGGTCCACCAGTTTGCGCACGGTTGCAAGGCGCGAATGGCGAATGGTGCGGATATCCTCCAGACGGACATCAACACAGGGGCCACCATCAAACACATCAACCGCATTGGAAAACCGGAAACCTTCCTTTTTCAGAAGGTTCAAAGCCGGGCGCGTTTCATCGTGGGTTTTACCGATAACTTCCTGTGCTGCCTTGGGTAGCAATTCGACATAGATGGGGAATTTCGGCATCAGATCGGCGATGAACTGGTTATTGCCAATGCCTGAAATATAATCCGCCTCGGGGAAAGGAAGCTGGAAGAAATGCGATCCCAATGCTTCCCACAGGGGCGATTTACCGTCCTTGTCCTGCCAGCCGCGCATTTCGGCCATCACGATTTCGGAAAAGCGCGTGGCAAAGCACCCCATCAGCAAATAGCGGGAACGCGCCAGAAGCTGCCCGTTGCCATCCTTGCGATATTCCGGGTCCAGATAAAGCGTTCCGACCTCGGTTGCGCCCTGATAATCGTTGGCAAGGTTCAAAAGGTGCGAGGTCGAGGTGACGTTAAGTTCGTGCGAATATTGGGTGATTTTAAGGATTTTATAGTTATAGAAGGCCTTGGAAAGGCCCACCCCGGCATAAATGGCGCAGGTGCCGGCAACTTTGCCGTTTTCGGTATCTTCAAGCACCATGAAATAGCTTTCCCCGCCGGGGCCTTCAACGTCGCTTTCAAAGGCAATGATGGAATCGGCAATGCGGGCTTCAAGGATATCGCGATTGGCGGGCAGGGTGGTTAGCCCCTTTGATGCACTTGATGCCAGATCGACCAGTCGGTCCAGGTCGGCCATGATTGCGGGACGCACGCGCATCATTTTTTAGTTCTCCGTCTTCATAAAACTGGCGGGCAGCGCACCCGCGCCGGCCTTCATTAAAATCAGTGCCGAAAGTTTGGCCCGTTCGATCAGGCTGTCAGTTTTGGCAAATTCCTGGTCGGAATGGATCAAGCCACCGCGTACCCCCAGGGTATCGATATTGGGCAGGCCTGCTTCGGCCAGGTTGTTGCCATCGCAACAGCCCCCTGTGGCCTTCCAGGCGATATCAAGGTCCAGATCGCCGCCAAGTTCACGGACCCATTCAAACAGGTCCCGGGTTTTGCCCGCCATTTCCTTGGGCGCGCGGCCAAAGCGGCCATGCAGCTCCGCACTGATGCCATCAAGATTGTTGAGATCGTTGATGATATTGGCAATGGCAGCTTCGGCCCGGTGGCGTTCATCGTGGGATGCAACACGCACGTTAAACCGGACGACGGCATTTTCGGGCACCACATTAACCGGCCCGCCGCCATCAATTTTGCCGATATTAAAGGTGGCATCGCCAATGCTGCCATTTAGGGCATGAAGGGCGCTAACACAGTGTGCTGCGGCAACCATGGCGCTGCGCCCGGCATAAAATTCGCGGCCTGCATGGGCGGCCTTGCCGCGAATACGCACCGAAAAATTGCCTGATCCCTTGCGTGCCCCGGCCAATGTGCCATCGGCCAATGCCGGTTCAAAAATCATGCCGAAATCGGCAGTGCGTGCGCGTTCTGCCAAAAAGGGGGCGGACCCCATCGAACCAGTTTCTTCATCGGGGTTCAGGATAACATCCCAGCCAATGCCATTAGCAAAGGGGCTGCGTTCCAGGGCGGCAAGGGCATTTAGAATGGTGAGAATGCCGCCCTTGGCATCGGCAACGCCAGGGCCATTAAGGGTGTTGTCATCGACCATGCGCGGGGTTTGAAAGGCGCTGTCGATGCCAAAGACCGTGTCGTAATGGATACATAGCAGCGCACGAACAGGTGCCTGCGGGCGCTTGTGAAAATGCAGAATTTTGCCAAAGCGAACCGGGACGACATCGCCCGCCGGTGAGACGGCTTCGCCATCGGGCAGGTCAATGATGCTGGTTTTTGCATCAAGTTCGGCAAAGGCGGGCAAAATGGCATCTGCCATTTGCGCAAGGCCATCAATATTGGCCGAGCCGGAATTGATTGCCGACCAAGCCTTCAGGCGATCAAGCGTCTGTTCGTGACGCGGATCAAGCCAGTCCAGCCAGGGTTGGAATTTTGCATAATCAGTCATTTAAAACCTGCGGGGCAATGGGGCGGCAAATCTGTGGTCGGATCAGGGTGCCAAAATCCACCCGGCAGGTGCTGCGGGATATTCACCGGGAAACGGAATTACCTGCGGTCGCCATTTTGGGCTGTTTGGTAATTTTATTTCAAAATTGTCGTTGTGTGAAAAATAATATTGATTTAGGTCAGTATTGCTTTCTTAATAAGGACAGCAAAACTGACCTAAAGAGAAGCGCCATGGACGTCCAATGGAATGACTTGATCGTGCGTGATGCCCGCGCCCTGACGGCATCGGAAATTCGGGATTTGTTAAAGGTGGCTGAACGGCCGGAAATTACGTCCTTTGCGGGCGGCGTGCCGGACCCGGCGCTGTTTCCGCTCGGCGATTTTAACAGTGTTTACCGCGACCTGATGGACGATGACACCGCAGGTCGCCGCAGCCTGCAATATTCGATCAGCGAGGGTTTGCCTGCCCTGCGCCAGTGGATTGTTGATGACCTTGCCACCAATGGTGCCGTGCGCGATATCAGCAACATCCTGATTACCTGTGGTGCACAGCAGGGCCTTGATATGCTGGGCCGTTTGCTGCTGGAAGCGGGCCGCCAGATTGTGGTGGAAAAACCGACCTATCTGGGCGCGATGCAGGCTTTTTCAATGCGCCGCCCGGAATATGTGGGTGTTGATATGGATGATGACGGCCCGATCATTGCGCAGTTGGAAGCCGCCTTTGCCAATGGCGCGCGCATTGCCTATCTGGCCCCGGACTTTCAAAATCCCACCGGGCGGTCCTATTCGCTGGAACGCCGTTTGGCGGTTCTGGATGTTGCTCGCAAATATGGAGCGGTCATTCTTGAAGATGCCGCATATTGCAAACTTTCCTATGATGGAACCAGTTTGCCATCATTGCTGGCACTTGATGATACCGGGGGTGATCTGGCCGCAGGTACGGTTATTCAACTTGGTACATTTTCCAAAACGCTGGCGCCAGCCTTGCGCATTGGCTGGGTTACGGCCCCGCGCCCGGTGATTGAACGTTTGGTATTGATGAAGCAGGCGGGTGATCTGCATGTTTCAACGGTTAATCAGGAAGTGGCCTTACGCGCGGCTGGTCGCCTGTTTCCCGGCCATATTGATGGCCTGCGCGATGCCTATCGCCATAAACGCGATACCATGCTGGCCGCCCTTGATGATTTCATGCCCGATGGCGTGACCTATACCCGCCCGCAAGGCGGCATGTTTATTTGGCTGACTTTGCCTGAAAATATCGACAGCCGCCGATTGCTTGAACTCGCCCTTGAGGAAGCAAAAGTCGCGTTTGTGCCGGGCCAGGCTTTTTTCTGTGATCATTCCGGCACCAATACGGCCCGGCTCAGCTTTGCAACAGAAAAGCCCGACCGTATCCGATCCGGTATCGAACGGTTGGCAGCCCTGATTAAGCGGGTACATAATCAGTATTGATTGCGGTTCCTGGTTCAGGCCTGCTGCGCTGAAAGGATTGCCTTTATAGCAGCCAAGCAATGGTGCGATTTGTTCGCGCCATTGCTTTGTGCGTGAAGAATTGGCTTCAGGTCACCGTTGAGTTTTCCATGAACATGGTTGTGGAGGGGACCTTTTCACCAAAGGCCTGGCAGGTTGCTTTTTCAATAACACATATTTTTCATGTATTTAGCTGTGCTGCTTGTGAACTGCCTGTGAAAACACGGCCCCATCCGGTTGTGTGCCTATTGGATGGGCGGGGTATATCCGTTTGAATATGCGCGCTAAATGCATGGCAGGGCGGCCTTTTTTACGGTGCTGATTCAATTGACGGCACGCAGGACGGGTATATCGTCAATTTATCGTTTTTGGCGCCACCAACGCCGTTCCCGCGAAAGTCCCGCCCCATGTCCCTTAATGCCAGACTGTTTTTTGCCTCGATGTTTTCTGCCCGTTTGGGCGATCAGTTTTTACTGTTTATCGTGCCTTTGGTCGTTTACCAGACGACCGAAAGCGTTGCCCTTTCCGGGCTTGCCTATGCGGTGGAAACCCTGCCGCGTACCCTGTGCTTTCCATTTTGCGGCATCCTGTCTGACCGCGTTTCGCCCATTCGCCTGATCCGTATTACCCAGTTGGGCCGGGCGGCGATTGCGACCCTTGGGCTTGTGTGTTTTGCGCTTTATCCCAACCCGGTCTGGGTGGTGCTGATTTCTGCCCTTTGCGGGGTGTTGGCCAGCCAGGGTTTTATGGCGCGCGAAGTCATGCTGCCGCAAATTTTTGCCACTGCCCGGTTTGACCGGGTTCAGTCCCTGTCGCAAACGGTTGATCAATGCTGCATCATCATCGGGCCGCTTGCCGCGGCAACGCTGTTTGGCATCAGCAACTGGCAGGTTGTTGTTGGTGGGGCAGTGGTGCTGTTCATGCTGGGCGAAGGGGCAATGATTTTGTGGCGGCGGATCAATACCGTCGAACTGATCGAACCCGAAGTTACAACAACGCCGTTTATGGCACCGCTGCGCGTGGCGTTTCACCATGTGATGTATTTGCCGGGCCTGCGGCGCCTGGTGGTGTTAACGGCAGCGATCAATCTGGTTTTCGGGGCGACACTGGCAACCTCGGCGGCGGTGGTGACCGGCCTGTTTGAATTGCCCAGCAATTATTATGCGTTGCTGCAAACCATGGGGGCGCTGGCGACCGTATCGGTTTTGTTGCTGATTGCTGTGACTAATCTGGGCATTGGTCGCATTGGCACCATTGGTTATGTGATGGTCATTATTGGCGGCATCATCACGGCGTTTAGTCCCAATTACTGGGTTTATGCCCTGGGTTTCGTGCTGATCCTTGGGTTTGATGGCATGTATGCGGTTTATATCCGTACTGCCCGGCAAAGGATTATTCCGGCACGCGACCTTGGCAAAACAACTGGCGTGGTGATTTTGTTTAACAATCTCAGCCTGCCATTATCAGGTCTGATTGTCGGTCTTGCTGGCAGCCCGGCGGAAACGGGCTGGGTTATTCTGGCTTTGTCATTTTTAATGATGATCGCGGGCCTTGCCATGACTGTGGGCGCACGCCTGCGCAAACCAGTGGCAGCGGCCTGACCGCACAAACCATACCCCCTATCATTTATACGCAAACGGGCCGCATCACGCGGCCCGTTTGGTATGTGGTGTTTGGTGTGTAGTCAGGCGTCAGTTAATGCCCATCAGGGCCCGCAGGCCATAGGCAACAATGGTGATGGTGACCAGTCCCGCCAGATAAAGCCCGGCAAACCATAAAAGACGGCTGGTTTTGCTGTTTGCCTGTTTCGCCATGATCAATGATACCCCGCATCGTCGATTTTGCCGCGAAACACATAATAGGCATAGGCCGTATAGCCCAGAATGATTGGCAGCAATATTGCCGCACCCACCAGCATGAAAGACAGGCTGTTATCGGGTGATGCCGCCTCGCGAAAGCCCATGATTGGTGGCACGATATGGGGAAACAGGGTAATGCCAAAGCCCAGATAACACAGGAAAAAGACCGACAGTGTAATGCCAAACACGGTTTTTTCCCGCCGTTTCACCGCATGCCACAGCCAGAACAACAAACCAGCGGTGATCAGTGGAATAGGCGCGAGGATGAAGATATTGGGCGTTGAAAACCAGCGTTCGCCATAGGCCGGGTTCAGATAGGTTGTCATCAGCGAGACAACACCCAGATTGGCCGCCATCCAGATAACCGCAGGCTTGGCAATGGCGCGCAGCCTGCCCTGCAGGGGGCCATCGCATTTCATGATCAGCCAGCCCGCACCCAGCAGGGCATAGCCGACAATAACGGCAGTGGCGCAAAACAGGGAAAACGGACTGATCCAGTCCAGCGGTCCCCCAACAAAATGGCCGTTTTGCACATCGATGCCTTCAATAAAGGCACCCAGCATTGCGCCCTGCATGGCTGCGGCAATGATGGATCCGGCAGCAAAGGCAAAGTCCCAGTGTGCGGTATGATCCCGGCTTTTGAACCGGAATTCAAAGGCAACCCCGCGAAAAACCAGGGCCAGCAACATGATAATGACCGGCACATAAAACGCCGTCATCAGCAGGGAATAGGCAGCGGGGAATGCGGCATAGAGCCCGCCACCCCCCAGCACCAGCCAGGTTTCATTGCCATCCCAGATCGGGGCGATGGCATTCATCATCTTGCCGCGGTTTTCCGCCTTTTTTTCAAAGGGAAAAAGAATACCAATGCCCAGATCAAACCCGTCCAGCGTGACATAGGCAAACACGGCAAAAGCGATCAGCAGGACCCAGATAAGTTGATAATCCATAATCTTTCTCCTGCGCCTTAATGTTTGTGGCTGTCGAGCTGGTCGACAATCTGCGCATGGTCAGCGCGGTAGATTTCACCCGCTGCAATATGGGCATGACGCGGGTCCTGGCGCATGGCGCGCAGGATATAGGCCGTGCCAACCCCGAAAACGATTGCATAGGCAACAAAGAAGGCGATGGTGGAACCCGCAATGGCAACCGGCGAAACCGGTGATCCGGCGTCGGCTGTGCGCAGGATGCCGTAAATCACCCAGGGCTGGCGGCCAACTTCGGTTGTGCACCAGCCTGCCAGAATGGCGATAAAGCCACTTGGCCCCATGATGAAGGCAAAACGGTGCAGCCATCGGCATTCAAACAGGGTTTTGCGGTAACGCGCCCACAGGCTGCCGATCCCGGCCAGCAACATCAAAACCCCAAGCCCGACCATGATGCGAAATGACCAGAATACAATGGTCGCATTGGGACGGTCTTCAGGGGCAAATTCGTTCAGTCCCTTTATTTCGCCATCCAGCGTATGGGTTAAAATGATCGACCCCAGATAGGGGATTTCAACGGCATAGCGGGTTTCACCAGCCTTCATGTCGGGCCAGCCAAACAGGATAAGGGGTGTGCCGCCCTTGCTGGTTTCAAAATGCCCTTCCATGGCGGCGACTTTGGCGGGCTGCTGTTCCAGGGTATTAAGGCCGTGCATGTCACCAGCCAGGATTTGCAAGGGTGCAAGAATGGTGATCAGCCACATCGCCATGGAAAACATGATGCGGGCTGCGGCATTTTCCCGGTTGCGCAACAAATGCCAGCCCCCAACCCCGGCCACAACAAAGGCAGTGGTCAGATAGGCCGCCAGTACCATATGCACCAGCCGATAGGGGAAGCTGGGGTTGAACACCACATCAAACCAGCTTTCAACCACCAGCCGGCCGGTTTCAATGCTGTAGCCTGCCGGCGTTTGCATCCAGCTATTGGCGGATAAAATCCAGAAGGCGGAAAAAAGCGTGCCGACTGCAACCATACCCGTTGCCGTGATATGCAATTTTGGACCTACCCTGTTTAAGCCAAACAGCATGACACCCAGAAAACCCGCCTCCAGGAAAAAGGCAGTCAACACCTCATAGGCCATCAGCGGGCCAATGATTGGCCCTGAAAGTTTGGCAAATGGCCCCCAGTTGGTCCCAAACTGATAGGACATGACAATGCCCGAAACCACACCCATGCCAAAGGCGAGGGCGAATATTTTGGTCCAGAATTTATAAAGCGAAAGATAGGTGTCGTTACCGGTGCGCAGCCACAGGGCCTCAAGCACAAGCAGGAAACTGGCCAGCCCGATAGTCAGGGACGGGAAGATAATATGGAACGCCATGGTAAAGGCAAATTGGACACGCGCCAGTATCTCAGGATCAAGCATTGCCTGTCTGTCCTTTTGTTAAGCGAAGCTCCCTGTATTTGGTGCATTTGCCTGCGCAAGGACTGCCATGCAGCCATCAAGCCTGCGGTCAGGCAAAGGCGAAACACCCATTTGAACCGGGTGTTTTTGGGCGCCAGCCTGCCGGATTGTGCAAAATAAAATCATCCGGTCTGGCGTCGCAAATTCGGTAAACCATCTGCCCGAATGCTGCATTGCGAATGCGCAATTTTCATTGGAATAATTTCAAATTTAAGACGGTTGAAATGGCGTTTTGACGTTGGGAGATTACTGTTTTTGAAGGGCAATATCGGCCAGAACACTGGCCGCGCGGCTGTGATGGCGTTCTTTGTGGTGCAGCATCATAAAGGAGCGTTCGGGCAGGGTGATGTTGGCGGCATGAAGGCGGCCCTGTTCGATGAAGGGCAGGGCGACACTGCTGGAGACAACGGCAGCGGCATTACCTGCGGCAGCCGCTGAAATGACCGATTCATTGGATGGTAAGGTCATGACGATGTTAAGCTCGCTCGGTGATACACCAGCCCGGCGAAGTGCGCTTTCAAACTCGGACCGGGTGCCAGAACCGGTTTCGCGTAACACCCAGCTTGTTTGTGTCACAAGGTCCTGGAATTTCAGGGGCTGGCCCTTTGCCCAGGCATGGTTGGGGCCGACAATGACCATCAGGGCGTCCTTGGCAATTTCGCGCATCATCAGGGCGGGTTCGTCAATTTCGCCTTCAATAAAGCCCAAATCGGATGAACCGTTCAGGATGGCATCGCTGACATTGCGGGTATTGCCAATCGAAAGATTGATTTCAATACGCGGATATTGTTCGTGAAAACGCATTAAAACCGGCGGCAGCCAGTAACTGGCGATGGTCTGGCTGGCCGCGACATTCAGGGTGCCGCGTTTTAACCCGCCCAGTTCCGCCAGGGTCAGTTCCGCTGCCCGGGCGCGGGCCAGTGTGGCCTTGGCCTCGTCGAGAAAGATGCGACCGGTCGGGGTAAGTTCGATGCGCCGCCCCACACGGTGAAAAAGTTCCACCCCGTAATAGGTTTCTAGGTTTTTGATCGCCGCACTGACCGCCGAAGGCGTGAGATTGATGATTTCGGCGGCACGGGTCAGATGTTCGCGCTGTGCCACGGCAACAAAGATGCGCAATTGTTCAAAGGTCATGGCAGCGGTCCTATCGTTAAATTAAAACGAATAATTCGTATCATTTTATTCGATGGAAACGAACTGTGTAAAATGTGAAATTCCGCCTGTAACAATTCTACAGGTGCTGCCATGTTAATTTTCGATCGTATCAAACGTCTTCTTCCCGGTCTGGCCTTGACGACCGTGATTTCCCTGGTGGCACAGATTGGTGAAAAGGCGGAATTGCGCCTGTTTGGACATCCCTGGATAGAGGGGCTGGTGCTGGCGATTTTGCTGGGTACGGCCTATCGCAGTATTTTTGGCCTGCCCGACAAATTTGACGCCGGTGTCAATTTCAGCGCCAAAACCATCCTTGAGGTCGCGATTGTTCTGTTGGGGGCGTCGATCAGCATAAGTGCCCTGGCCGGTGCCGGGTTTTACCTGGTGGGCGGTATTGTGCTGGTTGTCTGTTTAAGCCTTGCTGTCAGTTACGCCATTGGCCGGTTGCTGGGATTGCCCAAACGGTTGGCGATTTTGGTGGCTTGTGGCAATTCGATTTGCGGTAATTCGGCCATTGCCGCGACCGCCCCGGTGATTGAGGCCGATGCCGATGACGTTGCCGCATCGATTGCCTTTACTGCCGTGCTGGGCGTGATTTTCGTGTTGATCCTGCCGTTTTTGCAGGCCGCACTGGGCATGACATCAACCCAATATGGTATTTTCGCGGGATTAACGGTTTATGCCGTGCCCCAGGTGCTGGCGGCAACTGCCCCGGCAGGGCTGGTGGCAACCCAGATCGGGACCTTGGTGAAGCTGGTGCGGGTTTTGATGCTGGGCCCGGTAATTTGTACCCTGGGGCTGGGTGCGCGGCGCATGGCACGTAAAAACAGTGCACGGGATGCCGGTGCCAGCACAGATGACGCCGGCGGTGCTGATATTGCTGATAGTGCCGATAACGCTGATCGCGGCGAGCAGGCCGTTAAAACTGGCCGTGGTGCGGGCCTTCCCATCAGCAAGCTGTTGCCGTGGTTTATTATCGGTTTTCTGGTGATGATGGCGCTGCGTTCGATGGATTTGCTGCCGGATGCCGCCGTGATCCCGATGCAGCATGTATCGTCGATCCTCACTGTGATGGCGATGGCGGCACTGGGATTGAGTGTGGATGTACGTAATGTGATGAATGCCGGAGGACGGGTGGTGTTTGCAGCAAAACTGTCGCTGGTTTGCCTGTCGATGGCGGCCTTTGGTCTGCTGGCGATTTTACAGATCGCATAACGCCCGGGATGCGGGTTTTGCCCCGGTTTTGTGAATTGGCAAAAAAATGTCCGCCGGTCCCGGGAAGGTCGGCGGACAAGTTTGCAAGACAGAATGTCGGCGCAACCCAGTCTGAAAGGGCGGGGTGGACGACCCGCCGCAACCAGGAGGCAAGAAAGCGCGCGCCGCAAAACCAGATCGGGGTAAAGACCGGTTACATTCAGTCTCGCGGTGTTCCGGTTCAAAAGAACGCAGAGGGTCAGGCTGTTTGGTCTGTTTGCTCGCTATCCTTCAATGCGGCCCATTCATCGTCGCTAAAGACACGTGAACGGGTAAGAAATCTTTTGCCTTCGGGGCCTTCAAGTGAAAACATCCCGCCGCGCCCATCCACCACATCAATGATCAATTGCGTGTGACGCCAATATTCGTATTGCGCCTTGCCGATGTAGAACGGGCTGCCTTCAATTTCACCAAGCAGCACATCCTGTGCGCCTGTTTTAAAGTCGCCCAGAGCAAAACACATTGGCGCACTGCCATCGCAACACCCGCCGGACTGGTGAAACATCACCGGGCCATGAATATCCTTTAACGTGCGGATCAGGGTCAGTGCGGCATCGGTTGCCGTCACCCTGTCTGGTATGCGCGATGCAGCGGCTGTTTGCGCTTTATCTTCTGACGCTGTTTGCGTTTCCATGGTCATTTTCTGCTCCTGCTTGGGGAAAGCCGCCAGGCCCCTGCGTACAGGTGCCCGGCGACCTTCTGGGAGAAATCAGAAGAAGCCCATTGGTTTGGGGTTGTAGCTGACCAGAAGGTTTTTGGTCTGCTGATAGTGGTTGAGCATCATCTTGTGGTTTTCACGGCCGATGCCTGACTGTTTGTAACCGCCAAAGGCCGCATGGGCCGGATAGAGGTGATAGCAGTTGGTCCAGACGCGGCCAGCCTTGATGGCGCGGCCAAAGCGATAGGCGCGGTTGGCATCGCGGGTCCAGACACCAGCACCCAGGCCATAAAGCGTGTCATTGGCGATGTGCATGGCTTCAGCTTCGTCCTTGAAGGTGGTAACCGAAACCACCGGGCCAAAGATTTCTTCCTGGAAGATACGCATTTTATTGTGGCCTTTGAAGATGGTCGGCTGGATGTAAAAACCACCCGCCAGATCGCCTTCCATTTCCGCGCGGTTACCACCGCACAGGACTTCGGCCTTTTCCTGTTTGCCAATGTCGAGATAGGACAGGATCTTTTCCATCTGTTCGGTCGATGCCTGCGCGCCGATCATGGTGTCGGTATCAAGCGGGTTGCCCTGTTTGATGGCGCTGACACGCGACAGCACATTGTCGATGAATTTATCATAGATGCTTTCTTCGACCAGGGCGCGCGAGGGGCAGGTGCAGACTTCGCCCTGGTTAAGGGCAAACATCGTCATGCCTTCGGCGGCTTTCTGGCGGAAGTCATCATCCTGTGCCATCACGTCGGCAAAGAAAATGTTGGGTGATTTGCCACCCAGTTCCAGCGTTACCGGAATGATGTTTTCACTGGCATATTGCATGATCAGGCGGCCAGTGGTGGTTTCACCGGTAAAGGCGATTTTGGCAATGCGGTTGCTTTGCGCCAGCGGTTTGCCCGCTTCAACACCAAAGCCATGCACAACGTTGACCACGCCAGCAGGCAGTAGATCACCCACGATATCAAGCAGTACGCAAATCGATGCCGGGGTCTGTTCGGCCGGTTTCAAAACCACGCAGTTACCTGCGGCAAGGGCCGGGGCAAGTTTCCAGACGGCCATCAGGATCGGGAAGTTCCAGGGGATGATCTGACCAACAACGCCCAGCGGTTCGTGGAAATGATAGGCGACGGTGTCGTTATCGATCTCGCCAAGAGACCCTTCCTGTGCGCGGATGGCACCGGCAAAATAACGGAAATGGTCAATGGCAAGCGGAATGTCCGCTGCCAGTGTTTCGCGCACGGCTTTGCCGTTATCCCAGGTTTCCGCAACGGCCAGAGCCTCAAGGTTCTGTTCCATGCGGTCGGCGATTTTATTGAGGGTATTCGCCCGGTCCGTGACCGAGGTTTTGCCCCATTTGCCAGCGGCGGCTTCGGCGGCATCAATCGCCTTGTTGATGTCTTCTTCGCTGGAGCGGGCAACTTCGCAGAAGACCTTGCCGTTCACCGGCGAGACATTCTCGAAATAACGACCCTTGGCCGGTGCCACCCATTCGCCGCCAATATAGTTTTCATAGCGTGACTTGAACGAGACAACACTGCCGGAATCGCCGGGATTTTTGTAGATCATCTGAACTTATCCTCCGTGATATATGGCGTTTCGCCACTTTTTTAAATTTATCCACCTTCATTCTGGCAAAGGCTGTGCCAGATTGTATTTTGGCTGTTTTTCCTGCGAAAACATAAGGCAGATCAAATATTTGGATGCGGACGCGCCGATGGTTTGGGGGCACCAAAACATGTTCGGGTACTGGGGCAGATGGCACAAAATGTCCCGTTTTTGACACAGCCTTTCGACATTGGTCGAACCGGGCTGAAACTGGTTGGTGTGTGCGCCGTGCTTTGTTAGGATTTCGCGGTGACCGGGGTGCTGTTCCTACGCAGTGCAGGCCAAAACAATAACGGGGCCCAGAAAACAACCGGCACAGGAAAAAGGAACGTCTGATGTCTGGAAGCCATGCCGGTGGACGGATCGAGGCTGCCTTGCAATTAAGTGGTGTTGCCCAGAACCGCGCCGTCCTTGAATCGTGGCAGCGATGCCATGACCAGTTCGGTCTTGTTCACGAAACAGCCCGACGCCCCGAAATCATTTCCGAAAGCCAGACCCGCCAGCGCCGCGATCGCAGTGGCCGGTTGTTTCATCATGCCCACGATATGGTGCGCACCCTTTACCGGCAAATTGACACGGCCGGTTACGCCGTTTTCCTGACCGACCATGACGGTGTTATTCTTGACAGTGTTGCCGCCCATTCCATGCTGCCATCGTTTCGCACCAACGGGCTGCTGCCCGGCGCGATCTGGAGCGAGGAACGCGAAGGCACCAATGGCATTGGCACCTGCCTGGTCGAAGGGCGCCCCATTACCATTCACAATGAAGAACATTTTTTAACCCAGCATGCCGGGCTGACCTGCACGGCTGCGCCGGTCTTTGACCCCGAAGGACGGGTTTGTTCGGTGCTGGATGTTTCGGCGGTGCGCAATGATATCCGCCGCGAAGATTGCCTGCGCGTGCGCAGCCTGGTGGCTGATTATGCCGATGCGCTGGAGCGCATCCTGTTTTTTGAAGAATGTGCCAGTGACATTATTTTGCATTTGCACCCCGATGCCAGCCATGTCGGTACGGCGCGTGATGCGCTGATTGCCATTCGCCCGGATGGAACGGTGGCAGGTAGTACCGCCTTGGCGCGGCGCCTGTTATCGGCACAGGGCGGGATCAACCATGTAAAATCGCTGCTGGGTAGTGATGTCGATGGCCTGATGGCACGGATGCTGGGCACACAGGGTGTGGATGACAAAGCCCGCGCACCCCAGGCGGTGCCACTGGGCGGAGGTGGCATCATGTTTGGGCAATTAACCCTGCCCGAAAAACAGCGTCGCCGGTTTTCTGCGCCAAGGCCTGTCTTGCCCGTGCAAAAAACGCGCGATCATAGCCGCGATATCCCCGATCAGGATGCTGCAATTCGCCGCCTTTTTCAAATGGGCAGCAAGCTTTTGGCTGGCGAGATCAAGTTACTGATGTCGGGTGAAACGGGCAGCGGCAAGGAACATATGGCGCGTGCCATTCATAACCATGCCGTTGGCGCGCAAAAGCCGTTTGTGGCCATTAACTGTGCTGCTTTGCCTGAAAGCCTGATTGAAAGCGAATTGTTCGGCCATGCCAGTGGGGCCTTTACCGGGGCGGCGCGCGATGGTTTTGGTGGTCGCATCCGCCAGGCCGATGGCGGCACGCTGTTTCTTGATGAAATAGGCGATATGCCAATTTCGATTCAGGGCCGTTTGCTGCGCGTGCTTGAAAGCCGCTGTGTCGAACCGCTGGGCAGTACCAAATCGGTGCCGGTGGATTTTCGCCTGATTTGCGCATCAAATGTTGATCTGGCTGCTGCTGTTGCCAATGGCAAATTCCGAGAAGACCTTCTTTATCGCATCAAGGGGGCGCGTCTTGCCTTGCCGCCGCTGCGTGACCGAACCGACCTTGCCGATCTGGTTTCACGCCTGCTGGCTGATTTTGCCAAGGGGCAGGCAATGGTCTGTGATGATGCAACACTGGATATTTTGCAGCAGCATGCCTGGCCGGGCAATGTGCGTGAACTGGTCAATGTGTTGCAATATGCCTGCGTTTTTGCCGAAAACGGCACCATTCGCGTGGCACATTTGCCCGATGATTTGCAGCCCGATGTTTCACTGCAAAACCAGCCGCTACATGCCAATGCGCAAAACCCGTTATGGCAGGCCGAACGCGATGCCCTGCAAAAGGCGCTGGGTCAACAGCGCTGGCATGTCAGCAAAACGGCCCGCATGCTGGGTATCAGCCGTAATACGCTTTATCGTAAAATGGAAAAATACGGCATTCATCGCACCCGTGACGAGGAAGATGGGCATCGGCTGAATTAACCGATTTGCCGCTGCTACCATGCTTGTTGCCATGATTGGTATGGGGAACTGGTACGGAATTAGTGCCGTTTGTTAGGCAATGCCGGTTGATCTGCGAACGTCAGGTGCGTTCGGTACTTTATGCTGGTGGCAGGGTGCGTGGGCTATTGTAGGCCCGTTTGGCTTTAATCCGATAACATGCCGCGTAGCGGGGTGGGGGCGGTCAGGCTGTCTAGCGGGTAGCCGGCAAAGCTTTTGGTGCGTTCCATAACGATATGGCCGCGAAAGGTTTCAATGCCGATGCTAGCAGCAATCAGCTTTTCCTTGATGCTGTTGAAATGCGGAATATCCCGGCAAATCATATCAAGCGTATAGTCAAACGGCCCGGCAATTTTGTAGCACGAAATGACTTCGTCCACATCGGCGATGGCGGCTTCAAACTGTTTGAAATCTTCGACTAGATGGCTGCCCAGGGTGATTTCGGCCATCACATGAAGGTTGGCACCGATTTTATCCAGGTCGATATCGGCAATATATTGCGAAATCATGCCGTTTTCTTCGAGTTTGCGCACGCGTTCCAGACACGGCGATGGCGAAAGATTCACCGCTTCGGACAAATCGAGGTTCGATATCCGGCCATTGGTTTGCAGGACCTGCAAGATGCGAATGAAAATTCGGTCAAGTTTCAGCATGTGACAGTTATGCCGTAAGCCGATGAAAAAGAAAAGTTACTGATTTCCATTGTCGCAACCCGTGCTGTTCGCTATTACCGGAGCAGACCCGAAACGCGCAGTGATGATCCTAACCACGCTGATGACGGGCAATTTGATCAGGGCATCAGGGGATTCCTATGTGCGGCATTACCGGACTATGGACACCAAAACAGACAGGCCAGGGCAATAACGGCGACATCGTTACGGCGATGAACGCGGCCTTGCTTCATCGTGGCCCTGATGGCGGTGATATCTGGGTGGATGATGCCGCTGGAATAGCCCTCGGTCAGCGCCGCCTTGCCATTATCGATTTAAGTGATGCTGGTAAACAGCCCATGCCATCGGCCGATGGGCGCTATGTGATGGTTTATAACGGCGAAATTTATAACGCCGAAGACCTGCGCGCCAAGCTGGCCCGCCACAATATTGCCTGGCGCGGCCATTCCGATAGCGAAGTCATCCTCGAGGCATTTGCCCATTGGGGTGTTGCCGAAACCCTGAAGCTTTTGATTGGCATGTTCGCGATTGTCCTGTGGGACAGAAAATTGCGAAAAATGGTGATGGTGCGTGATCGTTTGGGCATCAAGCCGCTTTACTGGACCCATCACGAAGGGCGGTTTGCCTTTGCGTCCGAATTAAAGGCCCTGGTGGCAGGCGGCGTTTGCCCGCGCGAGGTCGATAGCGGGGCATTGGATAATTATTTGCGGTTTGGCTATGTGCCGTCGGGCCAATCCATTTACCGAAAAACACGGCAATTGCGCCCCGGCCATATGATTGAAATTGATGCCGAAGGCCAAATTCGCGATTCCATCTATTGGTCGATGGAAGATGTTGTTTTAAACGGCCGCAATAATCGCTGGGCAGGCGATGATGCCAGTGCGATTGACGCGCTGGAAGATTTGCTGCGTGATGCAGTTGAACGCCGCATGGTGGCAGATGTGCCGCTGGGCGCGTTTTTGTCGGGCGGGATTGATTCATCCACCATTGTTGTCTTGATGCAATCTGTCGCGGCAAAGCCTGTTAAAACCTATTCCATCGGTTTTGAGGACGAAGCCTTTAACGAGGCGGCCTTTGCCGGGGCAGTGGCGCAGCATTTGGGAACGGATCATACCGAACTTTATGTCAGTGCGGATGATGCCCTGAATATTGTGCCCAAACTGGCGGATATGTATGACGAACCGTTTTTTGACAGTTCGGGCATTCCAACCGCGCTGATGTCGACCTTGACCCGCCGCGAAGTAACCGTTGCGCTGTCGGGGGATGGTGGCGATGAAACATTTGGCGGCTATAACCGCTATCTGTGGGCCAATAATCTGGCGCGTACCAGCAAAATGATTCCGTTTGGGGCATCGCATATTGCAAGTGCGCTGACTTTGCTTTCGCCCCGGCAGTGGGACAGGGTTTGTTCGGTTTTGCCGGTGGGTGGCAAAACCGGTACGATTGGCGATAAAATCCACAAGGTCGCGCCACTTCTGGCCATTCGTGATGATATTGACCGTTATGTCGCACTGCTGGAATTGTGGGATGCGAAAACATTGCGCCCCGATGGACGCAGCGACGACAAAATGCCGGTTTTTCATGTGCCGGGCGAAAAGTTTTCGCGCAATCGTAATCTTGATTACATCTCGGCCATGCAAGTGATGGATACGATGATGTATATGGTTGATGATGTGCTGACCAAGGTTGACCGGGCATCGATGGCCGCCTCGCTTGAGGTGCGGGTGCCGTTGATTGACCATCGCGTCATTGAATTTGGCTGGCGTTTGCCCGCCCATCTTAAAATCAATGATGGTACTGGCAAAATTGCCCTGCGCCGAATTTTGCAAAAATATGTTCCGGACGAACTGATCAACCGGCCGAAAACCGGCTTTGGCGTGCCACTGGCAGCATGGTTGCGCGGGCCATTGCGCGACTGGGCGCAGGATTTGCTGGCACGTCCGGAGCTGTATGACGGTTTTGGCCTTGATCGCAAATTGATCGACAAGGCAATGAAGGACCACCAGGCAGGGGCGACGAACAATGCCCATAAGCTGTGGTCCATTCTGATGCTGTCAGCCTGGCAGCAACGCTGGCAATAAGATTAGCCAGGTCAAAATTTGAAGGGCGCTGTTGCGGGAAACCGTGCAGCGCCCTTTTTCTTTTTCGGGGAAGATTATTTTCGGAATGTTACATTTTTATGCCTGCTGGTAACAGCAGGAGAGGATTTTTCTGTCAAGATACTGAAAATGGGCAAATATTTTTAGGATTTTTGCTCCGGCCAATGTTTTTTGGCGCGTCAGTTTGCCAGTGAACTTGCTGGCAAATTGGTATCGCGCGCGGCTGATATGTTCAAAATGTCATAATGTCGATCTTGAAAAATTTTCGTAAATGAACTAAATGAAGGTCGTTCACAAAAATCAGCAAGGTCAGAAAAATGTCAGTCCCATCGCAAAAACCGGAAACCCCGTTGGACAATGCCGCCAGCAGCCAGGGCGAGTATGATCTGGTCGTGATTGGTGGTGGTATTAACGGGACGGGCATTGCGCGCGATGCGGCAGGGCGTGGCCTGCGCGTGTTGCTGTGTGAAATGAATGACCTTGCCAGTGCGACATCCTCGGCCAGCACCAAGCTTATTCATGGCGGTTTGCGGTATCTGGAACATTACGAATTTCGCTTGGTACGCGAAGCCCTGAAGGAACGTGAAGTTCTTTGGGGCAATGCGCCGCATATTATCTGGCCGTTGCGCTTTGTGTTGCCCCACGTGCCGGGCCTGCGCCCGACATGGATGATACGGCTGGGCCTGTTTTTATATGACCATCTGGGTGGCCGTAAAAAACTGCCGGCAAGCGAAGGCATCAACCTTGCCAGCCACGAGGTCGGCCAGCCCTTGCGCGGGGATTTGCGCAAGGGTTTTGTTTATTCTGATTGCTGGGTCGATGATGCGCGGCTGGTGGTTTTAAATGCCATGGATGCCCGCGAACGTGGCGCAGAAATTTTAACCCGCACCGAATGCGTGGGGGCCAAACGCGCGACTGATGGCTGGGATGTGACGTTGCGCGGTAAAGATACCGGTGTGATCCGTCAAGTACGTGGCAAGATGCTGGTAAATGCCGCCGGGCCATGGTGCGCAAGCCTGATTGACCCGGAAAATGGCGCGGTCGAAGCGCAAAAGCGTGCAGCCATCCGCCTGGTCAAGGGCAGCCATATTGTTGTGCCCAAGCTGTTTGATCACGATAAATGCTATATCTTTCAAAACCCGGATGGCCGCATTGTTTTTGCCATTCCCTATCAGGGTGATTTTACCCTGATTGGCACCACCGATGTCGATTACAAGGGCGACCCGGCCAAGGTCAAAATCGACGAAACCGAAATTTCCTATCTGTGCGAACTTGCGACCAGCTATTTCAAGACGCCAGTGACGCCGGAAAATGTGGTCTGGAGCTATTCTGGTGTGCGGCCGCTTTATGGTGGCGAAAGCGAAAATGCCTCCAAGGTTTCGCGCGATTATACCCTTAAGCTTGATGATGCCGCGGGCAAGGCACCGCTTTTGAATGTGTTTGGCGGCAAAATTACGACCTATCGCAAGCTGGCCGAACATGCGCTGCAGATCATCAGTCGCAAATTGGCGCGCGATGATCATTCCTGGACGGAACGTGCCCCGTTGCCCGGCGGCGATTTGCCTGGCGGTGATTTTGAAGCTGCCCTTGTGCATTATGGCCGCCAATATGGCTGGGTGCCCAAAACGATGCTGCGCCGTTTGCTGCGCGCCTATGGCAGCCGGATGATCCACATTGTGGGCGAAGCACGGTCATTGGCCGATCTGGGCCGGTTTTATGGCCATGACCTTTATGAAGCCGAACTGCATTACCTGATTGATCAGGAATGGGCGCATGATGTGGAAGACGTGATCTGGCGTCGTTCCAAGCTTGGTTTGCGCCTGAACCGCGATGAAGTTGCCGCGCTTAAACAACGCCTGGAACAGGGTGACGGCACCGCCCGTGCCGCGCAATAGGGTGCCGGGCTGCTGTACGTTAAGGCTATGACGAGCGGATATTTTTCGCGTTGTATTTGATCTATTCCAAATGGAACAGGCCGCCACATCTATAGAGTGGCGGTCTGTTTTGTTTGGTGGATGGTGTAAATGCAGGGCAAATCTGCGCTCCGATTGTTGGTTTTATCTGGTTTGATGCTGGTTGCCCTGTTGGTGGTGGCACCGATGGGCCATGTTTGGGCCGCTGTGCAGGCGGTGGCGGGGACGGCGGCTGCAGTTGAAAATGGCACTGTTGACGGTACGCCAGAGCTTCACACCGGCTGGATGATGATCCAGCTTTTTGGTGGGCTGGCGCTGTTTTTATATGGCATGGACCATCTTGCCGGGGCATTGCGGGTGCTGGCCGGGTCAAAGTTGCGGTTGTTTTTGGGGAAGATGACGCGCAACCGTTTTGTTGCCGTGATATCGGGCGCGGTGATTACCGCCCTGTTGCAGTCATCATCGGTCACCACGGTTTTGGTGGTTGGCTTTGTTTCTGCCGGATTGATGACATTGTCGCAATCCATCGCCGTGATCATGGGGGCCAATGTTGGCAGTACCCTGACTGCGCAAATCATTGCCTTTCGGGTGGATGAAATTGCGCAGATCCTGATTGCGGTGGGCTTTGCGGCGATGTTTTTCATTCGCATCGAACGCTGGGCGCAAATTGGCAGGGCGGTTTTGGGGCTGGGTTTGCTGTTTTTCGGCATGGGCATGATGGGGGCCGCGATGGAACCCTTGCGCCATTATGACCCGTTCATTGCCGCCATGGCGCAAATGACCAACCCGGTTCTGGGCATTGCCATTGCCGCGCTGTTTACCGCACTGGTGCAGTCCAGTGCTGCAACAACGGGCATTGTTATTGTGCTGGCCGGGCAGGGCTTGCTGGGCCTTGATGCCGGTATTGCCCTTATTTTCGGGGCCAATATTGGCACCTGTGTTACCGCGCTTTTGGGCACCATTGGCAAAAATCGCGATGCCCTGCGCACGGCGGTTGCCCATGTATCCTTTAACGTGATTGGCGTTTTGATCTGGTTGCCGCTTATTCCGCTGCTTGCCGAAATTGTGCGCGATATTACCCCGAGCCATGCGGGTGCCGGTGGGGCCGATATTGCCCGGCAAATTGCCAATGCGCACAGCATTTTCAATATCCTGAACGTTATTCTGATGGTTGGCTTTGTACCGGTGATGGCGCGCATGATCAAACGCCTGGTACCAGACCGTAAAGAGACCGAAAATATTGCCGATATGCGCCCGAAATACCTGAATGACGATATGATTCACACACCTGCAGCGGCCCTTGTAGTGATGAAACAGGAAGTGTTGCATATGGGGGAAATTGTGCGCGGCATGGCAAAGCAGGGCCATCATTGCCTGGTGCATCATGATCCCCGACATTTACAGGGTATTGCCGAACAGGATGATGGCGTGGATGCCTTGCAGGAAGCCATTGTTGCCTATGCCGTTCGTCTGCGCCACGAAGATGCATCCCCAACCGATCGCGCCCGGCTGGAGGAACTGGTTGCTGTTGCGAACAACCTCGAGGCCATTGGCGATATCGTCAGCGAGGAACTGGTGGATTTGTTAACACGGTTAACCCGCCTGGGGCGCGAACCCGATAGCGAAACCACAGACGGGCTTTTAAGCCTGTATCGCGATGCTGAAACGGCACTTCAGGCCAGCCTGCGCGCACTGGAAGACGAAGATGCCCCGCGTGCCGAAGCCCTGATTGCCGGAAAAGCCGCGTTTAGTGCCCGTCTGGACCAGCTTCAGTTGGCGATTGCCGAAAAGGTGGGAACAAGTGCTGAAGATGTGAAACTGTATCGACTGGAAATATCGGTGATTGAACGTATTCACCGCCTGTTTACTCGCACCCGGCGCATTGCACGCAACAGCCTGCATCTGGCGCACAATACGGCAAGCCTGTCTGGCCCGGCGGCGACAAGCAGTGCCGAGGCTGCTGAATAAAACGGATGCCGCCAATATGAAACCGACAGCCTTGCGATCAAATCGGGCTGCCGGTTTTGTTTTGGGAATCATAACGCCGCGGGGCTTTGAATGCGGGCGGGGGGGGGGATATTATGCGTCTGCTTCGGGTGGGGCAAAGGCACCGCCGCGATCGGCAGGAGGGGTATCAATATCTTTTTGCATCACGGTAACATCAAGCGCGCGATAGCCGAGATGACGGTAAAAATCCTGCACGACGCTGTTTTCTGAACGCACCATCAGCTGCATGCGCCAGACACCATGTTCGCGCAGCCAGTTTTCGCCCTGGCGCATCAAACGGCGACCAAGGCCGGTTTTCTGGTGGCTGTTGGCGACGGCAACGTAATAAATCCAGCCGCGATGGCCATCATGGCCCATCATGACAGTGCCAACGATGGTGCCGTTAACATCTTCCCATACCAGCAGGGTGGAATTGTTTGAACTGATGGCAAATGAAATGTCCCAGGCTGGCGGATTATAGGGGCGGTATAGATTGGTTTCCTGCCAAAGTGCTGTAATCGCGGGGATATCATCAAGCAGGGCAGTGCGGGGATGGGCGTTGATTTCCGAAATCGTCATGGCGCGGTCCTTCTAAAAAGAAAGGATTAGCGAAAATTTTCCGGCCGTCAATTGCTGTTGGCAGGGGCAGTTTAAAAACAGTTTGCCAAAAAGAATGGCCCCGTCACTGACAGGGCCACGAGTTTGTCCGGAAATTCATATCGGTTGGGGTTGAAACGCCGGACGAAAAGAAGCCATTTGCACTTGCTGGCAATGCGGAGGGGGAAGGTCCGGGTGAAGAAAAGCAAAATGCGTTTCGGCTTCTTTTATGAAAATCTGCAGGCTGCCCTTACATTGGCTTCGGGCCAAAATCGTGACCAAACATACGGCCACCATCAACCGGGCGGGCGGTAACGCTGCTTAGTTCAACTTCGCGGACAATATCGCCGCCTTTATTGGTGATGGTCGCGACATAGGTGCCACGATCCGTCTGGCTGATTTTGCCAAGTACAAGGTCACCCTTGCCGCGCAGCAGAACAGCGGCTTTGGTCAGGGTTTCCATCTGGCTGGCATCATATTTGTGATCGAAGCGGTTTTTGCGGTCCGGTTTGCCCAGCATGTGGCGCAATTCACGAAATTCCTTGCGTGCGGGCAGGCCGGTATAGGCATCCAGGGTTAAATCCTGCACCAGATCACCCTTGGTATTAAGAAGGGCGAGGGTTATTTGCTTGCCATCCTTGCTGGCTTCGACAGTGCCGGTTTTAAGGTCGTTATTGCCGTGGCGTAGTAACATGGCGTCGATCAGCAGGCGTGCTTCGTCGGTGGAAAGCGGGGTGTCGCGTTTCATCATGGCTTTCATGTCGCCATGATGGCCGCCGAAACCCTTTTTCATATCGAAACCACCATGATGGAATTTGCCACCCTGGCAATCGCCACCTTTGCCGTCATGCATTTCGGTGCGCATTTCATCGGGGCCAGCCTGTGCCAGTGCGGACGCGGTGGGGATAACACCCAGCGTGGTGGCAATAATGGCAGCGGTAATCATCAGTTTGCGGGTCGTGTTCATATTATCCTCGTCACGTTGGGTGAACCGTTTGACAAGGCCATCTAACCCTAAAATTGTCGCGAAATGATCCCGGTTGGACGCTAAAATGGTCGCAGACTGTCGCAATCTCCGGCTTTGCGACAGTCTGATACAAATTGGCAGTTATCGCATTGCGTATCGGTGCGTTAAGTTTGCATCCTAAGATGCCACCAACAGCAGGACATGACGGAATGTCGGATACAGCACATATTCTGGTTGTCGATGACCATCGTGATATTCGCGATCTGATCGGGCGTTATTTGCGCCAGCATGGCTACCGTGTCAGCCTGGCAGCCGATGGTCGCGAAATGCGCAAGCTTTTAAGCGATGAAATCATGCCGGACCTGGTTGTGCTTGATGTCATGATGCCCGGCGAAGACGGGCTTAGCCTGTGCCGGTGGTTGCGCGAAAGTTATGATATCCCTGTTGTCATGCTTACCGCCCTTGGCGAGGAAACCGACCGGATCGTTGGTCTTGAAATGGGCGCGGATGATTATCTGGCAAAGCCGTTTAACCCGCGCGAACTTCTGGCCCGTATCAAGGCCGTGTTGCGCCGGGCGCAAAGCCTGCCCACGGGCCGTAAACGCCCCCTTGCCGGTGGCGAAGTGTTTTTTGATCGTTGGATCCTTGATCGCAACCGCCACGAATTGCGCAATGATGAAGATATGGTAATGCCGCTTAGTGCCGGGGAATTTGCCCTTTTAAATGCCTTTGTCGAACATCCGCGTATGGTGCTGACGCGCGATCAGCTGCTTGATATCACCAAGGGCCGCGAAGCAGCCCCCTTTGATCGCAGCATTGATAACCAGGTTAGCCGCCTGCGCAAAAAAATCGAACCGGACCCGAAAAACCCCGTCATTATTAAAACCGTCTGGGGTGGGGGATATATGCTGACGGTGGATGCAGTCTCGCAATGAAGCGGTTTTTATTTCGTCTTTGGCCCCGGACCCTGACAGCCCAGCTTATCGCGCTTCTGCTAGGTGCGGTCATTCTGACCCATGTTGTGCTCGCAGTATTGCTGGCCGAGGAACGCCATGATGCGGTTTTATCCGAACGGCGCGGCGGGGCGCTGGCGCGTGTTGCGGCCATTTCGCGCATTTTATCGACCACGCCACGCGAAAACTGGCGCGATGTTTTGCGTGTGGCGCAAAGCCCGCAATTCCAGTTGCGCCTTCTAAACGAACCGATGGTTTATGGTGAAACAACGGATGTAACCCGCCTTCTGGCTGATCGGGTCAATACTGCGCTGGGTAATCCGCCAGTGTCCGCACGGGTCAGTTTCCTGTCGGAAAGCGATTGCCGCAGCGAACGCCATCGCGAGCATGAACGCATGCACGAAATGGAAAAGAAATATGAAAAGTTGGGCAAGGAATATCTGGAATACAAGAAACTGAAATTCCACCGTTTCTTTAGCAACATTTCCTGCGATGGCCCGCCGGTCATGGGGGTTGCCGTGCCGGTTTTTGGTATTGCGGATGGCGATGTAACCCCACCTGTTTTGCCCGAAGATGTGACCGGCGAAGATTTTGACATGATCGCCAAGGCAGCGCCGCATACGGATGCGAATGCTGATGACGCTGATCACGATGATGAAGCAGCAACGGCACAGGGCAAGGGGGACGTCGTTGCTAAAAGCCCCGTTGATGGTGTCGTTTCGCCAGATGGTACTGCGCCGGGTCATGTCGCTGCCACTGCCAATGCAACGCCGATGATCTGGCTTGATGCGCGGATCAATAATTTTTCGCCGCCGCCCTGGGTGGTATTTCAAAGTCTGGTGCGGGTGGCTTTGTCGGCCATATTGATTGGTATTATCGCCTTTTTTGTTGCGCGGCGCATTACCCGCCCGTGGAAGGCGTTGGCCGTTGCTGCCGATCGTGTTGGGCGCGGGGATTTTCCCGAACCGGTGGCCGAAACCGGGCCGCTTGAAATTCGCCATGCGGCGCGCGCCTTTAACCGCATGACTGCGCGCCTGCGCCGCTTTGTTGAAGACCGGACCCGCATGCTGGCTGCTATCTCGCATGATCTGCGTACGCCGATTACAAGCCTGCGTCTTCGGGCTGAATTTGTTGAAGATCAGGAAAATCGGCGTAAGATTATCGAAACTCTAAATGAAATGGAGCAAATGGTGGCGGCAGCCATGACATTTGCCCGTGAAGAAACGGCTGATGAAAAAACACGCAAGATCGATCTTGTGGCATTGGTCGAAGCCTGTTGTGCAGACCTTGAAGAAACCGGACATCCGGTTACATTTGACTCTGAAGTTGAACATTTTTCCTATGCCTGCCGTCCGCTTTCGATCAAACGTGCGCTGGGCAACCTTTTGGCAAATGGCCTTGCCTATGGGGAAAATGTTTTCGTGACTGTGGCAAAGGCCGATGATGGCGGCCTTTGGATTGATATTTGTGACGATGGGCCTGGTATTCCCATTGATCAGCGTGACCGGGTATTCGAGCCGTTTTTCCGACTGGAGGAATCGCGCAATCAGGAAACCGGTGGCATTGGTTTGGGGCTGGCAATTGCCCGAACCGCCATTCGCGCGCATGGCGGCGAGATCTATCTGGAAGATGCAGCACAGGGTGGTTTGCACGCCCGGATCTATCTGCCGGCACCGGTTTTGTCCCATGCCTGATCGTGTTGCATTCATTGGCTGAAATGGCAGTGTCTTTCCTGTTTCGCATGGCTGCCATTCTTTTTTGAATTTGTGATTGCGCTTTGTGGTGTTTCGACCATTTAAGCGGTGTAACAAAAATGAAAAATTGTAGGACGGAGCGTGCCGATGGCGCAGCAGAGCAAACAGTTCGGTAATGTCACGTCATTACCCGGAACAAATTCAGCCCTGTCCGGGGGCGGATTTGTGCGGTCGGTCAATGACTGGCTGATGGAAAGCGCCTTGCAGGATACCGATATCGACGAGGTTATTTCCGGCATGGTATCGCGCCTTGTGGCCGCGGGCCTGCCGATTGACCGGGTCATGGTTGGTTTTAAAACCCTTCATCCCCTGTATGAAGGTGTAAGTTATATCTGGTCAAAGCCGACCGGGCAGGTTGAACGCTCCTTCCATTTGGGGGTGCGTGAAAATAATCCGGACTGGAACGCCAGCCCGATGAAATGGATGATCGATAACGGGGTGACATTTTTGCGCCGCCATCTGATTGGCCCGGGTGCAATTCTTGATTTTCCGGTTCTTAAAACCTTCCGCGAAGTCAGCGGGACCGATTATCTGGCGCTTGTTACCCCCTTTGTCACCGACCGTGATAGCGAGTTGGGTGAAAATCGCATTTTCATGACCTATCTGACCAGCCGTCCCAGTGGTTTTACCGACGAAGACCTTGCCATTCTTTCGGCCATTCAGCGCCGTTTTGCCGTGACCTGCAAAATGCGCATCATGCATGACGAAACCAAAACCATCCTGGAAACTTATCTGGGGTCGGATGCCGGGCATCGGGTGCGTGATGGGCAAATCAAACTGGGCGACAGCACCAAAACCCGCGCCGTTATCTGGTTTTCCGATATGCGCAATTCCACGGCAATGGCAGCCCATGTTGGTGATGATGCGTTTTTAGATCAGATGAATGCCTTTTTTGCCGCAACGGCGGGCGCTGTTCTGGGGCATGGTGGGCAGGTGCTGCGATATATTGGTGATGCAACACTGGCCATTTTCCCGATCCGCGATGATGAAGGTGATTTGGAACAGGCCTGCCACGCAGCCCTGTATGCCGCCGCCGAGGCCCAGATGAATATTGAAAACCTTAATCGCGGCCGGGCCGAACAGGGCCTGCCGGAATTTGATTATGGGCTGGGCATGCATGTAGGCGATGTTGTTTATGGCAATGTTGGCGTTAAGGAACGGGTGGACTTCACCGTGGTTGGCCGTGCCGCAAATGAGGCATCACGCATTGAAAAGCTGACCAAACAGCTTGGCAAGCGCGTGTTGGTCAGTGCGCCGGTGGCAAAGTTCATTTCCTGCCCGACGGAAAATATCGGCGAATATGAATTGCAGGGCACGGGAACCCGCCTCAGCCTTTATGCGCCGGACTTCAGCGAAGCCTGCCAGCGTCTCGAATTGCTACGCGCCGGTTAATCTGGCGTGACTTGCCTGCGTTTGGGCGCGGGGACACGAAGATGATTTAAATGGCGGCAGGGAAAACCTGCCGCCATTTTTGTTGCTCATGTCCGGGCTTATCGGGTGTTGATTTTATTGTTGGTGGTTTGCGAAAAACGGGTAACCCCTCCGGGGCGGAACTATCGTATATCGCAGCCTTTCAAATGATCACGGGCAAGCTGCACCCGTTTACGCACAGCACAATTGGTTAGGCCCAGATTTTCGGCAATTTCGTCATAGGACTGGTCCTGCACGCAGCGCATTAAAAGCGGGCGGCGCAGTTTTTCCGGCAGGTCTGACAGGGCGCGTTCCAGATTGGAAAACATCTCGCCGGTCAGGGCTTTCTGTTCGGGGGTGGCGACATCCTGGCGTGAAATGCTGGGTTGGGATTCGTCCTCGGTATTGTGGGTTTCTTCGTGATATTCGGCTTTGCGCCGGTTTTGCCGGTGCAGATCGATGCAGGCATTGTGCACAATGCGCGAAAGCCAGGCGCGGTGATTGCGAATCTCGTCCATCGATTCTTCAAATTTCACCGATGCTTTTACCATCGCTTCGGAAAGGGCATCTTGCGCATCATCCATATTCCCCGACATCAGTTTCAGGCATTGCCGTAAAAGGCTGTCACGCTGGGCAATCCATAATGGCCAGAAATTGGGCGCCATTGATGCCGCGTAGGTCTGGGGATCACACCTTGTTTCAATATCCGGTGTGGCATCTCCTGGCCGGACGACCAGGGCCGGATTGGTTGTGGTTTCCCGAACGTGCTGTATCTGACCCTTGGCCTGCGGGCTTTCCACGGGAAGGTGGGGTAGCAGGCTTTGGCTGATTGCATTTGGCCAGGGGCTGTTATCGACCGTGCAGGGGCGTTGATATTGCCAGTTGGCATCAAAATGCCCTGCCGACATATGGGTGTTTTGTGGTAGGGCCCAGTTGTTGGCGCGCAGTTCGGGAATTGTTGTGTCCCGATAATTTTCCGGGGCGTGTTCCTGACCGACGCCGGGGCTGCTTGGGTGCGGTATTGCCGGTTCGATGGATTGCAGGCCCGTGGTCAGGGGCGATTGCGCATGGTGTGAATGCGCGTGAAAGGTGCTGGTGTTGCAGGTGTTGCAGTGTAACGTGTGATCCTGCTGAACGGATTCTTCCGCATGGGTTGTATTTTTGCTGCGCGCAATGCTGCGCCAATAGGCAAAAAAAGATGGTGGCTCCATATAGGTCGGGGTCACGCTCGGATGACCCTCGTTGGTTGCGGTTAGTGCGGTGTGTAGCTGCCGTGTCGGTAAAATATAATGCAGTGTAACTGCGTCTCCGGCCTGTCTGAAATTGATTTTATTGCGATAAATATTACCCACCACAAGTCTCCCCTGATTTTAAATACAACTTAAAATTGTGCGCTGTATTCGCCTTCAAGTATGACGTGGCGTCGTTTGAATTGTGATGTTTTTTCTATTTTGCACGTTATGGTTGTAATTTGACCAAACTTTTTACGTGCCATGGGCCCAGCAGGGCAAATGGAGGGGATATGGCGCAGGGGCTGCACCGGACCGTGGTGCAATATGCGACTCTATTTCCGATTGTTCAGTGCGAACGGGCACACCAAACGTCAATGCATGACGAAATTTCCGGGTTTCTGCCTCCTATGATCCTGGTCTGGTTCTGCGCATCTGTTTGCCCCTGTAGCGGGTAGCGCTATGGGCGCAGCCGTTTTTGCAAATGACGTATCCGCGCGTCATTTGTGAAAACTTTTCCCAAAATTTTTTGCGGGCAGGTTACCGACGTGTGAGATGCAAAACAGAGAGGGGGGGCTGGTTGTGGCCGGGGGCAGAAGGTCTGTCTAAGGCCCCAGAGCATGTGACAGTGATAATATGTCGTGGCTGATGCGGAGAGTTGCATGCAGAGGCGAAACACAGGGCAGCGTGCGAGCGATTGGGCCAGAAACAAAAAACCCGTCTTTGCACGGCGGACCGGCATTGACGGGTTTTTGTAAGGCCAAAATGGTGCTGGTGATAGGATTTGAACCTACGACCTACGCATTACGAATGCGCCGCTCTACCAGCTGAGCTACACCAGCACGACTCATTTTGTGGCGCGGAAAATACGGATAATCCGACGACATGGCAAGTGCTTTATTTGTATTTCCCGGGCCTTTTACATTTCGCGTTAGCAGATAACGGCCTTCTGCCATTTTAAACGGCGCTAAACTGGTATTGGATTTCTCGCCAGTGGCACGATGCTATTTATCAAGTGTGTTTAAAGCATTGATCAGGCTGCATCAGGGATATTCCATCCTCCAACGCCAGCAACTATGCAGTTGGATGTGATTGTGTGGGGTGTCGCATGCCAGCCATGCGGGGTGTCGCAGGTTTAAAATGGTTATAGAACATTGACCGCACTGTAGTTTGGCGGCATAGATTGGGCCCTGGTCCTGACCTGTCGGGCAAAATCGGGGAGAGAGCATAAATGTGCCGTTGGTTGAGTTATATCGGGGAGCCTGTTTACCTCGATAGTCTGGTATTTGAACCCAAACATTCGCTGGTGGCGCAAAGCCTGCACGCCGAAGAGGCTAAAACGCCAACCAATGGCGACGGCTTCGGGATTGGCTGGTATGGCCATCGCAATACTCCGGGCCTGTATCGCGAAATTCTGCCGGCATGGAATGACGCCAACCTGCAATCACTGGCGCATAATATTGAATCAGGGCTGTTTTTTGCCCATGTCCGTGCATCAACGGGTACTGGTACCAGCCGTGCCAATTGTCATCCTTTTGCGTTTGATAAATACCTGTTCATGCATAATGGGCAGATTGGTGATTACCGGCTGGTTCGGCGTGAACTGGAAGCCCTGATTGACGACAAATATTACTGTTCCCGCCAGGGCACGACCGATAGCGAACTGATTTTTTACCTGATGCTGAGCTTCGGGCTGGAAAATGATGCTCAGCGGGCCATTCGCAAGGCGATTGAAACGGTGGAATCGGCAATGAAGCGCCACAACATTACCGCGCCATTCCGTTTTACCGCCTGCCTGAGCGACGGCGAAAACCTGTGCGCCGTGCGTTACGCCAATGATGACAAGCCGCCATCGCTTTATTACCGCAAGCGCGGCAAGCAGGTGATTGTGGTGTCAGAGCCGCTTGATACTGAAAGCGATAGCTGGATCGCCGTCGACCCCAACCAGTGCCTGCGCATTTCCGGTGATTTGACAGTGTCCAAGGAAATGATCCTGGACGTCGTGTGATGCCGGTTCTTGGCGACGTGCCTGCAAAATACCCATCATGACGCAATAATGAGGCTGGTGCGGGATTGCACCAGCCTTTTTTGCAGGGCATCGGATGGTGGTGAATTCAAAATGACGGTGCGAAAATCGCTGGCATGGCCGTCACGGCACAGGGCCTTGCGGCCGATTTTACGGTCATCGACCAGCAAAATTGCATGGTCACAGCATTGCACCAGGGCGCGACGTGCGCGGACCTCATCCATGTTGAAATCCATCAAATCGCCTTCGGGCGCCATGCCACCCACACTGACAATGCCAAAATCGGCGCGGTAACAGCCAAAGAAATCGGCGCTGTCAGCACCAATAACATCGAGATCGCGGGTGCGTATGGTGCCGCCCGACAGGCGCAAGGTCACACCCGGCGCATTTTGCAGTGTCAGCACCACATGAATATTGTTGGTCAGCACCGTTAAATTGCGATGTTGCACCAGGCTTTGTGCCGCCAGTTCGGCCGTCGTGCCGGTGCCAATGGCAATGGTGCAGCCTTCGGGGATCAGGCTGGTCAGTTTTGTTGCCAGCGCGCGTTTGCCATTGCGGTTCCAGACTTCGCGATTTTCATAGCTGGTATTGTCCGGTGCCGGTGCTGGACCGGCCTTGCCATGGCGGCGAAAAATTCGCCCCTGTTCCTGTAAGTCGCGAAGATCGGTCCGGATTGTTTGCACCGATACATTGAACCGGCGTGCCAGTTCCTCGACAGCCATGAAGCCACAGGTTTTGACCAGTGCGACAATGCGGTCGCGACGGTTTTCGATGGGCACGGGACGGGGCATCTAACAACCTTTAATGTTTTCGCACGAAAGTTTCAGTTTCGCTTTGATGTGATTATAGCGATGCGAAAAAGCGGCTGAGAAGCCCGTAATCACAGTTGAAACATTAAATTCTCAGCTTTGTCACACAACTGTTATGAAAATATCGGTAGCGTCCCCCTCACGTTGTTTTCGTTCGAAACCTTAGTGCGTTTCACCGGTTCAGGAGATTTATGATGCGTAAAGTGCTTCTTGCTGCCGTGGCATCCGCCACAATGATGTTGCCGTTCGTAGGGCAGGCTGCCGAAAAACTGGTTCTTTATACCAGCCAGCCCAACCAGGATGCGCAAACCACCGTCGATGCCTTCAAGGCAGCATATCCGGACATCGAAGTGGATTGGGTGCGTGATGGCACCACCAAATTGATGGCGAAACTGGGTGCCGAAATTGCGGCAGGCGACCCGCGCCCGGATGTATTGCTGATCGCTGATACCGTTACCCTTGAAGGGATGAAGCAGCAGGGGCAGCTTCAGGCCTATAAATCGCCCGAAGCAAAAGCCTATGAGCCGGCCCTTTATGACGCCGACGGTTACTATTATTCGACCAAGCTGATCACGACCGGCATTGTTTATAATACCGGCGTTTCAAGAAAACCGACCTCGTGGAAAGACCTGGCTGATCCGGCCCTGAAAAACCAGATCGTGATGCCAAGCCCGCTTTATTCCGGTGCCGCGCTGATCCATCTTTCAACCCTGACGGAAAACCCTGATCTGGGTTGGGATTATTACCAGGCCCTGGCTGACAACAAGGCCCGTGCACAGGGTGGTAACGGCGGCACTTTCAAGGCTGTTGCATCCGGTGAAAAGCCCTATGGCGTTGTGGTCGACTTCCTGGCGCTGCGGGGCAAGGCCGATGGCTCGCCGGTTGATTTTGTGTTCCCCAGCGAAGGCGTTACCTATGTGACCGAACCGGTCGCAATTTTAAAAACTGCCAAAAACGTCGATGTCGCGCACAAATTTGTTGATTTCGTGCTGTCGGACAAGGGGCAGAAGCTGGTGCTGGATATGGGGTATATACCGGCACGCAACGATATGGACCTGCCCGCCGGTTTCCCCGCGCGCAAAGATATCAAACTGATGGCGTTTGACCCGGCCGTTTCCCTGAAAAATGCAGAAGCGAACAAGAAAAAGTTCGCCGAGATGTTCGGGGCTGAATAATGCAGGCTGTCGGACGCTGGCTGGCAGCATCTGACAGACATGTGGGGGGTAACCGGTTTTCGGACCGGTTGCTGCCCTTGCTGTTTGTGCCGGTCATTTTTATTTCAGTTTTGCCAATGCTGCGTTTGGCGGCAGAGGGCCTTTTTGTGCAGGGCATGCCCAGCCTGGATTATTTGCGTGATGTCATGCAAAGCAGCCAGACATGGCGCGCGACTGCGCACAGCCTTTATACAGCGGCATTGGGCACGGCGATTTCGGTGCTGATTGGCGGGGCATTTGCCTTTCTGGTAGCGCTAACCGATATTCGGGCAAAAGCAGCGCTGGTTTTTTGCTTCATGATCCCGATGATGATCCCGCCGCAAATTACCGCCCTTGCCTGGGTGCAATTGACCGGGCCAAGCAGTGCGCTGTTAAATGCCATAGGCATGGCGCCCGCCCTTGGATCGCCCCAGCCGCTTTATTCCGCCGAGGGGATTGCCCTGCTGCTGGGTATTCAGCATGCATCGATCGTGTTTTTAACCCTGCGGGCCAATTTGCGCCTGCTGCCCCGCGAACAGGTGGAAGCCGCAAGGCTTGCTGGTGCGCGCGGCGGGCGTTTGTGGTGGCAGGTGATTTTACCCCTGACCAGCCCCGGCCTGATTGCGGGCACGGCAATGGCCTTTGTCACCGCATTGGGGAATTTTGGCATACAGGCGATGCTGGGTATTCCTGGCAATTACATTACCCTGCCAACCCTGATTTACCGGAAATTATCCAGCTTTGGCCCCGCGGCACTGGGCGAGGTTTCGGTGCTGGCGATGCTGATTGGTGTGATCGCTGTTTTGGGCGTGTTGCTGCATCACCATTTGCTGGGCAAACGTGATTACCGCCTGATGGGGGTCGTTGGCAGACCACTGGATATTCGTTTGGGTGCCCGGCGTGTGATTGTTGAAATTGCGTTGTGGGCGGTGTTGATCGCCATACTGGTGGTGCCGTTAATGGCCCTGGTGGCAACGTCGCTGGTGCCAGCTTTTGGTGTGCGGCTGGGCATTGATAATTTCAGTTTTGATGCCTTCTATCAGGTGCTGTTTGTGCAGCCTGCCACCATCCGTGCCTTTCATAACAGCCTGATCCTGTCGGTCGGGGCGGCAATTGTGCTGGTCGGTATTTGCCTGCCGCTGGCCTATGTGATTGTGCGCCGCCCCACACGGCTGACCAAACTTGTCAATCTGCTGGTCGAAATTCCCTATGCCTTGCCCGGTGTGGTGCTGGCGATTGCCTGTATCTTGCTGTTCATTCGCATTCCGGTGCTGGATATCAGTCTGTATGGCACGCTGGCGATTATCTTTGTTGCCTATCTGGCGCGGTTTTTGATCATTGCGCTACGCCCGGTGATGAACAGCTTCATGCAGCTTGACCCCGCATTGGAAGAGGCCGCCCAGGCCTGCGGGGCAGGGCTTGCGCGGCGGTTGCGCGATATTTTGCTGCCATTGGCGGCACCTGCGGCGGCGGCCGGGGCATTGCTGGTGTTTTTGACCGCGTTTAACGAACTGACCGTTTCAGCCCTGCTGTGGTCGGCGGGCAATGAAACGCTGGGCGTTCTGATTTTCAATCTTGATGACAGTGGCGATAGCGTCCTGGCATCGGCGGTGGCCGTGCTGGTGGTTGGGGTTGTGATTGCCCTGATGACCGGTTTTCAACTGGCCTCGCGTCACCTGCCCAAGGGAGTCATACCGTGGCAGTCATAAATTTACACAATGTCACCAAACGATTTGGCGATTACCGAGCGGTCAATAACGTATCGCTTGATATTGCCGATGGCGAATTTGTTGCCCTGCTGGGGCCGTCGGGCTGTGGCAAAACCACATTGCTGCGGTTGCTTGCCGGGTTTGAAGAACCCGATGATGGCACCATTTCGCTGGCCGGGCAGGTGGTGGCTGACGGGCAATCACGGCGCATGGTAGCCCCTGAAGACCGTAATCTGGGCATCGTGTTTCAGTCCTATGCGCTGTGGCCGCATATGCCGGTGGCGCGCAATGTGGGTTATCCGCTGGAAGTGCGCAAAATGTCGCGGGCGGAACGCGACCGGCGCATTCGTGATGCGCTGTCGATTGTATCGCTGGAAGATTATGCCGATCGTTCACCATCCGAGCTAAGCGGTGGGCAGCGCCAGCGCGTTGCCCTGGCGCGCTGCCTGGTGATGGAACCGCGCGCGGTATTGTTGGACGAGCCACTGGCAAATCTGGACGTGCATTTGCGTGAAACCATGCAGGACGCATTTCTGGATTTTCACCGCCGGACGGGTGCCACGATGATTTATGTGACCCATGATCAGGCCGAAGCCATGGCAATGGCCGATCGGATCGCGGTGATGGATCGTGGGCATATTCGCCAGATGGCCGCCCCCGAAACCCTGTATCGTGAACCAAGCGACCAGATGGTCGCCGGGTTTGTGGGGGCAGGCGCGGTTTTGCCGGTTGGTGGTATTACCCTGCAGGGTGGAGGGCGCTGTGCCGTGCGCCTGGGCGATGCCAGCATTACCGCACGCATCAGCCAGGCTGCCTGCGCGGCATTTTCACAAAATAATGGTCATGGCCCGGCAAATGGCAATTCAGTCACGGTCCAAGCTAACCCGACGAACCTGACCGATGCACATAATAACCCGGCTGGTGGCCTTGGCCTGTGTTTGCGGCCCGAGGATATCACCGTTGATGATACCGGCAGCCTGGGGGGCCGGGTCGATGATTGTGTTTATCTGGGGGGGCGGTTTCGCCTGCTGGTACAGCTTGATAATCAGCAATCCCTGCCGGTTTACAGCAATCAGCGCGCCCGTATTGGCGAGCGCATTTCACTTTCGATCCGTGATGGATGGGTTTTTTCACGCCAGGAGGCTGCATAATGGCGGCGGGTATTCGTGTATTGTCGGGGCTGGGGGAAAAGGCCCCGGCCTGTATCCGGCTGGATTTTTTAAACCGGCGCTGGCTGCTTGATTGTGGTGACGGACTGGAAAATGAACCGGGATTTGACCCGGCCTGGCTGACAAAAGTTAACGCCGTTTTCATCAGCCATGATCATGTTGATCATATTGGTGCGGCCCATTATGCAATTGAGGCGGGCCTGCCGATTTACTGCACGGCTGTTACGGCCAAATCCCTGCCGGCTGGCGCGGATGTGAATATTCTGCCGGCATTTGGCGAAATTCAGGTGGATGGCGTAACCGTTACCACCGGGCGAACCGGCCATGCTTTTGGTGGTGTCTGGCTGCATTTCGATGTGGCAGGTGGCGTGCTTTATACCGGTGATATCTGCACAGAATCGGATTACTTTTTATATGATCAGGCGCCCGATGCCGCGACGATACTGTGTGATGCATCCTATGGCATGGATAATGTATCGCAGCGCGACCGGATTGATGGCCTTTTGGGGGCCGTTGCCGGATTTGACGGGCAAGTTCTGTTCCCCGTACCGCCCAGTGGCCGGGCTGCTGAAATGGCTTTGCTGTTTGAACGGCACGGCTTTACCGACTGGACAATGGATATGCGGTGCTTTGGCCGGGTGCAGCAGGTGCTGGCACCGGGCGGGCAGGATTTTGTCCATAGCGGTGCCATCAGCGACTTGCGCCGTCTAAGTGCGAAGGCCCGCGAATTTAACCCCAATGCGCGCCTGCTATTGTGCCATTCACCCTGCGGCACCAAGGGGGCATCGGGCGAAATCACCCGCAAGTGGCAGGAACAGGGCCGTCTGGGCCAGGATGCCAAGGTGATTTATACAGGGCATATGTCGGAAACCGCCCGCCGTATCGTTAGCGAGGGGAAGGGTGAGTTTCACCGCTGGAATGTGCATCCGCGTTTGCGCGATGTGGTGGAACTTGCCCAAACCTGCCATGCCTTGCAGATCGTTCCGCTGTTTTGCACCCGGCCCGAGGAATTCGGCCTTGTGGAAGGGTTTGAAGGCCGGTTACAGCTATCGGACCGGTTCTATCTTTAAGGCAGGATGATGATTTTTCCCTATTGGCATTATGATATGCCCGCCGTGCCGTTTGTTTTTATGCGTCACGGCGAAACCGAAGCCAACCGCACCGGCACCATTGCCGGGTCCACTGATGTCCCCCTGAATGCGACGGGCGAAAAACAGGCCCGTGCAGCAGCCCCGCTGCTGGCAAGCTGGCGCTGGCGGGCGGTTTTTGCCAGCCCGCAGCAACGCGCGCGCAATACCGCCGAACTGGCAATGCCGGGCTGGGCGCCCACATTGCTGCCCGGTTTGCGCGAACGCCATTGGGGCGACCTGGAAGGTCGCCCGGTAACCGAAATCTGCCCGCGATTTGAAACACCGCCTGCCGGTGAACCCTTTAACGATATGTGCAAACGGGTGTGCGATGCGCTGAATATTGCGCTTGCCAACCATGATGAAACGCAGGGCCTGACCCTGGTGGTCGGGCATTCTGGCGTGATGCGCTGCATTTTGCATTTAACCGGTTTTGCCGCCGATGGCCCGCGCATCATGAATGCGACACCCTTTAAATTCACCCCGACGGATGGCCGCTGGCATTATGAACAGCTGGGCCAGCCCGAGAATAATAGTGATCAGGAAACCGGATAATGAGCCAAAGCCTTACGATGAACCCGGTATCTGAAACCGCACCGCGCCCGGCTGTGGTGTTTGATGTGGACGGCACGTTGGCCGAATTTGATGTTGATGCATTGGGCCACCTGGTGCATGGCCCGGTCAAGCACTGGGATGCCTTTTTTGATGCGATGGACGATACGGCCCCGGTGGCCGATATTGAACGGTTGCTGCGTATTTTGCACGGCACCGGGCAGGCGATTGTGATTTGCACCGGCCGCCCCGAAGGTTGGCGCATCCGGACAGAGGCCTGGCTGAAGGCCCATGAAATACCATTCGATGGTGTTTATCTGCGCCCGGTTGATGCTGACCATCGAAGTGACGAAGATGTCAAAGAAGACCTGTTAGCCCAGATCCGCAAGGATGGATTTGCCCCTTGGCTTGTCATCGATGATCGCCAGTCGGTGGTGGATAAATGGCGTGATATGGGCCTGACCTGCCTGCAATGTGCACCGGGGAATTTTTAGGTTTCCGTTTCATCAGGACGAAAGTGGTGTGATCTTCGTTGAACACAGTACAAACAAAACCGGCGGCCAGATGTGCCGCCGGTTTTGCGTTTCAATGCTGTGTGGTGGCGGTGGCTAGCTGCACCAGGGCGCACGTTTGGTTTTACCATCATAGGGGCGGGCAAGGCCTTCCTTGATCAGGTCTTCATCAAGGGCGCGGCCATCAATACGCACAGATGCCACCACGCGCCCGCCATATCGGCCCCATTCAGGCTCGCAAAATTCAACCTTTTGCGCCTGTTTCAGGCTTTGCCTCGCATAATCGCGGGCCTTGCTTGCCAGTTCCTTTTCGCTGGCGCATTTACCGCGAATTTCAGGGGTATCCACCCCGCGCACCCGAACTGACATTTGGGCAATTTCGCCGGGCAGGCCAGGGATCAGCACATAAATGGTATCGCCATCATAGGCATATTCACCGCCACGCTGGCGCAATGGCCAGTCATAACATGCGGCGTAGGCGGCCTTGGCAGGCAGGATGCTGCCAAGGCACAGGGCTGCCGCCAACAGGGGGCGGCAGATGGGTTTCTTCATGGTTTGCTCGTTTGGTCTGTTTTTGTTTTTTGCTGGTCACAGCTTTAACCGTGCCAGTATTTGTGCGGCCCGTTGTTCAACCGGGCCTTTGCGGATTTCGACAGGTTCGTACCCGCATTCAAGATAGGTCCGGTACAAAACCACATAGGTCCTGACGGCCTCGGCGAAGTTTTGTGTTCGGGCGCTATCGGTTTTGTATATTTCGGCCCAGGGCGGCAAAATGAAAACCGACCGGCGATAGCGATAGGTTTCAATGGCCCGTTTCAGGCCGATATCCTCGCCCAATCCTGAAACCCGGCGATGGGCCAGTGTATCGGGCAGGCCACGGTCAAAAAATACCGTTAACGGGTCCTGGGCCATGCCATCGCGCCAGGCGCGAATGGAACCGCGTGTCATCAGCCCGCTATAGGCTTCATTATCCTGCCAGGGCAGGGCATTTCCGCCGCGCTCCTGCTGGTTTTCAATAACGTTGCGGGCAACCTCGGGGCTGGTTTCGTATCCGCGTTCATTTAAATAATTGATCAATGTGGTTTTGCCTGCACCGGGGCCGCCGGTGATGACAATCAGGTTCGTTGGATAAGGCAACTGCATTCGTATTCCCTGCTCAAGGCGGCCCCATATGGCGGCGCTTTGCGGCAAGCTGATGGCATAAATTGATTTGGGATATGTCAGGGGATGGAAACCTGAAATTCACCCGGCATAACGGGCGAGAGGCAGGGCATTAATCGTCAGGGATCACCCTGTCAATCAGCTTATTGTATAGCTGCAGCAATGATGGGATCGCGGGTCAAACTGCTGGTTGGCAAGGCTTTGGGGTATTGCTGCCATAGGGTGTGACATGCAAACCAGCACACAATATCCGTTGGCAATGAATGCCACGGATGACCTGTTTTCGTGCGGGGAGAACCCCATCATAGGATGGAATATTTGTGAGCGAAAGCCAAAATCCGGGCCGCCAGAACTGTCATGTCCTCCTTATGGTGTTTCAGGCATTTTCGTTTGCGTTTTCGCCGCCAGATCAATCTTTGCTAGAATATGATCCGACACCATTTGCGCCGATGGTGACAGGCGGTGGCCTGCGGCGGTTAACAGGCTGTAGGGTTTGATTTCGATGGCTTCGGTTAAAGGCAGTTCGGTAATGGCACCACCCCGCGTTAGCAGGGGTGTGACCTCCTCGGCCATCGGAGCGACGGCATCGCTATCCATGATTGCCGCAAGCGTGACAAGAAGGGATGCCGTATTCAGCCCGGAATGGGGCAGGGGCAGATTTTGGGCGATAAAAACATCCTCGATCGTGCGGCGCATCAGGTTGCCGGGCGGCGGCAATATCCATTCATATTGGGCAAGCTGTGCCAGCGATACCGGGTTATGTGCCAGAAGCGGGTGGCCCTTGCGTACCAGCAGGCGGATTTTTTCGCTGCGGATTTGCCAGATGTTAAAAAGGCGCGGGTCCACATCCTGCGGTACACGGCCGATTATAAAATCATACTCCCCCGCCAGCAGGCTTTTGATCAGGATATGCGACGGGCCAATGGTTACCTGTGCCTCGAACCGGGCATTGCGCGATTGAATATCGCGCACCACCGGCACCACAAGGTCAACCGCCGCAGCCGTCACCGCGCCGATAAAAACGGTGCCGCCGCCATTTTTGATGTCCTCGATTTCGCGTTCGGCCTCGCGCATTTCAATCAGCATGGTGCGCGCACGCTGGGCCAGGGCGCGGCCCGCATTGGTCATTTCCACACCGCGCGCACCACGTTCACACAGGCGCGCGCCCAGCATATCTTCCATTTCCGATAACAGGCGCGATGCGGCGGGTTGCGATGTTTTTAACATCGCCGCGGCAAGGCTGATCTGACCGGTTTCCTCCATTGCGACAATCATGCGCAGATGGCTGATTTTAAGCCCGCGTTTAAACAGGTTACCCGACCCGGAAAGCAGGGTTTGGGCCGGTGACATTTCCGGTTGATTGGCGGTGTTACTCATTAGGGCGGCCCCTGCAAAAACCCGAAGGAAGAACGGAAAGTTAAAGCATATCATTTTTGATATGCAATGTTCAGTTTTCATTATTTGAATGTTATGGCGAAGCAACGGAATATTGCGCGGTCGGCGCCATTGGAAAATGGCAGTCGCAACGCAAAAAACGCTACACGGCAAGGACGGGCACCCGGTGCCTTAACCAGAAAGGCGAATGCCGGAAATTGCCGTGTCATTAGGGAGAAAACATAATGAAACGTCTGAGTGCCGTTTTGGCCGGCATTGCCTTTGGCGCAGCCGCAACTTTTGCCCCTGCATTGCCTGGTGGTTTTGGCATGTCTGCCGCCCATGCTGCTGACAAGGGCTTTGTCGGAATTGCCATGCCGACCAAATCTTCCGCCCGCTGGATTTCGGATGGCGATTCGATGGTCAAGCAGTTTGAAGAAGCCGGTTATAAAACCGACCTTCAATATGCAGAAGACGACATTCCCAACCAGCTTTCCCAGATCGAAAACATGATCGTGAAGGGGGTCGATGTGCTGGTGATTGCCGCCATCGATGGTTCGACCCTGTCCAATGCCCTGGCAAATGCCAAGGCCGCCGGGATCAAGGTTTTTGCCTATGACCGCCTGATCCGCGATAGCGGCGATGTCGATTATTATTCGACCTTCGATAACTTCAAGGTTGGCGTCTTGCAGGCAACCTCGCTGGTGGACGGTTTGGCATCGCGCGGCGATGGCCCGTATAATGTTGAACTGTTTGGCGGCTCGCCCGACGATAACAACGCCTATTTCTTCTATAACGGTGCCATGTCGGTTCTGCAGCCGCTGATCGACGAAGGCAAAATCGTTATCAAATCCGGCCAGACCGGCATGGACAAGGTTGGTACCCTGCGTTGGGATGGTGCCGTTGCCCAGGCCCGTATGGATAACCTGCTTTCAGCCTATTACACCGACGAAAAGGTCGATGGTGTGCTTTCGCCTTATGACGGGCTGTCGATTGGTATTCTGTCCTCGCTCAAGGGTGTTGGTTATGGCTCGGGCGATATGAAAATGCCGATCGTGACCGGCCAGGATGCCGAATTGCCGTCGGTTAAGTCGATCCTTGCAGGTGAACAATATTCAACCGTGTTCAAGGATACCCGTGAACTGGCGCGTGTCACGGTCAGTATGGTCAATGATGTTCTGGCTGGCAACGAGCCGACCGTGAACGACACCAAAACCTACGACAATGGCGTCAAGGTTGTGCCGTCCTACCTGCTGGAACCGGTCCTTGTTGATAAAAGCAACTGGGAAGGTGTGCTGGTTGGTTCGGGTTATTACAGCGCTGACCAGGTCAAATAAGAATGCCTCGTGCATGATGTGCGAAACGGGCGGTGAAGATGCGCCGCCCGCTTTTGCAGGATAACCCAAAGCCGCCGCAAAAAGCAGGTGGCAACAGGCCCGTTACCCAGATCACGGGTCGCGTTTTTAAGAAGGGAGCCGGCATAGCCCGGCATGCGGGAGGACCGGATGGATACCATCCTGGAGATGCGCAATATCACAAAGACCTTCCCAGGTGTGAAGGCGCTTGATGATGTTAACCTTAAGGTGCGCCGGGGCGAAATCCATGCCCTGTGCGGCGAAAATGGTGCAGGAAAATCAACGCTGATGAAGGTTCTGAGCGGGGTTTACCCGCACGGCACCTATGAAGGCGATATTCTGTTCGACGACAAAATTCAGGAATTTCGTGATATCCGCGATAGCGAGGATCGCGGCATTATCATTATTCACCAGGAACTGGCCCTGGTGCCGTTGCTGTCTATCGCGGAAAATATCTTTCTTGGTAATGAACTGTCTGAAAATGGTGTCATCAACTGGCCCAAGACATTTGCCAGAACGACCGAACTTTTAGGCAAGGTTGGCCTGCGTGAAGCCCCCAATACCCTGGTGACCAATATTGGTGTGGGCAAACAGCAGCTTGTGGAAATTGCCAAGGCCCTGTCCAAGGAAGTGAAACTTCTTATTCTGGACGAGCCAACATCGTCCCTGCAGGAAAATGACAGCCAGAAGCTGCTGGACCTTTTGATCGAATTTCGTAATCAGGGCATTACCTCGATCCTGATTTCGCACAAGCTGAACGAAATCAGCCGTGTTGCCGACCGCATCACGGTTATTCGTGACGGCAAGGCAGTTTCAACACTTGATTGCCATGAAGGCCAGATCAGCGAGGACGATATCGTCAAGGATATGGTCGGGCGTGATATGGCGCACCGTTATCCGGATCGGACGCCCAATATTGGCGCGACCATCATGGAGGTCCGCAACTGGTCGTGCTATCACCCGCTGCACCCGACCAAGCAACTGATAAAAAACGTGAATATCGATGTCGCGGCGGGCGAGGTGGTTGGTATTGCCGGTTTGATGGGGGCAGGGCGCACCGAACTTGCCATGAGCATCTTTGGCCGGTCCTATGGTCTTGATATCACGGGCGAGGTCGTGATGAATGGCAAGACGGTGGATGTTTCAACCGTTGAACGCGCCATTGATGCAGGGCTTGCCTATGTGACCGAGGATCGCAAGGAAATGGGCCTGATCCTTGAGGAAAGCATCACTACCAATATTACCCTGGCCAATTTGCCCGGTGTTTCGGAACGCGGTGTTTTAAATGACGGTGCCGAACGCGGCGTTGCCGAGGAATACCGCCAGAAAATCAATATTCGCACCCCTAATGTCGCGCAGAAGGTGGTCAATCTTTCGGGCGGGAACCAGCAAAAGGTGGTTCTGTCGAAATGGCTGTTTGCCGGGCCTGAGGTTCTGATCCTCGACGAGCCGACACGCGGCATCGATGTCGGTGCGAAATACGAAATCTATTCCATTATCAATCAACTGGCTGCCGACGGCAAAGGGGTCATCATGATCTCGTCGGAAATGCCGGAACTTCTGGGCATGTGCGACCGCATTTATGTGATGAATGAAGGCGAAATCAAGGGACAGCTGGCCGCAAGCGAAGCCAGCCAGGAAAAGATCATGCACATGATCCTGAAGGGGTGAGGACGGACCAATGACTGAGACTTCCAGCAAAAATATCGGCTATTACCTGCGTACACACACCCGCGAATATGGCATGGTTCTGGCCCTGATCGCGATCATGGCATTCTTTCAGTATCTGACCGATGGCGTCTTGATGAAGCCGGTCAATCTGACCAACCTTTTCCTGCAAAACAGCTATGTCATCATCATGGCGGTGGGCATGCTGCTGGTTATCGTTGGTGGCAATATCGACCTGTCGGTGGGGTCGGTTGTCGGCTTTATCGGGGCATTGGCCGCGGTTATGTCGGTGCAGTGGGATTTGCCAACGATTGTTGTGATTCCGGCCTGCCTGATCGTGGGGGGGCTGATCGGCTGTGCCCAGGGCTATTGGGTGGCCTATTGGCGCATTCCTTCCTTCATTGTCACGCTGGCTGGCATGCTGGTGTTTCGTGGTTTGACGCTGGCATTGTTGGGCGGCGCATCTGTCGGGCCGTTTCCGTCAAACTTCCAGTTAATGTCATCGGGCTTTGTGCCTGATATTTTTAGCGGCATGATCGAAGGGCGCTTTAACGTCTTTTCCATGATCATTGGCATCGCTGTGGCCGTTATTTTGCCGGTCTTGGGTTTGCGGTCGCGTGCCAAGCAGGCCCGTTTTGCCGTGGTCGAAGAACCAATGGCATTTTTTGCCGCCAAGCACGCCATTGCGGGCCTTGCCATTCTTTATATCGCCTATCTGCTTTCCACCTATCGCGGCCTGCCCAATGTGCTGATCGTGATGGCGGTTCTGATTGCGATTTTCACCTTTGTTACCAACAGCACCACCATTGGCCGCCGCATTTATGCAATGGGGGGCAATGAAAAGGCCGCCCAGCTTTCGGGCATCAATACCCGTAAGCTGGCCTTTTTGACTTTTGCCAATATGGGCATGCTGGCCGGTTTGGCCGGGCTGGTTTTTGCTGCGCGATTGAATACGGCAACCCCGAAAGCGGGTATTGCCTTTGAGCTTGACGTGATCGCAGCCGTCTTTATCGGTGGCGCGTCCATGTCTGGCGGGGTCGGTAAAATTATCGGCGCTGTCGTCGGCGCCCTGATCATGGGCGTTATGAATAACGGTATGTCGATTGTCGGTGTCGGTATTGACTGGCAGCAGGTCATTAAGGGCCTGGTGTTGCTCGCCGCGGTGATTTTCGATGTCTATAACAAAAACAAGGCCTAAAGAATTGACGACACAACAAAACGGACCGAAAACCGGGCAAAATACGTGTTTTGCCTGTTTGCCCGGGGCAACCGGGGCAGGTTTTTTACACCGTTTGAATTTTTATCTGGGTGCATTGCGCGCCCGGACCACCGGCACAAATAAGCCGGTGTTTCCCACAAACTCAGGAGACCGGGCATGAGCACCTTCAAACCCGCAGCCTGGCCGCGCACGCTGCGCTCCCAAGGTTGGTTTGGTGGCACCAGCAAGGACAATATCTATCACCGTAGCTGGATGAAAAACCAGGGTCTGCCGGCTGATCTGTTTGATGGCCGCCCGGTTATTGGCATTTGCAATACCTGGTCGCAGCTGACCCCGTGTAATGCCCATCTGCGTGATCTGGCCGAACGGGTCAAGCATGGCATTTACGAAGCAGGCGGTCTGCCGCTGGAATTTCCGGTATTTTCACCAGGTGAAAGCACATTGCGCCCAACGGCCATGATGTTTCGTAACCTGTGTGCGATGGATGTGGAAGAAGCCCTGCGTGGCACCCCGCTGGATGGCGTGGTGCTTATGGTGGGCTGCGATAAAACCACACCGGCCCTTTTGATGGGCGCATCCAGTGTCGATATTCCGGCCATTGTTGTTACCGGCGGGCCGATGCTGAATGGTAAATGGCGCGGGCAGGATATTGGCTCGGGCACGTCGCTGTGGCAGCTTTCCGAAGACCGCAAGGCAGGCAAAATCAGCACCGAGGATTTCCTTGAAGCTGAAATCGCCATGTCGCGTTCGCCCGGTTCGTGCAACACCATGGGTACGGCATCCAGCATGGCCAGCATGGCTGAGGCGCTGGGCATGGCCCTGTCGGGCAATGCCGCCATTCCCGCTGTCGATAGCCGCCGTCGGGTGATGGCGCATTTGACTGGCCGCCGCATTGTGCAGATGGTCAAGGATGACCTTAAGCCGTCTGACGTGATGACCAAGCAGGCCTTTGAAAATGCCATTCGTGTGAATGGTGCCATTGGTGGCTCCACCAATGCGGTTATTCACCTGCTGGCAATTGCCGGGCGTTTGGGTGTTGATCTGACGCTTGATGACTGGGACCGTCTGGGCCGTGATATTCCAACCATTGTAAACCTGCAGCCTTCGGGCAAATACCTGATGGAAGAATTCTTCTATGCGGGTGGTTTGCCGGTGGTGATCAAAGCACTGGCCGACGCGGGACATATCCACAAGGATGCGATTACCGTTTCGGGCGAGACGATGTGGGACCAGGTTGCCGAAGTGCGCAACTGGAATGACGATGTCATTTTGCCGTTTGAAAAGGCACTGACCCAGCATGGCGGCATTGCCGTGGTCAAGGGTAACCTTGCGCCCAATGGGGCCGTGCTGAAACCATCAGCCGCGTCCGAACATTTGATGACCCATCGTGGTCGTGCTGTGGTGTTTGAAGATATCGACGATTACAAGGCCAAGATTAATGATGAAAGCCTTGATATCGACGAAAACTGCGTCATGGTCCTTAAAAACTGCGGGCCCAAGGGGTATCCTGGCATGGCCGAGGTGGGCAATATGGGCCTGCCGCCCAAGGTATTGCGCAAGGGCATTACCGACATGGTCCGCATTTCGGATGCCCGTATGAGCGGCACGGCCTATGGCACCGTTGTTTTGCACACATCCCCCGAAGCCGCCGCCGGTGGCCCGCTGGCAATTGTGCAGAATGGTGACATGATCGAACTTGATGTGCCCAAACGCCGTTTGCACCTTGATGTGCCCGACGACGAAATCGCCCGTCGTTTGGCTGCGTGGCAAACCACCGTGCCAGTCCCGACCAGCGGCTATGCCTCGCTTTATTACAGCCATGTCATTGGCGCGGATAAAGGGGCAGATTTCGACTTCCTGTTAGGTGGGCGTGGCAAGGAAATTCCCAAGGATAGTCACTAAATAACTTCATAGTCTTTGTAGTTTTCAAAAGCCGACAGGAAATTTCTTGTCGGCTTTTTTTTGCTTAATTTTTATTGGTGGAATATCTTGTGTACTTTGATTGAAATGGGTGCGGAGGCGGTGGGTGAAATATACAGTCTTGATTGATGAGAGTGGTAACCCTGGAATTAAAAAAATTCAAACAGAAAAGGAAGCAGGGGCCTCTCCCTATATGACAATGGGCGGAGTGATAATTAAAGATAGTTCAAAAGAAGATTTGAAAGAAGTGATCCGGAGTTTTACGGATGAAATTACAAATAAAGGTTCGCTGCATTGCAGTTCTCTGTCGCATGAGCAGAAAGTGAGATATTCGCAGGTTTTGGCAACTTTGGATGTTGTTATTGTTGGAGTGATCTCAAAAAAATCTACCCTTGGAGGGTATCGCGATCAAATTGCTGGGGATCACAAAAAGTACTACAACAAGTGCGCCCAATATTTATTAGAACGTGTGGGTATGTACCTTGGAAGGAATGATATCAGCCCGAATGATGTGAGTATTGTATTTGAAGACGGTGGTTTTAACTATTCGGGGCTTAGGGGCTTGGTACGTAGTTGTCAACGCAATCCAATTCAGGAAAACTCAAAATTTTTAAGAAACATTAACGTTCAAAAAATCCTTGCAACAGAAAAGAAAAATGAGCCGTTGCTTCAGTTAGCAGACTTGGTCGCGCATGCATTGTATCGATGTGTGGACGGTGGGAGGCTGGGAGTACTTGAAGGGCGATATTTAGAGGAAATAAAACCTCGCTTTTTCGCATGCCCAGAAGGTAAGACAGTGTTATCGTACGGATTATATCCGGTCCACACTATTGATCAATTGGGGCTTGACGTTCGCATAAAACGTTTTCTATCAGCATTTTAATTAGCACTACATGTTTCAGTACTAACTGAACGCCGTTAAATTTCGATTTTGATCTAAAACTTTATGCGGAAAATGGTGGGCGTAACAAGATTCGAACTTGTGACCTCTCCCGTGTGAAGGGAACGCTCTAACCAACTGAGCTATACGCCCTAAACGGCAAATCACCCTTTAATTACCAGAGCTTCGCCGATCAGTGGCGCGGGTTATAAGGGGCGTTGCCGGGGGAGTCAAGCTGCCAATTCAGGCAATTTTTTTCAAGGCATCGGGCAGTTGCGAAAAACGGGTTAAAACCGCGTCTGCCCCCAATCCGCGTGCTTTGGTATCATCGACCTCGAAGGCAACGGCAATCGCGGCAATATCAATGGCGCGCGCGGCATTTACATCATTGGCATGGTCGCCAATCATTACGGCGTAGTCGCCCTTTGTGCGGTCATATCCCATTTTATCAAGGGCAAAGGCCAGGTGCCCGCCATCTGGCTTGCGGACGTTGGTGGCATCCCCTCCGGCAATGGTGACAAACAGATCATCAATTCCCAGGATCGAAAGGATTTCACGGCAGGGGCGGGTGGGTTTGTTTGATGCCAGGCCAATTTCCCAGCCATCCTGATGAAGCTGGCGCAGTGTTGCCTCGGCATCCTGATACAAATATGTATCACGGTAGGCTGTTGCCTCGTACAGCGATACAAATTTGGTATAGGCCGTGCTTAGGGCATCTTCATCAAGCGATACATTTCGCGCCTGAAAGGCCCGCCGGGTTAAGACCCGTGCGCCATCGCCCAGCATCGGTTCCAGTTCGTGGCGGGTTAGCGGGGCATGATCATGTTGTTTAAGAAGCTGGTTCATTGCCATGACAAGGTCATTCACCCCGTCGATCAGCGTACCGTCGAGGTCAAACAGGATGAATTTGCGCATGGGGCTTTCCTTGAAATTTGTCATGATAAGAACACAGAGTGACGCTAGCCGAATGTAACAAGCCAGCAGACAATAACAAGGCGCATTAACAATCTGTAACATCTGCTAACATCAGGTTACAAAACGTGATTCAGGCAGGGCTTTTGCATTTTGCCAAATTGCGTTACCAGTGCGGTTATGACGGTGCGATCAGGTTGATGCGCAGTTTGCCGGCATCCATTTGCAAGTGGAAACAAGGGATTTTAGATGTCTAGATCATTAAGTGTGGTTGTTCTGGCGGCAGGTATGGGAACACGCATGAAAAGCGCGCATCCCAAGGTTTTGCACAAAATTGCCGGCAAGCCGATGGTCAATCACGTGATCGATGCTGCCCGTTCCCTGCATGCCGAGCAGACACTGGTTGTTGTTGGCCCCGATATGGCCGCCCTTGAAAAGGCCGTTGCCCCCCATCCGACATTTGAACAGACCGACCGTTTGGGAACCGCACATGCCGTTCTGGCCGCGCGTAATGCGCTTGAAGGGGCGACGGGCGATGTGCTGGTGCTTTATGGGGACAGCCCACTTTTTACCGCTGCCACCCTTGAACGGCTGATTGCCGCCCGGCAGGAAGGCCCGCATGCCGTGGCCGTTTTGGGCTTTACCCCCGATGACCCGGCAGGTTATGGCCGCCTGGCAACCGACCCTTATACCGGCGAGCTGATTTCGATCATCGAAGACAAGGAATGCAATGATGCCGAACGGCGCATTGGTTTTTGCAATTCCGGTGTGATGTGCTTTGCCGCCGAAGGGCTGGTCGCGTTGTTGGATGCCATTGGCAATGATAATGCCAAGGGTGAATATTACCTGACCGACGCGGTTGCCATTGCCCGCCAGCAGGGGCGAACCTGCGTTGCGGTAGAAGTGGCCGAGGAAGAAACCCTTGGGGTAAATTCGCGTGCGCAGCTTGCGGTGGCCGAAGATTTGATGCAAACCCGCCTGCGTGATGCTGCCATGGCCAATGGCGCAACCCTGGTGGATCCGACATCGGTATTTTTATGTGCCGATACCGAAATTGGCCGCGATGTGGTGATTGAACCCAATGTGGTTTTTGGCCCCGGCGTGCGGATTGGCGATGATGTGACGATCAAGGCATTCAGCCATCTTGAAGGATGTGACATTGCCACGGGTGCCGACATTGGCCCCTATGCCCGTTTGCGGCCTGGTGCCGAAATTGGCGAAGGTGCACGCATCGGCAATTTTGTCGAAGTAAAAAAAGCCACCATCGAAAACGGCGCCAAGGTCAACCATCTGTCCTATATCGGTGATGCGCGCGTTGGCGCGAAGGCCAATATCGGGGCGGGCACCATTACCTGTAACTATGACGGCTATCAAAAATACCGCACTGATATTGGTGCGGGTGCGTTTGTTGGCTCCAACAGTGCCCTGGTGGCACCGGTAACGATTGGCGATGGGGCCATTATTGCCGCGGGCAGCACGCTGGGCGGTGAGGTTGCGGCCGATGCCCTGGTGTTGGTGCGGGCGCAAAAGGTTGAAAAGCCAGGTTGGGCCGCGAAATTTCGTGAAAAAATGCGCGCCCTGACCGGCAAGGCGTAAGCGGTTTTAAAAATGGCAGGCGGCCCTGTGGTGGCCTGCCATCCTTTCGACAGACAGAGAATTGGCGGCCATCACCCGCGTTGGTGGCGTTTATCGGCATATTTGGGGAAAGACACGGCATATGTGCGGCATTATCGGTATTATCGGCAAAAACAGTGTCAGCGAACGCATCCTGGATGGTTTGAAGCGGCTGGAATATCGCGGTTATGATTCGGCAGGGATTGCTACGCTGGTCGATGGCAAGATCGAACGCCGCCGTGCCGAAGGCAAGCTGGTCAATCTGGCCGACCGCCTGAAGGAAAAGCCGCTGGGCGGTGATGTGGGCATTGGCCACACCCGTTGGGCAACCCATGGCGTGCCGACCGAAAACAACGCGCACCCGCATACCGATGGCAAAGTAGCCGTCGTGCATAACGGCATTATCGAAAACTTCCGGGCACTGAAGGCCGAACTTAGCGCCAAGGGGCGTGTATTCGCATCTGATACCGATACCGAAGTTGTTGTGCATCTGGTTTCGGATTTCCTTGATCAGGGGAAAACCCCGCGTGAAGCCGTGCAGGAAACCCTGCATCGCATTGAAGGCGCTTTTGCACTTGTCATCATCATTGCCGGCGAACATGACGTTATTTTTGGTGCCCGTCGTGGCAGCCCGCTTGCCGTGGGCCTGGGTGATGGTGAAATGTATCTGGGGTCGGATGCGCTGGCACTGTCGCACCTGACCAACCGCCTGATTTACCTTGATGAAGGCGATTGGGTGGAACTGCGCCGTGAGGGTGTGCAGGTCCGTGACGAGCATGACAATGACGTGACCCGCGAAACCAAGCTGTCGGCTGTTTCCGGTGCGATGACCGGCAAGGGCAACTATAACCATTTCATGCAGAAGGAAATTTTTGAGCAGCCCGCCGTGATTGGCGATACGCTGCATTCCTTCATCAACCCGGCCACCCGCAGCATCAAGCTGCCTGACATGCCGTTCAATATTGGCGATGCCACCCGCCTGACGATTGTTGCCTGCGGCACATCTTTTTATGCCGGGCTTGTCGCCAAACACTGGATCGAACGTTATGCCGGGCTGGGTGTGGATGTTGATGTGGCATCCGAATTCCGCTATCGCTGCCCGCCCATGCCCAAGGGCGGCATTGCGCTGTTCATTTCGCAGTCTGGCGAAACGGCCGATACGCTGGCAGCGTTGCGCTATGCCAAATCAAAGGGGCAAAAGATCCTTTCCATCGTCAATGTGCCCGAAAGCACCATTGCGCGCGAAAGCGATGTTGTCCTGCAAACTTATGCCGGGCCGGAAATTGGTGTGGCATCGACCAAGGCTTTCACCACCCAGCTTACGGTTCTGGCCTGCCTTGCTGTTACCATCGGTCGCGAAAATGGCAGCCTGTCGGCCAAGGACGAGGCTGGCATTGTCAGCGCGCTGACGGAACTGCCCAAGCAGGTTGCTGAAATCCTGCATCATGACGAGGAAATCCGTAATCTTGCGATCAATATCGCCGATGCCCGTGACGTGCTTTATCTTGGCCGTGGATTGGGCTATCCGATTGCGCTTGAAGGTGCGTTAAAGCTTAAGGAAATTTCCTATATCCATGCCGAAGGCTATGCCGCCGGCGAGATGAAGCACGGCCCGATCGCCCTGATTGACCCGCTGGTGCCGATTATCGTGATTGCGCCGTCGGATGATCTGTTTGAAAAGACCGTATCAAACATGCAGGAAGCTGCCGCACGCGGTGGCCGGGTGATATTCCTGTCCGATGCCAAGGGCCTTGAAACCATTGGCGATATGGCATCTGCCACAGTGGAAATGCCAGCCGTTGCCGATTTTGCATCACCCATCCTTTACACCATCCCGGTGCAGATGCTTGCTTATCACGTTGCGGTGCATAAAGGCACGGATGTTGACCAGCCGCGCAACCTGGCGAAATCGGTGACGGTGGAGTAGATTATGTTAGTTGGTTTCTAAGATGGGATCTAATTTGAAAACTTAACTTTTGGTCGGAGGTTTTCAAAAAATAATTTTCTTAGCTGGTGGGGTAAGATGTTAATGCTGTGGGCTGGGGGGATTTTCTGGCTTTGTTGCATCTTTGGAGGCGCTGTTGATGTCTAATCGCATTAGCTCTGATTTGATTGCCGAGATAAGAGAGTATCAGAAAATTCATTTTGAGCTCTTGAAGAATTCTCATCATTTTGTTTTTGATTGTCCGATGAATTTTGATGTCTCGGCTGATCCAGAATACGTTTGGATGGGGTTTCATCCAGGAGACGATGAAGATGATTGGGAAAAGACTCAAGGCATAAATGATGAGGAAACGAGGGATAGAGATTTTCAGGAGATCTTTGGGCGAAGCAAGGGGAGTAAAACAAGAAAAACGAAGATTCGAAATTTCTTAGGTCAAGATGTTTATAATAAAACGTCTTATACGGAATTGTTTTTCTGGTGCGCATCAAGATCGCCAAGAGATTTTCAGAATAGATATGGAACTTCACTTATTGATTCGCCTCATCTGAAATTCTGTCTTGATCAGAATTATAAGTTGATACATAAAATTAACCCGAAGATGATTTTCCTCGAGGGTTTGTCTAAAATTAAATTTCTAGATATTCGTTTTTCTTTACAAATGGTTGCTCGTCATTCCGTTGAGGATAGGGTGGTTGATGAATATCTCGTTGATGAAAAGTTTAGGTTGTTAAATTTTGACCATTTGAGTTCTGGTCCTCCGGCGTCATTGGCTAGAGCTGAGGTGGGGAAATTGGTTAGGGGTCTATTGGAATAGAGTGCTGAACAAGCTCAGAGTGTCAGTTTACAATAGCGAAAATTCAAAAACAGGCCGGGATGCAGGTGCATTCCGGCCTGTTCTGTTATGCGCGGGGAAGGTTGGGGTTAATCAACAGCCGGGAAGTCGATCACAGTGTCGTTGATGCGGTTGAAGACGTTGGTGAAGGTAATGGCGGCGATGGCAAGGCTGATATCGACCAGTTGGGCGCTGGTATAGCCAGCAGCAATGATGGTGTCGTAATCGGCGCGAGCAAGTGTGCCCTGGCTGTTGATCAGGGTGCGGACAAAGTGGATCAGTGCGTCGCGTTTGGCATCATGTGTTGCCTGGCCATGGCGGATATTTTTCAGGGTGCCCTGGTCAATGCCGCTGATTTTGCCCAGCAGGCTGTGGGCAGCAACGCAATAATCACAACCGGCCACCGAGCTGACCAGCAATTTGATGATTTCCTGATCCTGCTTGCTGAGGTTGCCTGCCGCCAGTACCGCATCAATACCCAGTACCGATTGCAGGGCGCCCGGGTTGAGCGAGCCAATGGCGGCATAGGCATTGGGGACGGTCCCGACAGCTTTTTTGATCTGACCGAACAGTTCGGCGGTGGCACCGGTTGCGGCATCGACGGAAGGTGTTGAAATGCGTGACATGGTCGTGTTCTCCATAAAAGGGTGTGTTGTGTTCATGTCGGCACTTTACGATGCGGATGTGAGTTTGTTAATGTTGCATGGTTTCTAAAACATGCTTTAAAGTATCACTTGGCAGGAATGGTGATCGTGGATTGGCTGAGCCAGCTTTTTGATCTGTTACCGGTACGTGGTCAGCTTGATATTCGCTGCAGCTTTGGTGCGCCCTGGCGGATGGAGGAGAAAAATGCCCCGGTTGGGCAAATTCCCTATCACGTTGTGCTGGCGGGCAGGGCTGTGCTGCGGGACCCGCAAACTGGTGCGGAAAACTGCCTTGAAGCAGGCGATATCCTGCTGTTGCCATCGGGGGCAGGGCATATTTTGCATGATGGCAGTGGCGAAGCCCCGGTATTGCCCAGTGATCATCAGCAACAGCATTTACTATTGAAGGAAAGTGCAGGAACAGGGCCGCGCCTTGATATGCTGTGCGGGAGGTTTCAACTAGCCGGGTTTCACGCCCGGATGCTGGCGCGCTATTTGCCGGAACAGTTGATCGTTCGTGCCGAAGATGGGAGGGGTAAGGGCGTGTCGCCGATTGTGGACGATACTGTCCTGCATCTGCCCGCAGATGTAGCGGAAGCCGTCAGAACACCAACCGGGCAACATCTAGCCATGCTGTTGGGGCTGATGCGGGCGGAGGCTCATAACCCGGGCCCTGGAACCCGCGCCATGCTGAATGCCTATTCGGCAGCCCTGTTAACCCTTGCGCTGCGCCATGCCAGCGAAGGTAAGGACGCGCCGGTAGGGTTGCTGGCGTTGGCCGGGCATCCGCGTTTGAACCCGGCACTTATTGCGATGCTGGATGATCCGGGCCGGAATTGGACTTTGCCGAAGTTTGCCGAGCTTTGCCATATGTCGCGGGCAACGCTGGTGCGCCATTTTCAGGATCTTCTGGGCTATTCTGCCAATGATCTGTTGCTGGAAATCCGGATGATGCGGGCGGCAAACCTGTTGGAAAAACAGGATCATTCAACGGGCGCGGTGGGTGAAATGGTCGGCTATCAGTCCGAGGCCGCGTTTCAGCGGGCATTTAAAAACCACATGGGTTTGACCCCGGCGCAATGGCGGCGAAGCGCACGGCAGGAGGGGCACCGGGATTGAGTGGCGCCATTGCGTATTACACAGGGCTATGGGAACCCTGAATTTTGGTGAGTTTCCGAGGCGGGGTTGGTAGCGAAATTTCGATGCGTCATGTTGCGGGTGAGAGATTGATTTTTGATTTGATGGGGCCGGAGCGCCACCGTTTTCAGTGGTTTTTCCGGCGCGGGTGAAAGGTGGATCTCATGACGATGGCTGCTGATTATTGTGACGAAAATTTCGTTTAAAAATTAAATATATTTCATATTCATCAATTTAAGGTTGATGGTGATTTTGTCGGCCCTTAAAGTTTTTCCATGGAGCCAGCGCGCGGGGTGCTGCTGGCGACAAGGAGAGAGGGGCCATGAAATATTGGGGAAAGCTGCGGGCTTTTATGCTGGCAGGGATGGCGAGCTGCGTTGCAAGCGTTGCCATCGCACAAACATGCGAAACGGCACTGCGCGATACGCCGATGGTGCCAACCGATCATGAATATTGCAAATCGCTAACCGAAACGGTGCGCCATCCCGGTGCGTTGCCATTAAACGAATATGAAGCGGCATTGTCGCAGTTTTTCAATAACTGGTGTCACCGCGATACGGCATCGGGCTGGGTGCGTGACAAATATGTCCGCGATACCGGCCCCTATACCGCCGCCCGGGTTGCCGGGCAGAAAGGCGCGCCATGGGACGGAACCTATCACGGGACGCATGCGCCGGTTGTGATCTGGTATTCGCCCGATATGGTGACATGGCTGGAAAAAAACCGGCCCACCGGCAAAGCCCACCCGGACCCGCAAGCCGCCATTCCCGATGGCGCGATGATGGTGAAGGAAATGTATCCCGAACCAGCGGCAGCCTGCGCCAAATACGACCCCAACTATCTTTTCCCAACCAGTGGTGCTGCGATTATGGTGCGTGATGCACAAGGGTCAAAGGATGGCTGGTTTTGGGGCTGGTATGGCTGGCCCGGTGAAGGCTGGGCACCAGATTGGCCCGCGGGCGAAAGCAATGCGCCGCCCAATATGGGTTTTGGGCAATATTGCGTGAATTGCCATGGTTCTGCCCACGACCTGACTTTTGCCGAAGAACGCAATATGGAAGGCCATCCCGGCCAGCCGGAAGTGTTTTTGTCGCAGGACTTTTTTGCCGGTCAATATATCGGCACAGGTGCCGTACCGCGAACCGGGACGAAAGCCACGGCAACCGCCGCAGCCGATGATGATATGGGCGATGATATCCATTCCCTGCGGGCGCATATGGAAGCACGACCAGTGCCGCATGGCCAAAAACGTGCCGAGCCATTACAGGAATTGCTGGCACTGCTGCGCAAGGCAGACCGGTTTGGTGCCGTGCCGGACCACAGCTTTATCATGCCATCGCAAACCTATGACAATGTCTGGATGCCGGCCAAAGGGCCATCGCCGCAAAGCCAGTATCTGACCAGTGACCAATGCACTGGATGCCACGATGCAGGCAGCACTGGCCTGCAGTTTGATATGACAATGCCGGACCCGCAAAGCGACAAGCTGCTTAATTTGTCGCCCTATGCAACATGGCGGTCATCGCCGATGGGCCTTGCCGGGCGTGACCCGATCTTTTTTGCGCAAATGGCAAGTGAGACCCAGACCTTCCATCATGACCAGGCCGATCTGGTGCAGACAACTTGTTTGGGCTGCCACGGTATTTTGGGCCAGCGGCAATTCCAGATTGACCATGCAACCGATAATGCCGGTGATTGCGGTGTATTTGACCGCGATATTGTTAATGCCGTGCCATATCCGCCCGAAAACCCGAGTGCAGGCCACGCATCCTATGGGGCGCTGGCACGCGACGGAATTTCATGCATGGCTTGCCATCAGATGGTGCTGGGCAAGGAGGCGACGGAAAAATATGCCAATGACCCGCAAAATGCCTGTGTGCTGAAACGCCAGGAATTGATCAATGCGGATAATACCGGTTTTGGCAAAACCTTTACCGGCAGTTTCCTGGTTGGTCCGGCAGGCAAGCTGTTTGGCCCGTTTGATAAACCCCAAACCCACCCGATGGACTATACCCTGGGCATCAAACCGGAAAAGGGTGATGCGATCAGCACATCGGAAATGTGCGGGACCTGCCATACGGTACATTTGCCCGTGCTGCATGATGGTAAGACAATTGCCCATGTATACGAGCAGACAACCTATGCCGAATGGGCCTTTAGCGCCTATCGCACGGGAACCACTATTGACGGGCCATTGCCCGGCGGTGCGGGATCGGTGCCGGAAACCTGCCAGGATTGCCATATGCCTTCGCGTGATGAAGGTGGCACATTCAAAAGCAAGATTGCCAGTATCCAGGAGTTTTCAAATTTCCCGGCGGCAGCCAACACCTTTGCGCCCGGAGATATCGACCTTGAACAGCGCGAAGGATTTGCCAAGCATACGCTGGTGGGGCTGAACCTGTTTCTGGTGAAAATGTTCCAGCAATTCCCTGACATTATGGGCGTGCCAACCGCAGACCCGATGATGAATTCCAAAAAGGCGATTGATCCGCTGGAATTGACCGCACGCGCGATTAACCAGCAGGCGGAAAATGATACGGTCAGTATCAGCCTTGGCGATGACCGTGTTATTGCCAATGGCAAGCTTGGTGCAACTGTCAGTATCACCAGCCATACCGGGCATAAATTCCCATCAGGTGTCGGATTCCGCCGTGCCTTTGTGAATTTCGAGGTGCTGGATGCCAGCGATAAGGTGATTTGGGCATCGGGCCGGGTGAACAAGGCCGGGGTGCTGGTGGATCAGAATCATAAACCGATCACAGGCGAATTGTGGTGGGATGAAAGCTGCAATGCGCGGATTGAACCGGATAAGCGCCTGCATCAACCCCATTACGAGGTGATAACCAGCCAGAACCAGACGCAGATTTATCAGGAACTGGTCAGCACTCCGCCGCTGGATGGTTCGCAATTTGCCTGTGGGCATAATGTGCGGCCACAGGGGGAACTGACGACCAGCTTCCTTTCGATTTGTGCCGAGGTAAAGGATAACCGCCTGCCGCCGCCTGGCTATCTTGGTCTGGCGGAACGGACGGAAATTTCCAAGGCGTTGGGAGCAGGGGCCGACCTTGCCGAAGATGCCGGCTTTACCGCCGTTGGCACCGACCCGGATTATGTGGGGCCGACCGAACAGGGCGGGGATAGCCTGCGCTACGAAATCAGCCTGAAAGAAATTGATGGCACCCCGGCAAAGGTACGCGCGCGGCTTTATTACCAGGCCACACCGCCCTTTTACCTGCAGGACCGTTTCTGCACGGCAAAAGGCGATGATACCGACCGCCTTGCCTATCTGGCGCAGTATTTGAACCTTGATGGTACCAAGGCTGAAAACTGGGCATTGAAGCTGGTTGATACCGGGCCTGTTGATATTGCAAAACAATAGGAACAATGCCCGTTAACAGGCGTTGAGCAGACCATTAAAACCGGTACAGAGGGCAAACCTTCTGTGCCGGTTTGTTTGTGTGTTTCAATGTTGTATCGCTTCGGTTGCAATCGGATTTTCTCGGATTGTGAGGTGTGGTGTTATCGGCACGGGCGGTGTATGAGGGATTTTTCATATTTGCGGGGGATGGAATGAATTTTGGCGAAGCGATCCGTTCCGGATTCATGAATTACATCAATTTCAAGGATAGATCGTCGCGATCGGCCTTCTGGTGGTGGGAGCTGTTTGCCCTGATCGCGGCAACGCTGCTATCGATTATCGATACCGCGTTATTTGGCTGGGATAATACGACAGGACCGTTAAATTCGCTGTTTAATCTGGTCGCGTTCATTCCAACGCTTGCACTTGGTGTGCGCAGGCTTCACGATACGGACCGGTCAGGCTGGTGGATGCTGCTGATCTTTTTGCCCTTGATCGGGATGATTGTGCTCATTATCTGGTGGTGCAAGCCAACCCAGCTTGGTCCTAATCGCTTTGGCCCGATGCCCGCGGATTATTACCGCCAGAACGGCGTGGGTGATGCCGATTTTTAAGGGGTGGCCAGCCTTATTTGCCGGGTTTAGGGGGGCTGACAGGGCAGGTCCTGTTTTTTCGCGAATGTGGCGGAAAATATGACTTTTTTGCGACCTGTACCTTTGGGGTGTTGACAATTTCCGAGCGTTCCCATACATGCTGTTAGCACTCGCCGGGGGTGAGTGCTAACCATGGCTCATCCCGGTTAGTATCGTAAACATTTTGAGCCTTAGCTTATTAAACGGAGTTGTCGAAAATGAAGTTCCGTCCGTTACATGATCGTGTACTGGTACGTCGCGTCGAATCTGACACCAAGACTGCCGGTGGCATCATTATCCCGGATACCGCGAAAGAAAAGCCGCAGGAAGGCGAAGTCGTCGCGGTTGGCTCAGGCGTTCGCAAGGAAGACGGTTCGCTCGTCGCCCTTGACGTTAAAGCTGGTGACAAGGTTCTGTTCGGCAAATGGTCGGGCACCGAAGTCAAGCTTGACGGCGAAGAACTGCTGATCATGAAAGAATCCGACATTATGGGTATTCTGGCCTAAGTCAGCCCGTTTGGGTGATGAAGGTTTGATGTTCATCCGTCTCATAGAGAGGAAAGAATACAATGGCTGCTAAAGACGTAAAATTCTCGACCGAAGCCCGCGCCAAGATGCTGCGTGGCGTCGATATCCTTGCTGATGCCGTTAAAGTGACGCTCGGCCCGAAAGGCCGTAACGTTGTCATCGACAAATCCTTTGGCGCACCGCGCGTGACCAAGGACGGCGTTTCGGTTGCCAAGGAAATCGAACTGTCGGACAAGTTTGAAAACATGGGCGCACAGATGCTGCGCGAAGTGGCTTCCAAAACCGCCGATCTGGCTGGTGACGGCACCACCACCGCGACCGTTCTGGCCCAGGCTATCGTTCGTGAAGGCAACAAGGCTGTTGCTGCCGGCATGAACCCGATGGACCTGAAGCGCGGTATCGACCTCGCAACCGGCAAGGTTATTGAATCGGTCATCAGCCGTGCACGCAAGGTTTCGGGTAAAGACGAAATCGCACAGGTTGGTAACATTTCTGCCAATGGCGACCGTGAAGTCGGCGACATGATCGCTGAAGCCATGGAAAAGGTTGGTAACGAAGGCGTTATCACCGTTGAAGAAGCAAAAGGCCTGCACACCGAACTCGACGTTGTCGAAGGCATGCAGTTCGACCGCGGTTACCTGTCGCCGTATTTCGTAACCAATCCGGAAAAGATGGTTGCTGAACTCGACAGCCCGTACATCCTGCTGTTCGACAAAAAGGTTTCTTCGCTGCAGCCGATGCTGCCGCTGCTCGAAGCCGTTGTTCAGTCGGGCAAGCCGCTTCTGATCATTGCTGAAGACGTTGAAGGCGAAGCCCTGGCAACCCTGGTTGTCAACAAGCTGCGCGGCGGTCTGAAGATTGCTGCTGTTAAGGCTCCGGGCTTTGGTGACCGTCGTAAAGCCATGCTTGAAGACATCGCCATCCTCACCGGTGGTCAGGTCGTTTCTGAAGATCTCGGCATCAAGCTTGAGAATGTCAGCCTCGACATGCTCGGTACCGCCAAGTCGGTTACCATCACCAAAGAAGAAACCACCATCGTTGACGGTGCTGGCGAGAAAGCACAGATCGAAGCCCGCGTTGGCCAGATCCGCGCTCAGATCGAAGAAACCACCTCTGATTACGATCGTGAAAAACTGCAGGAACGTCTGGCGAAACTCGCTGGCGGTGTTGCCGTGATCAAGATCGGTGGCGCTTCGGAAATCGAAGTGAAAGAACGTAAAGACCGCGTTGACGATGCTCTGCACGCAACCCGCGCTGCTGTTGAAGAAGGCATCGTTGCTGGTGGTGGTACGGCTCTGCTGTACGCAACCCGCGCGCTTGACGGTCTTGAAGGTGCAAACCACGACCAGACCATCGGTATCGACATCGTTCGTCGCGCTCTGCAGGCTCCGGTCCGCCAGATCGCACAGAACGCCGGTGTTGACGGTGCCGTTGTTGCTGGCAAGCTGCTCGAGCAGGACGACGTTGAATTCGGTTTCGACGCCCAGAAGAGCGAATACACCAACCTGGTTAAAGCCGGCATCATCGACCCGGCCAAGGTTGTTCGTACCGCACTTCAGGACGCAGCTTCGGTTGCTGGCCTGCTGATCACCACCGAATGCATGATCGCTGAAAAGCCGGAAGAAAAATCTGCCGGTGGCGCACCTGACATGGGTGGCATGGGCGGTATGGGTGGCATGGGCGGTATGGGCTTCTAAGCCTTACCCACCAGCTTACCTTACGGTTAGGAAAAGGGCTCCGCTTTGCGGGGTCCTTTTTCGTTGGGGATCCGCCGATGGTAAGCGGTGGTGTGCCCGGATATAACTGGTTGGGTCTTCGCCACCTTGCGGCTGAGTTATGTGTGTTTGGTTAGTTATCGGCCGCAGTCTGGTGCAGCGTCGTTTGCGCGGCACAGGCGATGGTGGACTGCCATCGTTATTGACGGCAGTTTCGCACGGTTCCGGAAGGGGGCAGATGAAATGCCCCCCCTCGAATTGACAGCTTGGTGTTCAGCCCGCGTCTTTTAGTGACGTTACGGCAACATCATTGGTGCCGGTCGCGTGGCAAACGCGGTTGCGGCCGGTTTCCTTGGCTTCATAAAGCGCCCAGTCGGCCCGTTTCAGGGTGGTGAGGGGATCTTCATCATCCTGGTTGGTGGCAACACCCGCGCTAAGGGTGATTTTGATGCGGTGCTTGCCGGCCTGGATCGGGCTGTTTTCAATTTTGCGACGGATGCGTTCGGCCAGGGTCACACCGGCCTGGCTATCGCTGTGGGGCAGCAGAATGACGAATTCTTCACCGCCGAGGCGGAAGAACAGTTTTTCTTCTTCGAACCGCAGGCAGCCAAGAGCAAGGCTGGCAACGTTTTTAAGAACAATATCACCGCAATTGTGCCCATAGGTGTCATTGACCCGTTTGAAATGGTCCACATCCAGCATGATCATGCTGTAGGGCGTGCCAATACGACGGGTTTGGGCGTGGATGCGTGCTACACGGTCTTCGAACGCAGCCCGGTTAAACAGGCCGGTTAACGGGTCATGGCTGGCTTCAAATTCCAGTTCTATGCGGCGCAGTTTTTGCTGATGCACGTTTTTAAGCAGGCCGATCATGCGTTTGGGGTGGTCATCATCGCCCCATTCAATGACCGAACCTGAATGCTGGAACCACACCCACTGGCCGGTGCTGCCTGCCTGCATGCGGACCTCGATTTCAAAAACCGGTTTGCTGCCAACGATATGTTCATCGATGGTGTGGCTGAACAATTCACGGTCATCGGGGTGGATGCGATCGGCAAAGCTTTCAAAGGTCAGGCAGATTTCACCCTGCGGCAGGGCCAGCAGGCCATAAAGGTTGGACGAGAAATAGCCTTTCTGTTTTTCAAAATCCCAGTCCCACAGGCCCTGGCCGGTTGAATCCAGCGCGAATTGCAACCGTTTGTCGAGTTCGTTGCGACGGCGCGCATCGCGGCGCTTTGCCCGCCTGTCGATGCGGATTTGTAAAAACAGAAACAGGGTAACAGCCACCACCACGATGGACGCGATAATGGCGCTGCGACGCGTAACCTCGAAGGCATCCATAAATTCGCTGACGGGCACCTGCATGTAAATGGTTACAGGCAGGCCAGGTATGTTGCGTTTGCCCAGCACGAAATCACCCAGAATGGTGACGGAATTCGCCTCCATCGAATGTTCGTCATAATAAAACGCCCAGAAGGCATTTTCCTTTTTCTCGGATAGCCATTTTGGTGTTTTGGCGGAATTGAGATGGGATTCGGTGGTTAGATTGACATTGTTATAGGTTGATATGCGTGTTTTTGATTTGGCAAGAAACCGTTCAAGGGGGGTGTCCTCGTACGGGGTGGCAGCACGGACAAGAACAATAACGACGCCGGAAAATGTACCGTTTTTGGCCCACATGCCCCGTTCAATGGCAACATATCCCGCCTTCATCCCGACATTTTCGGACGCGCGCAAAGCCGGTTCCTGCCAGGAATCACGGTGGCGGGCCAGAATGGCTGCTGTTGGCAGGTTTTGGGCATTCAGGCCCTGAAAGGTAAATTCGTGAACAATGTTGCCTGATGCATCAAGCTGGATATAGCCCACAAGGTCGCGGTCATCCTGGATGATGGCGGCAAGCTGGTCTTCCAGTGTTGTGACGGGCTGATTGGCCAGAATGGCGCGGGTGGCAATCAGGGCAACACCATCGGCCTTTAGCAGGGTGACGGAAAGATTATCGGCATAGGTGGCAATGGCGAAATCGGTGGTATCAAGCGCCTTGTCGCGGGCGACATGGTGTTCTTTCAATGTTTGCGCGCCCAGCATGAACAGAATGCCCAAAAGCAGCCCGATTGACAGAAACACGCTGAGAAAATCTTCGTCAAGGAAGCGACGCAGGCGCGAAATGTTGTGAGGTTTTTTCATCATCATTGCCCCGCAAACTGTTCGAGGGTTTGCAGGGCCTTGCTGGAGATGCCAATGGTGTTTGCCATATCATCCTGATGGGCAAGCAGCAGAACACGTTCGTTGCGGCGGGCGGTTTCATCGGGTTCGACGATATTGATATTGTGGGCGATCAGCATTTCGATCGATTTTTTCTGATCCTGTGCGGCGAGGTCGCGGCCTTCGTCGATCATATTTGCCCAGGCGGTGGTCAGTGTGGTTTGCATTTGGGCGGGCATGCGGTTCCAGATATCAAGTGACACCAGCGGGATATAAAACGGGTAGTAGGAATGGCTGAAAAAGGCATGACGAATGCCATGGTCCCACAGCGATGCGCTGGCAACTGTGCTGGTTGTGGTTAAAAGCCCGTCAATTTCACCATGATCAAGGGCGTCAGGCACATCGGGCCAGGGAATAAGCACCGGAATTGCCCCCATGGCCTTAAGGCGCAGGGCATTGCCTTCGCCCCCGGCATAGCGGATACGAAGCCCTTTCAAGTCATCAAATGTGCGGATGACCTGATTGCGGGTGAAAATATGCGCAGGGCCCAGATCCAGCCATTTGCCCAGCACCCGCACCTTTAATTTCTGTTCAAGCGACTGGTTAAGGGCAAGGCCAAAGGTGCCATCGACCAGTTCACGGACTTTTTGCGTTTCCAAACCCATAAAGCCTGGCAGCAACAGGGCATTCAGGTCCGGGGCGAAGCGGCCAAGATGCCAGATACCGGGTGCGGCAATGGCGACACGTCCGCCAGAAAGGGCTTCTGCAACGTCACGGTCCTTGAAGGCCTGGGCGGAATGAAGAACGCTGAAATGATGGGTGCTGATGCGGGTATTCAGGTCGGCGGCGTAATGTTCAAGAAACCGGGTTTGAAAATGGCTGGCGGTGTTTTCGGTGGAGAGGTGAATTTCAGCCGCGCGCAGGCTGCCTGCAAACAATGTCAGGGCACATGCAATCACAATGGATAGGCGCAAGCTTGGCATCATAACCCCACATCACAGACCAGCCCGGCAAAGGGCTTTCAGGCAGCTTTCAAATGATTCCAGGAAAGTTTTTTATTAACCGCCATTGTCGGCAGAGGCTTTGACTCAGGTCAATATTTATTATTCTATCAGATAGTATTTCCATCTAAAGTATAGTTTATATTTATCTGATATTTATGGGGCCGCTGATATGGCAGCTGATGGACAAAGCATTTCCATATTGCGTAAGAAAAAAATTACATGTAATTAATTTCTGACGTTATGAGGATTCCACCCGATGCATGATGCACAGACCCTTTTAAGCCAGCTTCAGGCCCTGTCGCACCCGGTGCGGCTGTGGGTTGTGGCGATGCTGGCGCGCGAGGGGGAATTGTATGTCAGCCATCTTGCCCGCGAAGCCGGCATCAGTCGCCCGCTTATGAAAATGCACCTTAAGAAACTGGAACTGGCCGGGCTGGTTTGTTGTGAAAGCGGCCTCGCGGAAAACGGCAAGGCTGCGAATTTTTACCGGGTTACGCCCTTTGCGCTGACCCTGACGCCAGAAACAATTGCGCAGGCTGATCCCGATGCCAGCCTTGCGCCCCACCAGGGAGACAGGGATGACTGAAACGTCGCCTTTCACCATGTTGACCATCTTGATATTGATCACGGTCTTTCTGATTTTTGCGATGAAATATGTCGCACAGATTTTCCGTGCCCGAAGCGATGCCGCCATTGCCATGCAGACCAGCGTTGAAACAGGTGCCGTGCGTGCGGAAATGAAGGCGTTTGACCAGCGCCTTGAACGCATTGAAAAACTGCTGCGCGAGGTGGAATGATGCCAGGGCGGATGTTGCGCATTGGCGCGATGGCAGAGGCAGTGACGCTGTTATTGCTGGTGGGGATTGCCGTGCCGTTAAAGCATTTGGCGGGGATTGAAGAAGCAACCCGTTTGATGGGGCCAATCCATGGGGTGGCGTTTCTGTTTTTTGCCTGGCTGGTCATTCGTGCCCGGTTTGAAGGGCTGATTGATGGCGCTGCGCTGGGACGGTTGATGATTGGTGCCTTCATCCCGTTTGGCGGCTTTGTAAATGAACGCTGGTTGCGCACATCGCTTGATCAGGGGAAGGGGCAGTGATGTTATATCTGCTGGTAAAATCGGCGCATATCCTGGCGATTATCACCTGGATATCGGGCATGGTAGGTGTGGCGCTGTTTTTGTCCTATCCATCGGCCTGTATTGCAAAGCCGATTGCCCAATGGGACCGCAAGGTTACATCACCGGCCATGATGCTGGCCTGGGTGCTGGGCCTGGCGTTGGCCTATATGGGCGGGTGGTTTGGTGATGGCTGGTTGTGGGCAAAGCTGGTGGCAGTGTTTTTACTGTCGGGTTTGCATGGGGCGCTGTCGGGGAAGTTGCGCCGTGTTGGCGCAAGTGATGCGCCCGAAGGACAAAATGTAACGCCATTTCTGGCCGGGCTGTTTGGCTTTGTCGTGGTTATTGTGGTGCTGGTGGTGACCAAACCATTTTAAATCCGGCGGCCTCGCCATTTTGCGCATTCCCATGCATCTGAAAGGCCGGGAAGAGCAAACGGTTTTTGAAATTGAAGCGGCCCGGGATATTTCACCCGGGCCGTTTTGTGTTTATTCAAACAGTTCTTTGTATATGCGGGGCTGGCAGCGCAGATACTGGCTGGGGGCCTTGATAGTGGCACCCAGTGCGGCCGCGGCATGCCATGGCCAGCGCGGATCATACAGAATGCCCCGCGCAAGCGCGATGGCATCGGCCTGCCCGGTGCCGATAATGGCTTCGGCCTGTTCGGGTTCGGTAATCAGGCCAACGGCAATGGTGGGAAGGCTCGTTTCCGCCTTGATGCGATCAGCAAACGGGACCTGATAGTTCGGGCCGACAGGGATTTTCTGTTCGGTATGCAGGCCACCAGAACTGACATGGATAAAGTCACAGCCACGTTTTTCCAGTTCGCGGGCAAAAACCAGGCTTTGATCCAGGTCCCAGCCCCCATCAACCCAGTCGGTGGCGGAAATGCGAAAACCCACCGGCTTTTCTGATGGGAAGGCATCGCGAACGGCTTCAAAAATTTCCAGGCCAAAACGCATGCGGTTTTCAAGGCTGCCGCCATATTGATCGTCGCGCTGGTTTGACAGGGGCGACAGGAACTGATGCACAAGATAACCATGTGCGCCGTGCAGTTCGATGACATCAAGGCCCAAACGTGCGGCACGATGCGTGGCATCGACAAAAGCCTGTTTGATTTCTTCGATGCCTTCAACGGTCAGGCTTTCGGGGGTGGGGTTACCATCGATAAAGGGGATGGCTGACGGGGCTACAACCTGCCAGCCATTTTCATCATCGGGGGACAGGGCTGCACCGCCATCCCAGGGTTTGGCAGTGCTGGCTTTGCGCCCGGCATGGGCAAGCTGGATGCCAATCGGCATGGGGGAATGGGCGCGAATGGCATGAAGGGCTTTGCCAAGGGCCTCTTCGGTTTCCGTATCCCACAGGCCAAGGTCGCCATAGGAAATGCGGCCTTCTGGCGTAACGGCTGTTGCCTCGATAATCAGAAGTCCGGCACCAGAAAGGGCCAGATTGCCCAGATGGATATTGTGCCAGTCGGTCGCTTTGCCGTTATCGGCGCTATATTGGCACATGGGCGCAATGATGATGCGGTTTTGCAAATTCAACTGGCCCAGCGCCAGTGATGAGAAAAGTTTGCTCATGGGGTGATCCTGTAAAAGGTGGGGACGCACAAACGCGCCTGCATATGGGGCCATCTTAAACAGGGTATTGGCGCGCCGCCAATGTGTTTTGCGCAATCGGCGCGGACACAATTTTGTGTAAGAAGGGATGGCCAGAAATTGCAAAAATTTTGGGAAAAAAATTCACTATCCCCTTGCGAGGGGAAAATAGCGATCTACATTTTGGTTTGAAAGGGCCATGGTGGCCTTGATCGCGCAACGGTTGCAGCCGGGCTGGACCAAAAAGCGCAAGAATGCTCGTCTAGTATGGAGAGTAATTATGACTGGTCTTTCGAATGTTAATGGTGTTTCCCGTCGTCTCGTAAATGCTCCGGCATTTGGCGATCCTTTTGGCGTGTTTTCCCGCGATATTGACCGCGTGCTGGGTTCATTCCTGCCGCGTGCTGCATTCCGTACAGCAGTTGGTCGTGGTGAATCTGGTGCCGCAGAAGGGCAGGAAACTGCAAAAATCCTTAATCCCCGTATCGATGTTCATGAAAGCGACACCGCAATCGAGCTAAGTGCTGAATTGCCGGGTGTTGAACAGCAGGATGTGGATGTTTCCGTCCTTGAAGGTGTTCTGACCATCAAGGGTGAAAAGAAATCAGCCCGTGAAAGCGATGAAGGTGCGCGCGTTGTTGAGCGCAGCTATGGCAGTTTCATCCGGTCTTTCCGTTTGCCTGATACCGTTGATGCCGACAACATTTCGGCGGCGTTTAAAAACGGTGTTCTGACACTTTCGCTGCCAAAAGTTGCAGAACAGAAGCCGGAGCCGCGTAAAATTACCGTTGCCGGTGCCTGATTTGCATCCTGACTTGAATAAATGACGAACGAACGGAGACGGGCGGGGATTTCCCCGCCCGTTTTTCGTTTTGTATTGCTGATTGGTGCCGGAACGTGCTGATCTCAGGCGCTGTGGCGTTGCAGCTTCATATCGAAAATGCCGGTTTCATCAAAACGGTCAAAGGCTGCCTGCCAGGGGGCAAGGTCAATGCCCTGATCGGTGATCCATTGCGGGTTATAATAGGTGTCGCTGTAGCGATCCCCGCCATCGCAAAGCAGGGTAACAACCGATCCGGTTTCGCCAGCCTGTTTCATTTCGCTGATCAGTGCCAGAGTCGCCACCAGATTGGTGCCGGTAGACCCGCCACAGCGGCGGCCAAGGTGTTTTTCCAGATATTGCAGGGCGGCAAAGCTGCCCGCATCGGGAATGCGCATCATATGGTCAACCACAGTGGGGTTGAAGCTGGGTTCAACCCGCGGGCGGCCAATACCCTCAACCCGTGAGCCACATGTGCCGGTGATGGAGACATCGCCTGTTGCGTAGGCATCGTAGAAAACGGAATTTTCCGGGTCGGCAACGCATAATTCGCAGCCATTTGACAATACCTTGCCATAGCGGATGAAGCGGCCAATGGTTGACGATGTGCCGCCGGTGCCGGCCCCAACAACGATCCAGCGTGGGGTGGGGTGGGGTTCGCGGGCAAGCTGTTCAAAGATGCTTTCGGCGATATTGTTATTGCCGCGCCAGTCGGTTGCGCGTTCGGCATAGGTGAACTGGTCCATGTAATGGCCGTTCAGTTCGCGCGCCAGACGATGGGATTCGTCATAGATCATGCTGCCATTATCAACCAGGTGGCATTCACCGCCATAAAAGGTTATTTTGGCAATCTTCTGCGGTGATGTGGTTTTGGGCATCACGGCAATAAAACGTAGGCCCAGCAGGCGGGCGAAATAGGCCTCGGACACGGCTGTTGAGCCACTTGATGCCTCAATGATGGGCGTGCCCTTGGTGATCCAGCCATTGCACAGGCCATATAAAAACAGCGACCGCGCCAGACGATGTTTCAGGCTGCCGCTGGGATGTGTTGATTCATCCTTCAGATACAGACCGATATCGCCAAGCTGTGGCAGATCAAGCTTGATCAGGTGGGTATCGGCGGAGCGGGTGAAATCGGCTTCGATCCGGGCGATGGCATCGGCCACCCATTGGCGATCCTGCGACATGGTTATCCTGTTTCTGTCAAATGCGTCTTTGGGAAAAACTTCAAGCTGTTTCGTTTAGTGGATAATTATACATAAATCCACCGTAGTTTTTGAAAACTGCTTGCTAACCAAATTTTCAGGGGTAGGCTATAGAAACAAACGCACGGAAATTTTGCGTTCACACCCGTTTTGCAGGATCGCTGGTAGATATGGCCGATAGTGACAAAGACCCTTACGAAAAACGCTATGGCGAAAGCGAAATTGGCGCGGCCTACGATATCCCGGTGCGTGTTTCGACCGTGATTGGCAAAAGCCAGATCCAGGTAGCGCAGCTGATGCGCCTGACCCGCGGTGCCGTGCTGGAGCTTGACCGCAAGGTAGGGGAGCCGGTTGATATTTATGTCAATAACCGGTTGGTGGCACGCGGTGAACTGGTGGTGGTTGATGACCGGCTGGGCGTGACAATTACAGAAGTGATCAAATCGGGCATGGTGATTGAAACCCACCATTAATGGCGGGTTCTTTGCCCGGAATTGGCGCATTGATGAAACGGGCCCTGCCATATGGTGGGGCTTTTTGTTTATGTGCGATGAAATTGGACAGGCCAAGGAACCTGCCGAACCGTTTTGCGTTTTGGAATTAAACACATTTTTCATTCCATCTGTTGGGGCTGGCCGTACGGCTTTAATCGGCCTGATTTCCCGCTATTCAATCTGTTGTCTGGTGGCGTTGCGATGCGATTGGCAATGGCTTTGATGTGATGAAAACCCGCAGGCCCGAAAATGGGGGCGGGGTGTTCCCTGAATTTGCGTAACGTGCCTTTGCTGCCCTTGATGACCTGATTGGACCGGGCCGGGTTTTAAAAAAAGGTGCGTTGCCGAACTGCAAAACGAAATGGAACAGAAGATGGTTAATCTGCTGAGCGTTGTCGTCTTTGCATTGATCGGTGCTGTGCTTGCCGCTGGCGGCGCATGGCTGATTGTGCTGGGCGGTAGCTGGTATTATGCCATTGCCGGGATCGCCTTTTGGGTGACGTCATGGCTGCTGCATCGCCGCAAGCCGCTGGTATTATGGTTTTATGCAATTTTCCTGATCGGCACCCTGATCTGGGCGATGTGGGAAGTTGGGCTGGACTGGTGGCAGTTGGCGCCGCGTGGCGGTGTGCCGGTGCTGCTTGGTTTGTGGCTGTTAACACCCTGGGTGCGTCGCGGGTTGGCAAGCCCGTCAAATGGGGCCGCGACAGGCAAAGTACCCAGCACAATCGGCCTTAGTATGGCGGTTGTTATCACGATCGTTGCGGCTGTTGCCTCGATGGTCAGTGATTCAACGGCGATTAATGGGCGCCTGAATGACAAGGTGGTGGCGCAAAACCCTGACATGGGAAACAAAATTCCCGCCGGGGACTGGCACCAGTATGGTCGCACGCAATATGGGCAGCGTTATTCGCCGCTTGATCAGATCAATGTTAAAAATGTCGGCGATCTGCGCGAAGCCTGGCGTTATGAAACAGGTGACGTTCGTCAGTCCGAAGACGTGCCGGAAACGACCTATCAGGTGACGCCGCTTAAGGTGGGCGATACCCTTTATCTATGCACCCCGCATAGTTGGGCCGTGGCGATTGATGCCAAAACCGGCAAGGAAAAATGGAAATTCGACCCCAAGGTTGGCATGAATTCCGATCGCCAGCATCAGACCTGCCGGGGTGTTACTTATTATGCTGATCAGAATGCCACGGCAGATGACCATTGTGCGGAACGGGTTTACCTGCCAACGTCAGATGCCCGTCTGATTGCGCTGGATGCCAAGGATGGCAGTGTTTGTGAAAGCTTTGCTGATAACGGCACGCTCCATCTTGAACAGAATATGCCCCACAAGCCATCGGGCTATTATTATTCGACATCACCGCCCGTTGCCGTTGATGGCAAAATCATTATTGGCGGTGCCGTGAATGACAATTATTCGACCAAGGAACAGTCGGGTGTCATCCGCGCCTTTGATATCCATACTGGTGAATTGCTGTGGAACTGGGATTCCGGTAACCCGACGGAAACCGAACCCTTAAAGGAAGGCGAAAAATACACAACCAATTCCCCCAATAGCTGGTCGGTCTTTTCCGTCGATGAAGAACTGGGCATGGTTTACATCCCGCTGGGCAACCAGGTGCCGGACCAGTTGGGCATGAATCGCAGCGAGAATGTCGAGAAGTTTTCATCCTCCATCGTGGCGCTAAGTGTGAAAACCGGGCAGGTTCAATGGGTACGTCAGACGGTGCATCATGACCTGTGGGATATGGATGTGCCCGCCCAGCCGGTTTTGATCAATATTTCCGACGAAATGGGCAACGAAACCCCGGCATTGGTCGGCCCGACCAAGCAGGGCGATATCTATGTGCTGGATCGTCGCACGGGTGAACCCTTGATCAAGGTACGGGAAAAGGCAGCACCCGGTGGTGCCATCCCCGAGGACCATACAGCCCCGACGCAGCCGGTTTCAGACCTGACCTTCATGCCGGAAAAACTGACCGGGCATGATATGTGGGGCATTACCCTGTTTGATCAGTTGGCTTGCCGCATTGCGTTTCACCGGTTGAACTATGAAGGGCGCTATACCCCGCCATCCCTGCAGGGATCGCTGATTTATCCGGGTAATTTCGGTACCTTTAACTGGGGCAGTGTCGCGGTGGACCCAAAACGCCAGGTGATGTTTGGCATGCCGACCTATCTGGCCTTTACCTCCAAATTAATCCCGCGTGATGAGGTGCCGCCACAGGGTTCCAAAAAAGCCAGTGAAATGGGCATCAACCAGAATGAAGGCGCACCTTACGCCGTTAGCATGGGTCCGTTCCTGTCACCGGTTGGTGTTCCCTGCCAGGCACCGCCCTGGGGTTATGTTGCCGGGGCCGATTTGCGCGATGGCAAAATTGCCTACAAGCATAAAAACGGCACTGTCTACGACATGACGCCCTTGCCCCTGAAAATCAAACTGGGTGTGCCAGGTATTGGCGGCCCGATGATTACGGGCGGTGGTGTGGCCTTTTTGGGTGCGGCCGTGGATGATTTTTTCCGCGCCTATGACCTGACAACCGGCAAGCAGCTGTGGGAGGCGCGCCTTCCTGCTGGTGGTCAATCTACCCCCATGACCTACACCACCGATGATGGCATACAATATGTTGTGATTGTTGCGGGTGGGCATGGCTCCATCGGTACCAAGCCGGGGGATTATGTGATGGCCTATAAATTGCCAGATAATAACAAATAGCCTGGTTTCGCGGGCATGTGCGGGAGGATCAACCCCGCATGCCTGCCCGGAAAACTGCCGGAAAGGAGCCTCATCGGGGCTCCTTTTTTGTGGCCGGTGATGTAAAGGGTGCTTTACATGTGTCGTCCTGTGTGCAAAACACCATGTAAAGGATGCTTTACATGGTGGATGAGGATTATGGAGCAGGCAAAACGGCAATATCTGATAGAGTTTCTGGGGGCGCTGGGGGTGTATTTTGTGTTGCTGATGCTGTCGATCTGGCTGTTAGCCGTTTATGTGCAAAACGATGCCTTGCGGGCTGTGGTGGCGGTGCTGCCAATGTTGCCCTGTATTGGCATGTGCTGGGTTGTGTTGCGCGCGCTGCGCCGGCTAGATGAAATGCAGCGTCAGATCCAGTTGGAGGCCCTTGGTTTTGCCTTTGCCGGGACGGCGGTGATTAGCCTGACTTACGGATTTTTACAAAATGTGGGCGCACCCGATATTACGATGTTTGCAGTTTGGCCGGTGATGGGTGTGCTGTGGTGCCTGGGGCTTGTATTGGCAAACCGGAGGTATCGTTGAATAACCGTATTGCCGAACTGCGCCGTGTGCGTGGCTGGTCCCAGGCTGATCTGGCGGGGTTGCTTGATGTGTCACGCCAGACGGTGAATGCCATTGAAAAGCAGCGCTATGACCCCAGTTTGCCGCTGGCATTCAGGATCGGCCGGATATTTGAATGTCGAATCGAAGACGTATTTTTCGAAGCGGAATAAGCGATTTTACGCAATTTGATAGCCCGATGGTTGCGGGTTTGGTGGTTTTTCGATCCGGAACGTGTGCGAAAGCCGTGTGTGCGTTTTTTCGATGTTTCGCTTGACCGTTTCAGCCTGGTTTTGGTGATAGCGCCCGAATCATTGGATATCCGGGCTTGCAACAAAATTGATACAATCAATGGATAAAAAATTAAGCCCGAACACCAGATATAGTGTTTTCAAACCAGTCTGGAATATGCATAAACTTGCCTCGCAAATAAAAAGGGACACGGGAACACACCCGTAAGAAACCACCATATCTGGTATGAATGGCTTGTCGTCTGCGGCATATGTGCGCGGACGGATGGGTATTTGTGCGTCATAAAGGTGGCTGGTGTGGCCCGTCGCATATCGTTTTGGCGACGTATCGGTAATGGCCGGTAAACGCATAGTTTGAGGGATACCAGCATGAAAATGCTAGATGTCGTGCAGCATGAAAAAGGCGCGCGGGTTATTGTTGACCGTACACGTGACGAATTGCTCACCGATTTTGGCAAGGCCGTCCTGACTGACCGTTATCTGATGCCCGGCGAAAGCTATCAGGACCTGTTTGCCCGTGTCGCCAGCTATTACGGCGATGATGCCGGTCATGCGCAGCGCATCTATGACTATATGTCAAAGCACTGGTTTATGCCGGCAACCCCGATTCTGTCGAATGGCGGTACTACCCGTGGCCTGCCGATTTCGTGCTTTCTGAACGAAGCAGACGATAATCTTTCCGGCATTGTTGATTTGTGGACGGAAAATGTATGGCTGGCGGCGCGCGGTGGCGGCATTGGTTCCTATTGGGGGAATTTGCGGTCCATCGGTGAAAAAGTTGGCAAAAACGGCAAAACATCCGGTGTTGTGCCCTTTATCCGGGTGATGGACAGCCTGACGCTGGCGATCAGCCAGGGGTCGCTGCGGCGTGGGTCGGCAGCGGTTTACCTGCCGGTCAGCCACCCGGAAATCGAAGAATTTGCCGAAATGCGTCGCCCGACCGGTGGTGACCCCAACCGTAAAACCCCGAACCTGCACCAGGGCGTTGCCATTTCGGACGCTTTTATGCGCGCCGTTGAAAATGACGAGGAATGGGCCCTGACATCGCCGAAAGATGGCCATGTCATTCGCAAGGTTTCGGCCCGTTCGCTCTGGATCCGCCTGCTGACCTCGCGCGTGGAAACCGGCGAGCCCTATATGCTGTTTATCGATACGGTAAACCGTGCGGTGCCGCAGCATCACAAAATGGCGGGGCTGAGCGTTAAAACATCGAACCTGTGTGCTGAAATCACGCTGCCGACTGGCCGTGACCAGCATGGCGGGGACCGCACGGCAGTTTGCTGCCTGTCATCGCTTAACCTTGAGCATTACCTGACCTGGAAGGACGAGCCGCAATTCATCGAAGATGTGCTGCGCTTCCTTGATAACGTTCTGGAAGATTTCATTGAAAATGCGCCAGACAGCATGGCTCGCGCGAAATATTCGGCAATGCGTGAACGGTCTGTCGGCCTGGGTGTGATGGGTTTCCATTCGTTCCTGCAGTCACAGGGCATTCCCATTGAAGGCGTGATGAGCAAGGTCTGGAACAACCAGATTTTTGATCATGTCCAAAAGCAGGCTGATGCGGCATCCGAAAAGCTGGCTGACGAGCGTGGTTCCTGCCCCGATGCGCAGGAATATGGCATGAAAGCACGTTTTTCCAACAAAACCGCGATTGCGCCGACGGCATCGATCTCGATCATTTGTGGCGGCGCGTCGCCGGGGATCGAACCGATGGCCGCCAATTCCTATACCCACAAGACGCTGTCGGGGTCGTTTAACGTGCGCAACAAGTATCTGGCACAGGTGCTTGAGGAAAAAGGCCAGAATAATGAACAGATTTGGACCTCGATCACGGTGCATGAAGGATCGGTCCAGCATCTTGATTTCCTGTCTGATCTGGAAAAGGACGTGTTTAAAACCGCGTTTGAAATTGACCAGCGCTGGCTGATCGAACTGGCCGGTGACCGTGCCTCGAAGATCGACCAGGCGCAGTCGCTGAACATTTTCCTGCCGTCAAACGTGCATAAGCGCGATTTGCACCAGATCCATTTCCAGGCATGGAAAAAAGGCGTGAAAAGCCTTTATTACTGCCGGTCGAAATCGATCCAGCGTGCCGAAGTCGTTGCCAATGTGCCGCGCAAGGAAAAGGCGGCCGAGCTTGACATCGACGCCGTTCTGGCCGCGGCCCGCGCTGCGGGCGGTGCCCTTGCCGCGCAGGACGGCGGATCGCAAACCGAATATGAAGAATGCCTTGCGTGCCAATAAGGCCCCTGCGGAAAAGAGACGGAAATGACTGAAGAAAAAACCATGGACCTTCTGACCGAAAACCCGGTCTACAAGCCATTTCGTTATCCTTGGGCCTATGAAGCCTGGCTGACCCAGCAGCAGATTCACTGGCTGCCGGAAGAAGTGCCGCTGGCCGATGATGTCAAGGATTGGAACCACACGATTACCGATGCGGAACGGAACCTGCTGACGCAGATTTTCCGTTTCTTTACCCAGTCGGATATCGAGGTGAATAACTGCTATATGCGGCATTACACCCGTGTGTTCAAACCGACCGAAGTACAGATGATGCTGGCGGCCTTCTCAAACATGGAAACCATCCATGTTGCGGCCTATTCGCACCTGCTTGATACCATCGGTATGCCCGAGGCAGAGTATGAAGCCTTCTTCCAGTACAAGGAAATGAAGGACAAATACGATTACATGCAGATTTGGGGTATCGCCCCTGAAGACGAATATACCGACGAACGCGGTGATTTGCGCCTGACCGAAGACGGCATGCGCAAAATGGCAAAGACGCTTGCTGTGTTTGGTGCCTTTACCGAAGGCCTCCAGCTTTTTGCATCCTTTGCCATGCTGATGAACTTTCCGCGCTTTAACAAGATGAAGGGCATGGGCCAGATCGTGACATGGTCGGTGCGTGATGAAAGCCTTCATTGCGAAAGCGTCATTCGCCTGTTCAAGACCTTTACCCGCGAAAATCCGCAAATCTGGGATGATGCGATGCGGGCGGATTTGCTGGAAGCCTGCCAGACCATCGTGACCCACGAAGATGCCTTTATTGATCTGGCGTTTGAGGCGGGTGCCGTTGAAGGTCTGACGCCGGATGATATCAAAAAGTATATCCGCTATATTGCCGATCGCCGTTTGACCCAGTTGGGCTTGGAGCCGACCTACCACATCGAGGATAATCCGCTGCCGTGGATGGATGCGATGCTGAATGCGGTCGAGCACACCAACTTCTTTGAAAACCGCGCAACCGAATATTCCAAGGCAGCCACCCGTGGCACCTGGGACGAGGCATTCAGCTGATTAAAGCCGCCTTTGCCGGTAAAGCATCGAGGCCTTCGGGAGGTGATCCCGAAGGCCTTTTTCTTTGAAGTGTTCGGGGCTTAAGCGTCGCCATGGTGCAAGAACAATGTTAGCGCCGTTATCATTGCGTGGCGCCATACGGGGACGGCGGCAGACCGGCATCAGTGAATGCTGGTGCCCAGCCGGTCTTCTACCCGGCGGATTTCCTCGGGGCGCAGTTTTTGTTCCAACAGGGCAATCGCCTTGCCGGGATCTGCCTCAAGCTCGGTTCCTGGTGGGGTGTTGATTGGTTTCAGGGCTGAAAGGCGCAGCCAGTAATAGGCTTCTGACAGGTCAGGGTTAACACCCCAGCCGCGTTCATACATGGCCCCGATCATATATTGCCCGGCGGGCATGCCCATTTGGGCTGCTTTCAGGTAATAGCGCGCCGCGTCGACATAATTTTGCATCGCACCCCGGCCATGCATGTATTGTTCGGCCAGCAGGAAGGCGGCATCGGCATTATCACCATTGGCATCCAGCGAACGTTTGAAAAAATCTGTGGCTTTGAACTGGTCATAGGAAACGCCCCAGCCATTAAGATATAGCAGCCCCATATAATAAAGGGCATTGGGGTGATTGGCCCGGGCCGCCACGCCAAACCATTTTGCAGCACTGTCGTAATCCGTGCGGCCGACTTTGCCGCGATAATAAATCAGCCCCAGTGCATAGGCTGCACGCGGGTCGCTATTGGCGACGTCCTGCCATTGTTGAAGCGCGCTTTTGTAATTACCCGCCTTATAGGCAAGGTAACCTTCCTTGTAATCTGCCCGGGCGCTGGTGATGTCGGCCATTGTGGCGAAACCGCCAACAACACCGACAAGCATCAGCATGCGAAAAGGTTTGCCAGACAGGTGTGACGGGCAGGGCGGAAGGCAGTAAGAACGGAAATTTCGCATCAACGGGACCGGTTTTGTTAGCGGTTTTTAAACAGCGGAACCACCTTGCTGGCGCGTTTTTCAATCGCCTCCAGGATGGTTTCAAGCTGTGAACTTTGTTTGATTTTAACGCCGCTGTGAAGGGCAAGATATTGCCCGGCATTTTTTTGGTCAGCGGGCAGTTTGATCACGGCGAAAAGTGGACTTTCGTGAGTGGATCGAAACATGGAAAACATGGCCATGCCATCAAGTTGGTCGATTGCGTAATCACGCCACGCACCACCCGCCACCTGCCGGGAATAGATATTCATCAGTTTTTGAAGTTCGGCCCGATTGAAATGGACGAAAGTTTTACCTTTGCGGTATTGCGCCAGATTCAGAAGTGTTCCCATGCCGTTCTCCGGACTGTGGAAAGGCCGATTGTCATTTAAGATTTACAATCACCCCAATACGGTAGCGCGCTTTGCACGGCCCCTCAAGCCGCAAAGCCGGGCATGCTGGTAAATTTCCGGTCATTTACGCAATTATTGCCATGGGCTGGGGGCGGAAATTTGCAAATGTGTCCGCAACCGCCACCATCGCAGGCAGGCGGCGAGGGGCATACGCCACTTAGGGGCAGGCTAAATGCCGGGAGGATGCAAAGGTGTTTTGGGGACTGCGTGCCGGGATTGCACGACTTCGTTAGCGGTTTGACTGGGGCATAATCGGGTGCGACGGGCGCCTTACAGGCTGCGCCCGCGTGTGGGGGGCCAGTCAATCGGGCGTTTGCCGGTATTGTACGGGTCCGGGGTGGCATAGCAGGTAACAGCGGCCAGGCTGCGATAGCAGTAAAGCGGTGGTTCGGGGATCGGGTCGGTTTTGCAATAGGGCTCGCCCATGCTTGATCGCACGGTGGAGCAATCGCGCCCGGTGGACATGGAAACGATATGATCGACAATGGTTTTGTCGGTATTGATGATCGAGACGACATCAAGGGCGATATACCATTGTGTCGCAGTCAAAAGATCCGTCCCGGTAGCGGTGGCAACCGTGTCGTCAAAGGCAGCACAGGCAGTAAGACCGGAAAACGCAGAAAGCATTGTTACGCCAACCGCACAGCCCCGCACGCGCCTTGCAATGCCATGCAGGGGGCCTTCATGGCGGGCTTGCGCCTGGTTTGCGTGCATAAATGTCGCCTTCATGCGGTTCTACCCCTATGCATCCCGGACAATTTTGCCGGGTTACGGTTGCAATGATCTGTTCCCCAAAACTTTCATAGCAAACAAAGCAAGTTCTGTGCCGGTTAAATTGCCTGTTGCGCCAGTATGGGTGTTGCGGGCGGAATCCGCTGCTTTGCGGTTATTTATGTTGTGCTGGCAGGCAATAATTGCGAGCGGCGTGTTTATGCAAGCGTCAAGGCTGGGCGCTCAGCGCGCGTGCAGGGTGAAAAAATTGCCGGGAAAGCCCCGATTTGCCCGCAGGTTGCGTGAAAAGCGGCCAATTTCGCCCCCGGTGCGGTTAAATTGCACCTGAACTGCGCAGCGCCCTTGACCCCTTGGGCAGTGGCGCGTTAAATCCTTGCCGTCATTTTATTCTGACTGGCGGGCAGGTGCCCGCTTTATTTTGATCGAATTGGAGCGGGTTTCGTGGTCGATATTTTCCAGGAAGTCGAAGAAGACCTCAAGCGCGAGCGCACAGAGCGCCTTTGGCGCAAATACGGCAAGGTGGTTGTTGCCGTGGCAGCCGTTATTGTTCTGGGCGTTGCGGGTCGCGAGGGCTGGAAAAGTTATGAGCATTCCACCCGTATTGAAAACGGTACGCGCTTTGCCAATGCGCTGGAACTGGTCAATGCTGGCCCGGATAAAAGCCAGGCTGCCCTTGATGCGTTTGACACCATCATTGCCAAGGGCGATGACGGCTTTGTCGCGCTGGGCCATTTCCAGAAGGCCCGCATTTTCCTGAGCCAGAACGAAACGGCAAAGGCTGTGACCGAGCTTGAGGCGATTGCCTCAGATAGCGACGTTGACAAGGTTTACCGTGATCTGGCTGTTGTGCAGATTGCCATGAATAGCGGCACTGCGGACAATGCCGATGCCCTGATCGCACGTTTGAAGCCGATAGCTGTGCCGGAAAATACCTGGTATCACTCGGCCCGCGAGATGATGGCGGTTCTTAATATTGCAGCCGGTAAAAAGGACGAGGCAAAATCGCTTCTGACCGAACTTGCCGATGATAAAACGGCACCGGCAGACATGCGCGGCCGTGCCAGCGAACTTCTGAAGGCGATCAAGGCCTGATTTGCCTTGGAGCGTTTGCTCATCTTTTTGGATACCTGCCGGGACAGGATTAAAGGATATGGTTTTGCAATTACACCGTCTGGACCGTTTTAAATCCGCTTTTTGTGTATTGGGTCTTGCCGTTCTTGTTTCCGGCTGTTCCAGCTGGATGGGTGAATCCGAAGAGCCGCCGCTTCCGGGCGAGCGCCTTGCCGTTTTGTCCCTGCAAAGCACGATTGAGCCTGACCCCGGCCTGACGGATCAGAAGGTTGTTCTGCCCCAGCCGCAGGTACAGGAAGACTGGCCGCAGAATGGCGGTGTTCCAAGCCATTCGTTGCAGCATCTGGCATTTGATAACGATACCATGAAGCAGCAATGGTCAAGCAGCATTGGCACCGGTTCGCTTGATGAAGACCTGCTGTTAAACCAGCCGGTTGTTGCCAAGGGCGTGATCTTTACCATTGATGCCGACGCCGAAGTGCGCGCCTTTAGTGCGAAAACCGGTAAGCAGATTTGGGATGTGGATATTGCCCCGGACCAGGAAGGTGACAGCACCCTTCTGGGCTCCGGTCTGGCCTATGCCGATGGCATGGTTTATGCGACCACCGGCTTTGCTGAAGTTGTTGCCATTGATGCGGCGACTGCCGAAGTCAAATGGCGCACCACCCTTACCGCACCGATGCGCGCTGCGCCGACGGTGCGCGGTGGCCGCGTTTTCGTGATCACGGTTGATAACCAGACCGTGGCGCTGAATGCCTATAGCGGGGAAATCCTGTGGAACCACCGTGGTGCGTCCGAAGGGGCAACCTTTATTGGTGGGGCCAGTCCGGCTGTTGACCAGGGCGTTGTGATTTCCGCCTATAGCACCGGCGAGCTTTATGCCCTGCGTGTGGAAAACGGCCAGGTGATCTGGTCTGATACGCTGGCGTCTGCCGGGCGGACCGATGCGGTTTCGGCAATTGCCGATATTCGCGGTTTGCCGGTGATCGATAATGATCTCGTTATTGCCACCAGCAATTCCGGCCTGACGGTTGCAATTGACCTTCGTACCGGTGTGCGTTTGTGGGAACTTGAAGAAGGCGGCATCCAGTCACCCTGGGTGGCCGGCAATTATGTATTCCTGCTATCGAATACCAACGACCTGATTGCCTTGCAGCGGCGCTCGGGACGGGTTAAATGGGTGTCGACTTTGCCGCGCTATGTTGATCCCGAAGATCAGAGCGAGGCGATGGTCTGGACTGGACCGGTTCTGGCGGGTGATCGTTTGATCGTCGGTAACGAGCAGGGCCAGGTGGAAACGATTTCGCCTTACGATGGAAAGGTGCTGGGGACCGATACCCTGCCCGGACCGGTTACGTTGCCGCCTGTTGTTGCCGGGGATATGCTCTATTTCCTGACAGCGAACGCGACGCTGGTTGCCTATCGCTAGGGTCTTGACCATTATATGATTTGAAGGGCTTTGCCTTTCCCTGTTTTTTGCGGGTGCGCCACCGATATTTATCGTGGCGCACATCGCCGTTTTTATAAAGAGTCTGTAGTCAGATGTCCTTGAAAGTAGCCATTATCGGTCGCCCGAATGTCGGGAAATCGACCCTGTTTAACCGCCTGGTTGGCAAGAAGCTGGCGATTGTCGATGACCAGCCCGGTGTGACGCGCGACCGCCGTTATGGCAAGGCGCGGCTGGGCCATATGCATTTCGAGGTGATCGATACGGCAGGCCTTGAAGAAGCATTCGATGATTCGATCGAAGGCAAAATGCGCCAGCAAAGTGAAATGGCGTTTGATGAATGCGATCTGGCGCTGTTTCTGGTTGATGCCCGTGCGGGCCTGACCCCGCTGGACAACCATTTTGCCGACTGGCTGCGCAAGCGCAAAAAGCCGGTATATGTGATTGCCAACAAACATGAAGGCCGCGACCAGGACCCGGGCCTTTACGAGGCCTATGGCCTTGGCCTGGGCGATGTTGCGCCGATTTCGGCTGAACACGGCCTAGGCATGGAATTGCTGATCGATATCATGCTGCCGCATTGGGAAGAATATCGCGACAAGCAGCGCAAGGCGCGCCAGCAGGGCGATATCAGTGCGATTGACGCCGATTTTGAAGATGACGACGAAGACGAAGATGCTGCCTGGCAGGCCGAGATTGCGGCCGCGACCGAGGGTGGTGGCGAGAAATTCCCGTCCTTTGAAATCAGCTATGACGAGGAATATGAAGAAGACGAAGGCGACGAGCCGACCGTTTTTCGCGATAATTCCAAAATCCAGCTGGCGATTGTTGGCCGCCCGAATGTGGGTAAATCAACGCTTCTTAACCAGCTTCTGGGTGAAAACCGTGTCATGACCGGCCCGCAGGCTGGCCTGACCCGTGATGCCATTGCGGTGGACTGGTCCTATGAAGGGCGCCCGATCCGTCTGGTCGATACGGCGGGTATGCGCCGTAAAAAGAAGATCGATGATCGCGTCGAAAAGCTTTCGGTGGGCGATACGCTGCGCGTGATCCGCTATGCGCAGGTGGTTGTCATCATGCTTGACGCCACCAACACCATCGACAAGCAGGACCTGACGATTGCCCGCATGGTGCTTGAAGAAGGCCGCGCGCTGATTATCGCGGTCAATAAATGGGATTCGGTCGTTGATAAGGCCGGTGTGATGCAGGCCCTGCGCGACAAGCTTGATAGCAGCTTTGCCCAGGCGCGTGGTATTCCGATCCTGACATTCTCGGCCCTGACCGGGCGCGGAACGGACCGCCTGATGCCGACCGTTCTGGATATTTATGATATCTGGAGCCGCCGCATCCCGACCTCGCAGCTTAACCGCTGGCTTGAAGCGATTACCGAACGCCATTTGCCGCCGGTTATTTCGGGCCGTCGTATCCGTCTGCGGTACATGACCCAGGCGAAATCGCGTCCGCCAAGCTTCTTTATCAACTGCTCGAAGGCGGCGGAGCTGCCGGAAAGCTACACGCGCTACCTGATTAATGGCCTGCGTGACGATTTTGATATGCCGGGCGTTCCGATCCGTATCTTCCTGCGCAGCAGCGATAACCCCTATGCCAAAAAGAAGCGGCGGGGATAAGGATTTCAGAAAAAAGGGCTGCCGATTTGGCGGCCCTTTTTCGTTTCTGGTCGGCTTATTGACGGGCAGTCGCTCGAATGGGGGCCGTGCGCCGTTGTTTCATTCCATCATGTCGAGTTCTTCGATGATGGCATCAAGTGTTTCGGCACGCTGTTTAACGGCTTCGGGATGTTTGCCCGCATAGGTGATGCCAACCAAGCGCAACATGGACAGCATGGTGGCGTGGGTGGGCAGCAGGCCGTAATTCGCGACATGGCAGGGCAGGACAACCTCGGAAAAGCGCGAAGCCTGGCGTTCATATCCATGTGCGGTGATGGTGATGATGCGCATGCGTGATGTGCGGGCATAGGAGATGATCGACCGCATGATTTTGGGCCGTGTATCAAGCGTTAACAGCACCAGGGCATCGCGCGGACCGGCCATTGCCAGGTCGCTGGACCAATCCTCGCCAATGCCGGAAATATAATGCACATCGTGGCGCAGCCGCGACAACATGGCACGACCGACTCGGGCCACACCATCTTCGGCGCCAAAACCCAAAAACCAGATGCGCGGTGCTGATGATAAAATTTCGGCGGTTTCAATCAGCTTGTGCGAGCTGAGTTCTTCAAAAGAACGGGTCAGATTGCGTAATTCAAGTTCCAGATGATCACCAATGGAACGGCCCAAAACGTTTGGTGCGTTTGAAACAACTGTTTGACGATAGGGTTGTTTTCGGTTGCGTTCATCGCGTGCTTGCAACCGTATTTCTTCAAAATCGGCATAGCCCAGGGTGCGAAAAAAACGTGCCGTCGTCGCCTTTGAAACACCGGCCATATTGGCAAGCTCGGTTGCCGTATGTGTTTCAATAATATCATGATTTTCCAGGATAACCTGCGCAATCTTCTTTTCCGCGCTGGTCAGTTTTGCCTGTTTTTCGTGAATTCTAAGGATAAGTCGCGAGGCCATTTTAGTCCCTTGAGATTGGGGGCGTGACAAATTCTGCTTGACGTTTGAAACAACAGTTTCTTATTTTTGAAACAGTGAAACGCTGATTAATGAAACGATGCGGGATTGCAAAATGTCAACCTCCAAGGTGATACGCGAAAGAATATGGACCAAGCTGCATGACGTAGCCAGACCGGATACCCGGTTTCATCTGAATTTCGCGGAGGTCATCCCGGATTTTGAGGGATCGGAAGCCGCAGTTGACCGGGTTGTGGCAGAGGAAGCCTATCAGAAGTCTGAATTTGCGTTCATTACGCCTGATAACTGCTTGGCTGATTTGCGCCGTCGCATGATCGAAGATGGCAAATCCTTTGTCATGTCCACCTATGGCATTTATCGCGGATTTTTGCTGATCGAGCCAGGAATGGTGCCCGAAGGGGCGGCCCTTTACGCCTCCTGGCTGGATGGTATGGAGCATTTCGGTCGCCCGATCACGCTTGAGGAAATCGCGCGGCGTGCACGGTTTGATTTCATGGTGACCGGAGCATCGGCGGTGTCGGTTAACGGGGTTCGTTTCGGCAAGGGGCATGGTTTCTTTGATCTGGAATGGGGCATGTTTACCGACCTTGGCCTGGTGGACGAGGCAACGCCGGTTACGGCGGTTGTTCACGATGTGCAGGTGGTCCAGGACCAGTTGCAGCCTTCCGAAACCGATATTCTGGTCGACCGTATCGCGACACCAACCTGCATGCATGAAATTGGCCGCAGAGCCAAACGTCCCAGCGGCGTGAAATGGCCGCTTCTGGACCCAAAACAAATAGAGCAAACGCCCCCCCTTCAGGAGCTTCAGCGCATTCAGGGTCTTGCCTGAACGCCATATCAAGGAGACTTTCGATGACGTTACGTTTAAATCGCCGCCATTTTCTGGGCGTCGCGGCGGCAGGGGTTGCGGCTTCGGCCATGTCATTCCGCCCGTTTGGCGCACGGGCCGCATCGCCATTTGTGATGCAGGCATCCTGGATCAATGATGCCGAATTTTCGGGATATTTCCTTGCGATGGACAAGGGATATTACAGCGATGAAGGGCTTGATCTTGAATATGTTTCAGGTGGGCCTGACGTGATCCCGGAAAGCACGATCATTGCCAATCGTGCGGATTTGACCCTGACGACACCTGATACAACCATCAAGGCGATTGCCGAACAGGGCGCACCTTTTAAAATTATTGGTGCGCAATACCAGAAAAACCCGATTGGCATTGTGTCGCTGAAATCGAACCCGATCACCAAGCCAGCCGATCTGGTTGGCAAAACGCTGGCGGTGCCACCGGTCAATGTGATTTCGGTTGAAGCCATGCTTAAGATGAATGGCATCGACAAGGCTGATGTGAATATTGTGCCCTATGCCTATGACCCGACGCCGCTTTTGCGCGGTGAGATCGATGCCAGCCTGGATTTCACCACCAACGTTCCCTACACCATTTCTCAGCAGGGCAAGGAAGCCACTTCCTTCCTGCTTTATGATTTTGGCTTTACCATTTTCAACGACACCGTTGTTGTGACGGAAGAAGTACTGAAATCCAAACGCAAGGAACTGGTGGCATGGCTGCGGGCATCGCGCAAGGGATGGACGGAAAACCTGGCGGACCCGGCGGTTTATCCGCCGCAATGGAAAGATAGCTGGTTTAAAGGTACGGGCCGGACCATTGATAACGAAGTTTATTTCAACACAGCGCAAAAGCCGCTGATTGAAAGCCCGAATGGCGTTTTCAGCATGTCGGAAAACGATATTGAAGCCTGCCTTTCCGCGCTGGGCCAGATCGGCATTAAAGGCACGCGGGACATGTTTGATACCACGCTGCTTGAGGAGATCTGATCATGGCCCCCGACGGGATTAAGCTTTCTGCGCTCAGCAAAACCTTTCGGGGCCGTGGCAAAACGGTTGAGGCGCTCAGGGATGTATCCCTGAGCTGCCCGGCTGGTTCTTTTACTGCAATTATCGGGCCGTCGGGCTGTGGCAAATCCACGGTGATGCGTATCGCCCTTGGCCTTGAAAATGCCGATAGCGGCGAAGTGCTGCTTGAAGGGCAGGCCCCGCGTGATGCCAGCCGGGCAGGCTTGACCGGTGTCGCCTTTCAGGATGCTGCATTGTTGCCCTGGCGCAGCGTGCGCAAAAATATCGAAGTGCCGCTGGAGGTTTTGGGCCGTAAACCCCGTGACCATCAGGAACAGGTTCAGGCGATGATCGACCTTGTTGGCCTGAAAGGTTTTGAAAATTCGCTGCCGGGCGAGCTTTCGGGCGGAATGCGCCAGCGCGTTGCCATTGCGCGGGCCCTTGTGACGCATCCCAAGGTTCTGTTCCTTGACGAACCGTTTGGCGCGCTTGACCAGATTTTGCGTCGGCAAATGAACCTGGAGCTTCAACGCATATGGGCCGAAACCGGCGCAACCGCGCTTTTGGTAACGCACGGGATAGACGAGGCGGTGTTTCTGGCAGACCGCATTGTTGTGATGCATTCGAAACCGGGGCGTATTGCCGCGATTATTGATGTGCCCTTTGACCGGCCGCGTGATGAAACGCTGTTTTCCGACCCCGAATTTCACCAGATGTGTGATGAAGTCGCCGAGGTGCTGCATGTCGTTGAATAAGGACGGGCACTTGAAGGGCATTGTCGCGACGATTGGCCTGCTGGTGATTTGGGAAATCGTTGGCAGGCTTGATCTGGTTGCGGGTGGGGCGCTGCCTGGCTTTTCCGAAATTCTGATCCGGCTGTGGGTGGATCGTGCGGATTACCCCCAGCATATTATGGCGACCCTTTACGGTTCGGGGCTGGGTTTTGTTTTTGGCAATCTGTTGGGGGTTGGAGCGGGTATTATTTTTGCCATGTCACCGGTGGCCCTGCGGTTATGGCGCGGGGTGAATATTGCCATTTTTGCCCTGCCACCCATTGCCATTGCCCCAATTCTGACTCTGACTCTGTCGGGAATGACGCCGCGTGTCGTGCTGGCGACACTGGGTGTTTATTTTGTCACCATGACGGCCACGGTCATTGGCCTAAGCCAGGCTGACAGCCGTGCAATCGATGTTGTTCGAGCCTATGGTGGGGGAAACTGGGCGGTGATGCGCCTGGTGCAATTGCGCGGTGCTGTGCCTTCCATTTTGTCGGGTTTTCGTGTGGCAGCCCCCAATGCGGTTTTAGGGGCCATCCTGGCCGAATTTGGTGGCGGGGGGCGCTGGGGCCTTGGCGCCTATTTGCTGGGGTCACTTGGCCGTGCCGAACCGGACCGTTTATGGGGTATTGGCCTGCTTGCTACCCTGATTGCCGGGTTAAGCTATCTGGTCTTTGCGCTGTTATCGGAGCGGTTTTTGGGGGCCAGCCGGGCTGTTACGATGAATACGGCAATACCCGATAGCCAGATTGGCGCACAGGGGCCGTTTGCCCGCATTGCCTTGCTGGCAGGGGCATGTGCCTTGCCGTTTGGGTTGTGGTGGTTGTTTATCCGGCTGTTATCCGTACCTGATATGATTGCGAAAACCCCGTTGGGGGTGGTGAATTATCTGTTTTATGCACCATCGTCGGCAAATGCGCAGGGGCGTCTGTGGCAGGCAGTTGCCGAAACATTGCCCATTACCTTTGCCGGGATGGCTGCGGGCTTGGCTGTGGCGTTTGTACTGGCAATTTCCACACGGCTTTACCCACGTATCTTAAATGCCCTGATGCCGGTTGCGCTGGTCACGCAAACAATGCCGCTGGTGGCGTTAACGCCGCTTCTGGTGCTGTTGCTGGGGCGGGGAACGTCGCTGACATTGTGGGTGACGATTTCGGTAACCTTCTTTCCTGCCTTTGTAACGCTGGCACAGGGCATTGCCCTGGTGCCCAAGGGCGCGCGTGATGTGCCGCGGGCTTATGGGGCATCGGCCTGGCAGGAAATGCGCATGGTGACGATCCCGGCATCATTGCCCTATCTGTTTGCTGCCACCCGTTTGACAGTGCCGCGCGCGCTATTGGGTGTCATGATTGCGCAGTGGCTGGCGACGGGCAGGGGGCTGGGCAATTTGTTAAACCAGTCCCGTGGCTATATGGATTACGGCATGATCTGGACGGTGGCTGTGCTGTCAGTCATTTTGTCTGTCGTGTTTTACCAGCTGGTTGTTTTTGCCGAACGGTGGGTTCTTTCGCGGCTGGGGATGCAAACGGCTGAATAGGTTTCGGTTTGGTTTTGCTTGATAGATGCCAAAAATAAAACGGGCCAACAAAGCGGCCCGTTTTGTGTATCTGCAGCAGTGAAACGCAAAAGGCTTCTTATCAAGCCTTGAGGATTTCGCCGTGATGGCTGCAATCATCGGCTGCCAGATCAACGAAAATATCGGTGATGGTTTCGGCAGTCGGCAGGGTTTGCGGGTCTTCACCGGGATAGGCGGTTGCACGCATTGTGGTGCGGATGCGGCCCGGATTAACCAGATTGACCTTAACCTTGGTGTCTTCCATTTCCTGGGCATAGGACAGCACCAGGGATTCAAGCGCGGCCTTGGTCGAGGCATAAAGCCCCCAATAGGCCCGGCCATTGGCCGATGCACCGGAAGTCAGGAAAATGGCGCGGCCGGCATCGGAAAAACGCAACAGCTTGTCGACACTGCGGATCAGGCGGAAATTGGCGGTGACATTGACAGCAAAGGTGTTTTCAAACATCTGCGTATCAATATGCCCAACCGGTGCCAGTTCGCCCAGAACGGCGGCATTGCCAACAACGATGTCAAGCTTGCCAAAGCGTTCATAGATCGACGCACCCATCGCATCGATCTTTTCATACATCGTCAGATCAAGCGGCAGAAGAACGGCTTTGCCGCCTTCTTCGCGGATTTCATCGTCGAGTTCTTCGAGCGCGCCGACATTGCGGCCCAGCGCAATGACGGTGGCACCTTCGGCGGCGTAGCGTTTGGCAATCGCACGGCCAATGCCGTGCGATGCCCCGGTAACCAGTGCAATCTTGCCTTCAAGACGCTTTTGCGCACTCATGCAGTACGTCTTTCAACAAGCTGTGAAAGCTTGCGGTTTTTGTTTTCTTCGGCGGTGTGATCCACCAGGCGGATCGGATAATCGCCGGTGAAGCAGGCATCACAGAAAGCCGGGTTTTCGGCATCACGGCCCGGAAGGCCGGTTGCACGGTAAAGCCCGTCAATACTGACGAACGCAAGGCTGTCAACGCCGATCATTTTCGCCATTTCGTCGATCTTGTGGTTCGCCGCCATCAGCTTTTCCTTCGACGGTGTATCAACACCATAGAAGCAAGGATGGGCTGTGGGCGGGCTGGTGATACGCATATGCACCTCGGCCGCACCGGCCTGACGGACCAGTTCAACGATTTTGGTCGAAGTCGTACCGCGCACGATGGAATCATCAACCAGCACAACGCGCTTGCCCTTCAGCTTGCCGGGGTTAGCGTTGTGTTTCAGCTTCACGCCAAGGTGGCGGATCTGGTCGGTCGGTTCAATAAAGGTCCGGCCGACATAATGGTTGCGGATGATGCCCAGTTCAAACGGGATACCGGATTCTTCGGCATAACCAAGTGCGGAAGGCACGCCTGAATCGGGGATCGGAACGACAACATCGGCATCAACGGCGGATTCACGGGCCAGTTCGCGGCCGATATTTTTGCGCACGTCATAAACGCTTGTGCCTTCGACAATGCTGTCGGGGCGGGCGAAGTAAACATGTTCAAAAATGCAGAAGCGCGATTTGACCGGTTTGAACGGCTTGATCGAACGAATGCCTTCATCGGTGATTTCGACGATTTCGCCCGGTTCGACGTCGCGAATGAATTCCGCGCCAACGATATCAAGGCCAACCGTTTCCGATGAAAAGATGTAGGAGTCGTGCAGTTTGCCCAGCACCAGCGGACGCACACCTAACGGGTCACGCACACCGATCAGCTTTTTCTGGGTCATGACTACCAGGCTGTACGCCCCTTCGACCTGACGCAGTGCATCGATCAGGCGATCGACGATCTTTTCGTAAAGGCTGGTTGCGATCAGGTGAATGAAAACTTCGGTATCGGCCGTGGATTGGAAAATGGAGCCACGACGCACAAGACGGTCACGCACGGCAAGGGCGTTGGTCAGGTTGCCGTTATGGGCAATCGCCAGGCCACCAAATTCAAAATCGGCGAACAGGGGCTGCACATTGCGAAGGCCTTTGCCGCCTGCGGTGGAATACCGCACATGGCCAACGGCGCGATGGCCGGGCAGGCTTTCGATTACGTCCTGGGATCCGAAAATATCGCCAACCTGGCCTGACGCCCGGTGGGCGGGAAAGTCAGAACCATCGTAGGCAACGATACCGGCCGCTTCCTGGCCGCGATGCTGAAGGGCATGAAGGCCAAGTGCCGTTAGGGCTGCCGCATCGGACGAGCCAAAAACGCCAAATACGCCACACTCTTCGCGTAGCTTGTCGTCATCAAATGGGTTGGTGGTCAGCATGAGTGGGTTCCGCTCTCTCGCCGGTGGCGTCTATCGGATGCCGCACGCGTTAACGAAATCCCGACGCCTCACTCGTTGGGGATCACCACCAGGGGCAATCCATATCTTCGCGCGAGGGCGTTGTATAACGCTTTTGGGGGTTTGGTCCAGAACCTTTTGCGGGTCAGGTGCCTGCCAATGCTGTTTAAAATCATTTTGTGCACCGCGCGAAGGTGGTGCTGCCAAAAACTATTGCTGGGTTACAGCATCGATCAAACGGTTTTTGGCATCAATTTCTTCCTGGGTGTAGCCCTCAATTGGCGCGGATTCCCTGGCTTTTGGCGTTGGGCCCAGCAATTTGCGGTAGGTTTCATCGCGTGCATCGGCCTCGCGCTGGGTACGGGCGATTTCTTCGGCGGTATTGTCAAACAGCGCATCAGGCATGGCAGCCTTGAGCAAATAGGCACCCTCCTGCAAAACCGGGCGGGTGCGCGCGGTTTGCACCCATTCGGGTTGTTGTGAAGGGGGCATAAGCCATGACAGGGCCAGATAGGCAATACACACCACCAGACCACCCCGCACCAGCCCGAAAATGAAGCCAAGGGTGCTATCAAGGCTATCAAGCCCGGAATTTTGCACGGCCTTTGCGATGCGCCCGCTGATGAAGGAAAAAATCAGATAGGACAGCACAAACAGGCCAATGCCCGTGGCAAGATCGGCAATCAGTTGGGAAGGGATCAGTTCGCGGACATAGGGGCGGGCAACCGGATAGCCATAAAGGGCCGTAACACCGGCACCAACCCAGCCCAGCATGGAAAGGCTTTCATGCACAAAGCCGCGAAAGAATGCAAACAGGCCCGACAGTAGGACAATCGCCACCACAACCAGATCAAAAACGTCTCTGGCACCCAGTTCTGAGAGGAAGGAAAAGTCCATTCTGTGTTGGTCCTGTTATCGATCCGCGTATCGCGGAAAGGCGGCATAGCCGGTATTATCGAAAGCTGAAATGATCGGAAAAGTCCCCAAGGGTGCGGCGGGCAGCGGGCAGGGTTAATACATGCCTTCGCGCGGACGCACCTTTTCACGGACATCCTGACCGAATAAATTTACCAAATCCTGAAGATGGCTGATTTCAACCTGTTTCAGGCCCTTTATGCTCAGCTTCTTTTTAGCGTTCTGGCCGTGCCGCGGGATATAGCCATTGGCAAAGCCCAGTTTGGCGGCTTCTTTCAGGCGGGCTTCGATCTGGCCGACGGGGCGCACTTCGCCTGACAGGCCAATTTCACCAACGATAACCGTTTCTGCGGGGACGGGCACATCGGCCACGGCCGATATCAGGGCTGATGCCACGGCAAGGTCGGCGGCAGGCTCGCCAACACGCAGGCCACCTGCGACATTCAGGTAAACGTCAAACTGGCTCAGCGGCAGACCGCAACGGGCATCAAGGACGGCCAAAATCATGTTCATGCGCGCGGAATCCCAGCCAACAACGGCACGGCGCGGCGTTGCCAGTGCCGATTGCGCCACCAGCGCCTGGATTTCAACCAGCATCGGGCGGGTGCCCTCTAACCCGGCGAAAACGGCGGTGCCGCTAACCGGGGCGTCACGGTCGGCCAGAAACAGCGCAGAAGGATTGGGAACTTCTACCAGCCCGGCATCGCCCATTTCAAAAACGCCAATTTCATCGGTGGCGCCGAAACGGTTTTTCACCGCACGCAGGATGCGGAACTGGTGGCCGCGTTCGCCTTCAAAATACAGAACGGTATCAACCATATGTTCCAGCACACGGGGGCCGGCAATTTGCCCTTCCTTGGTGACATGGCCCACCAGGATCACGGCAAAGCCTTTGCGCTTTGCCAGGCGGATCAGCTCCAGCGCGCAGGCACGCACCTGCGATACCGTTCCCGGTGCGCTATCAAGGGTGTCGGCATACATGGTCTGGATGGAGTCGATAACCACCACTTCGTGGCTGCTTTGATCCAGCGTTGAAATAATATCGCGCAGGCTGGTGGCAGCGGCGAAATCGACCTTGGATTTTTCAAGGCCAAGGCGGGCAGCACGCATACGCACTTGGTCAACCGCTTCTTCGCCCGAGATATAGGCGCATTTATGTCGCGCGGCCAACACCCCAACCGCCTGCAGCAGGATCGTGGATTTACCAATGCCGGGGTCGCCGCCAACCAGCAGGGCAGAACCGGGAACAAGGCCGCCGCCACAGGCACGGTCCAGTTCGGTAATGCCGGTAATGATGCGGGGCGGGCGCGCACTTTCACCTTCAAGGGCAACAAAATCCAGTTGCTTGCCGCGCGCACCGGTGGTGATGCCACCTGTTGCCTTCGGCCCGGCTTCGATGCGTTCTTCCTCGATGGTGTTCCAGGCATCGCAGGCATCGCAATGGCCCGTCCATTTCCGGTATTCGGCACCGCAATTCTGGCAGATGAAACGGCTTTGGGTTTTTGCCACGAAAAGCTCCGCTGGATTTTGAAATGTCTGGTTCACGGTCTGATCGCACCCTGCCGCCAAAGACCCTTGGAGGCCAGTGATGGCTGCGGTCAGGGGCGTGGACGCCTGCAGGCAGGTGCAGGTGTGACGATACGCAATCAGATGCCGGGATTAAAGATGCTTTAGATCAAGGTCAAGCGGACCTTCGGTGTTGCCGGAAATGAATTGCTGCAAATAGGGATTGTCGCTGTTTTCAACATCGGCCACCGGGCCATCCCAAATGATCGTGCCTTTGTAAAGAAAGGCGATGCGATCGGCAATTTTGCGCGCACTTGCCATATCATGGGTAATGGTAAGGGCACAGGCCCCTAGTTCGCGGGTGCATTTGACGATCAGATCATTGATGACGTCACCCATGATCGGGTCGATGCCGGTGGTCGGCTCGTCAAAAAACAGAATTTCGGGTTCGGTGGCAATGGCGCGGGCAAGGCCGACACGTTTTTGCATTCCACCCGAAAGCGATGCGGGCGACAGCGATGCAATTTCACCACCCAGGCCCACATCGGCCAGGCGTTTAATGGCAATTTCGCGGGCTTCCTTGCGGGCAATGCCCTGGCCTTCGATCAGGCCGAAGGCGACATTTTCCCAGACCGATAGCGAATCAAACAGGGCGGCACCCTGAAACAGCATGCCGGTTTTGGCCAGCATGGCATCATGGGCCTTGCGGTCTGCGCCAACCATTTCGACACCATCAATTTTGATCGAGCCACTGTCCGGCGTAAGAAGACCCAGAATGCATTTTAGCGTAACGGATTTACCGGTGCCCGAACCGCCAATGATGGCGACAGATTCGCCTGCGGCAACATTCAGGTTAACCCCCTGAAGCACCTTTTTGGGGCCAAAGCCTTTATGCAGGTCAGTCAGGCTGATTTTCGGGCTGTCAGACATGTTTTGCGGCCCCGCTTAGCGAACGAAGAACAGTTCGGTCACGATATAGTTGGCGATCAGGATCAGGATGGAGCTGGAAACCACGGCATTCGTGGTAGCCTGTCCAACGCCCTGTGCGCCGCCGCGTGAATGATAGCCCTGATAGCAGCCCATCAGCGTAATGATGAAACCAAACGCCGCGGCCTTGACCAGACCCGAGACCACATCCAGCGTTTCAAGATACTGAAACGTGTTTTGGATATAGGAACCGGAATTGAAGGACAGTTTGTTCACACCAACGGTGTAACCACCCAGAACGCCAATAATATCGCCAATGAAAACCAGGATCGGCAGGGTTATCAGACCGGCAATCACACGCGGCACAACCAGATATTTAAACGGGTTCGTCGAAAGGGTTACCAGCGCGTCGATCTGTTCGGTAACCCGCATGGTGCCGATTTCAGCGGCAATCGCCGCACCCACGCGGCCCGCAACCATAAGGCCGGCCAAAACCGGGCCAAGTTCGCGGGTCATGGAAATGACAACCACGGTGGCAACTGCACTTTCGGCCGAAAAACGCGAAAAGCCGGAATAGCTTTGCAGGGCAAGCACCATACCGGCAAACAGCGTGGTCATGGCAACAACCGGCAGCGAATAATAGCCGATTTCGCACATCTGCTTGAAGATCAGCCGGAAATAGAAACGCGGCGTCACGCAATGCAAAAGTGTTTTTGCTGCGAAAACGGTTACCCGGCCGACAACAGCCAGAAATGCAAGAAATATCCGGCCTACCGGCGCTAAGATCGGCATCTGGGGCGTTATTCCCTTGTTTTTGGCAATCGGCGGGCAAATGCCCGGGCCGGTCAGCCTTCGGTGTAAACCCGCTGATAACGATGACCAAGCGAGGTCAGGATTTCATAGCCGATGGTACCGGACATGGTGCCAATATCATCAACAGTGCAGTCTTTGCCAAGCAGGGTAACGTCATCACCCGGTTTCAGCTTGCCTTCGGGAAGGTCGGTTACATCAATGCCAAAGGCATCCATGGAAACACGTCCTACCATGGGCGTTGCGATTCCGCCGATTTTAAGTTTCCCGACATTGGAAAGATGACGCAACCAGCCATCGGCATAACCTGCAGCAATGGTTGCAATCTTTGATGGCCGTTCGGCCCGCCAGGACGCACCGTATCCGACCGACTCACCGGTGTCAATCTGACGCAATTGCAGGACCTTGGCTGTTAACGTGACCACATTGCGCATCGGATTGGATTTTTCCGGTGTCGGGTTGCCACCCCACAGGGCATAACCCGGCCGGCAAAATTCAAGGTGGTAATCCTTGTGGCGGAAAATGGCCGACGAATTGCAAAATCCGCGTGGGGCCGGGGGCAGGCGGCGATACCATTTCATGAACAGGTCGTACTGTTCGCGCGTAATGGGGTTATCGGCCTCGTCGGCGGCGACCGGGTGGGTCATATAACCGGCCTTCTCGAAACCATATAGCAACTGCGAATGGCGTTCGATCAGTTCCTGCAGTTCGCGCGGCGACAGACCCGTGCGGTTCATGCCGGTATCAAGGTGAATAAAGGCCGGTGCCGGGCGTTCATATTCGCGGCACAGGTTCGACCAGCGTTCGATTTGGCCCAGATCGTTCAGAACCGGGATCACGTCGTTTTCGATGAAGAATTCTTCGTCGCCGGGCATCAGGCCGTTAAAGACGGCAATGCGCCCGCCACCCCGCAATAACGGGAACAGGTCGGCGGCTTCGTTGGCATGGGCCACAAAAAACAGGCGGCAGCCCTGTTTTTTCAAAACCGGCACAATCGCCTTGGCACCCAGCCCATATGCATCAGCCTTCACCACAGCGCCCATTGTGCGGCCGGTATAGGTTTTCTGCAGGCGCTGATAGTTCTCAGCGATTGCTTTCAGGTTAATTTCCAGCTGTGCGCAATCTGCCGCACGGCCAGGGGCGGGAAGGACGCTCATCGGCTTAAAACCCCGTTATGTACATAGTGGGTTATTCTTCAAATTCTTCGGCGACATGATCAAGGTCGCCAAACTTGGTGTAGTTACCATCAAAGAACAGGCGGACGTTACCGACCGGACCATGTCGCTGCTTGGCAACAATAACTTCGGCAGTGTTGTAAACGTGGTTCAACCGTTCCTGCCACTGCGAATAGCGTTCCGAGAATTTTTCGTTGGATTCTTCTGGCTTCTGGGCAGGTTCGGCACGTTCGAGGTAATATTGTTCACGATAGATGAACATCACGACGTCGGCGTCCTGCTCGATCGAGCCGGATTCACGAAGGTCGGAAAGCTGCGGACGTTTGTCATCGCGCTGTTCAACCGCACGCGAAAGCTGCGAGAGGGCAAGCACCGGACAGCCAAGTTCCTTGGCGATTGCCTTGAGAGAACGGGTGATTTCCGAGACTTCCTGCACGCGGCCATCGCCACGGAAGTTGGTTGGCGGTGCAAGAAGCTGCAAATAGTCAACCACGATCATGGCAAGACCGTGCTGGCGTTTCAGACGCCGGCAACGGGTACGCAATGTTGATACCGGCAGGGCTGGCGTATCGTCGATATAAAGCGGAACGGTGTTAAGTTCGCGCGAGGCAATGACGAGACGTTCAAAATCGTCCTCGGTCAGGTCACCTCGGCGCATATTGTCGCCCGAAACCTCGGCCGCCTGGGACAGCAAACGACCGGCAAGCTGGTCGGCCGCCATTTCAAGCGAGAAGACAGCAATCGCCCCGGTGCGAAGCTCGTCATCCTGGTCTTCGGGGTTGCTGCGGTTTTTGTGGGCTGAAATCGCGGCGTTAAAAGCCACGTTCATGGCCAGTGCCGTTTTACCCATCGACGGACGACCCGCCAGGATCAGAAGGTCGGAAGGGTGCAGCCCCCCCAACTTGCGGTCAATATCGCGAAGGCCGGTGGTAACACCGACAACCTTGCCAGCGTTTTTATAGGCATGTTCGACATTTTCGACCGCCTTGGTCAGGGCCGGGCCAAAGGCAACAAAGCCCGATTCCGCCGCCCCAGCCGTTGCCAGGGAAAACAGCCGCTGCTCGGCATTTTCGATCTGGTTGGAGGCATCGGCGTCAAGTTCGTACTGATAGGCTTCATTGACGACATTTTCGCCAATATCAATCAGTTCGCGGCGCAGATACAGGTCATAAACCAGTTTGCCATAGTCGCCGGCATTGATGACCGAAACCATGTTATTGGACAGCTCGGCAAGGTATTGCGGACCACCAATTTCGGCCAGATGTTCATCCTGACGGAAATAGGCCGACAGCGTCACCGGGTTGGCAAGCTGGCCACGTTCGATGAGCTTACCACATGCCTCGAAGATGCGGCCATGGCGGGCATCGGCGAAATGCTCCGGGCGCAAAATATCGGACACGCGCTCATAGGCGGCGTTGTTGTTCAGGATAGCGCCCAGCAACGCAGCCTCCGCCTCAAAGTTATGAGGGGCCATGCGTTCAAGGGGGGTACTGTTGTTTGCACCTTCGTCTGCATCCATAGGTGCAAACAGGGCATCGAGCTCGGGATCATTCATGATGGCGGAGGGTATCAGTCATCCTGTTGAGCTGAAAGTGTAAAACCATTGTGGTCATAGCGGGTATACCGTAACCGCAAAGGTCCTGCCATGGGGCAACTTTTTACATTTGCAGGAAAAATTCCGCCCCGGGCAAAAGAAAACGGCGCATCCGTATGGATACGCCGTTTCCCGAAACCTGTAAGGCAACACCAATCAGGCGTTGGCTTCAGCAGCTTCTTCTTCGCCAGCAGCTTCCAGTTCTTCTTCGGATGCTTCTTCAGCGAGAGCTTCTTCTTCTTCCATCTCGTCGATGGTGCCCAGAACGGCCGCACCTTTACGAAGCTGCTCTGCAGCGTCTTCTTCGGTACGGGCAACGTTGGCGGTAACCGTGATCAGGACTTCCGGGTGCAGAGCGATGGTAACGTCATGCAGACCCAGGGTCTTGATCGGGGCATCCAGGCGAACCTGACCGCGCGAAATGGTGCAACCAGCTTCGGTAACGGCAACCGCGATGTCACGGGCAGTAACCGAACCGTAAAGCTGACCAACGTCAGAAGCCTGACGAACGAGGGTAACGGCCAGAGTGCCGAGGCTTTCGGCAACTTTTTCGGCTTCGCTACGACGTTCAAGGTTGTCAGCTTCAAGCTGGGCTTTCTGTGCTTCGAACACAGCAATGTTTGCCTTGGTTGCGCGCAGGGCCATGCCCTGGGGCAGCAGGCGGTTGCGGGCGTGGCCCGGCTTCACGGTGACAACGTCACCCATCTGGCCGAGTTTTTCCACCCGCTGGAGCAGAATAACTTCCATCACCGATCCTCCTCATTGCTACGGGTCATCGGTTGGTTCCCCCGCAGCCTGATTAAATGCTCAACAATTCCAAGTCCGCAAATCGCGATAAACGACCAGCTAGACAGAACCGCGACGATATAAAATACCGTCAATATCAAACGTTTTTGCGGCCATCGGGCTGCCTGCCCGTGTATTAGCGCCAGGCCCTGAAACAGGAACGGCACCGCCAATACAACCGCGACGTTGCGTGCGATATAGGCCAGGTTGCCATCGCCAAACGCGATGGATGCCCCGGCCAGGGCAAACGCAAAAAGCGACCAGCCAGGTAATTCAAGCGATGCCAGTGAAGGCGTCGGGCGCAGGTTTTGGCCTGCGCGCACTAGAATTGCCTGTGCAATCATGGCGTTGACCAGAACCATAAGGTACCAGGACAAGGCCGCAATTGCCGGGAAGTATGCCTGGAAGATCGCGATGACCTGCTGGATTTCCGGGGTTAGCGGAACACCCATCGAGGAGTACATCGTCGAAAAGAAGTGAGCGATCACTTCCTGTATTTCCAGACCTTCCGCCGCGATAGTTGCAAGGACGATTGTCACCACCACTGCAACTGCCAGGGCCATGGCTGCCAAAATGATCCCGGGCTGTATGAACCCCGGTTTCCCGGAGTCGTCAGCCCGCATAATCAGCGCCACGCGGGTCAGCATCGTCGCCGGTCCGGCTATCACGACCAGAAAGACCGTGAATGGCATGGGGCCGCCCAGAAGAAGAAGGGCTGCACATGCCGCAAGCGCCGAAACCAGCAGGCTTTTGGGTCCGCGCCACAATCCGATAACGAAAAGTGGCAAGTGCCCGAAATAGGAAAGCAGCAAAGCCAGCGGACTTCCTGTCAATACCAGCAGGAACAAGAGCGCACTGCCCAGTCCTGCACCGATCGACATCAGGGTATCACGCGAAGACATTAGCTACTCCGTGGCCGAGACCGCAAAACAAAGTCTCTTGCCGACTGCCTCAGACCTGGTCTGCGTAGGGCAGCAGCGCCAGGAAACGAGCGCGTTTGATAGCCTTTGAAAGCTCACGCTGTTTCTTGGCCGAAACGGCCGTGATACGGCTCGGAACGATCTTGCCGCGTTCGGAAACGAAACGCTGCAACAGTTTGACATCTTTGTAGTCGATCTTCGGCGCATCCGCACCCGAGAACGGGCAGGTTTTGCGGCGACGGAAAAACAGACGACGTCCAGCCATGATATATCCTCCTCGTTACTCGATTACTGACGCGGGCCGCTGCGGCGGTTGCCACGGCTGCCGCGCTCGTCGCGGTTACGCAGAATGGCCGACTGTTCTTCTTCGAACTCGTCAACCTTTACGGTCATCTGACGCAGAACGTCTTCGTTGAAGCGCATCTGGCGTTCATATTCCGCAATCGCGTCCTTGTCGGCTTCGATCTGGAAGAGGGTATAGTGACCCTTGCGGTTTTTCTTGACCCGGTAGGTCAGGGAACGAAGGCCCCAGTATTCGGTCTTGGCAACAGTTGCGCCGAGGCCGGTGAGGGTTTCGTTCAGCTTTTCGTTCAGGGCTTCGACCTGTGCAGTCGAGAAGTCCTGACGTGCAATATACACGCTTTCGTACTTGCTCATAATTCTCCTAATCACCCCTTGTGGCTTGTCTCTTCCTGGCACGACCTCATGTCGTGCAGGCATAGCCGGGTACGTCCCGGCAAGGAGCCGTGAGCGGGCGAATATACACTTTTCGGCAATTGGTGCAACGGCAAATACCGCGATTTTCACACGATTCGACGTCCCGGTTTTTGCAGGTCAGGTTTGCACGATCCTTGGGGCGCAAGCCCTGCCTGAAAAATTGTCACAAAAGCGTTGCACTTTTCTAAGAGCGGCTATGCAAAGCCGGATATTCCCTTGATTTGCAACGGGTGTGCGGGTACAGCTTAGGGCCATTCGTCGAACCGGTCTATCTCTCTTTCTTGCACATTTTTCCTGCCTCCTCCTCTTAACGACAACAAAAATTGCGGGGCAGGGCTTTCGTGTTGCTGAGCGCATGACCGGGCAATACTCAGAATGTACATGGTTTGGTGATGGTTGAATCCCAGGTTGAAGGTGCGTCGTCCCGGCGCGCAACGCTTCTTACTTTATGTTTCTTTTCCCTAGTTGTCGGTATCATTACCGGGTACGGCGCGGTTGCGTTCCGTGCGCTGGTGGCGATCATTCACAACGTGGCGTTTTACGGCACATTCTCTTTGGAATATGACGCCAATATGCTGACGGCCCCGTCGGCGTGGGGACCCCTTATTATTCTTGTCCCGGTTCTTGGCGGGATGATTGTTGTGTTCCTCGTCAACAATTTCGCCCCGGAAGCCAAAGGCCACGGCGTGCCGGAAGTGATGAATGCCATCTATTTCAATCAGGGGCGCATTCGCCCGCTGGTGGCGTTGATCAAGTCTGTTGCATCGGCCCTGTCAATTGGTACGGGGGCAGCCGTTGGTCGTGAAGGCCCGATCATTCAGATCGGTTCGTCCCTTGGTTCAAGTATCGCGCAGTTGCGCAACCTGCCGACCGGCCAGCGCATTACGCTGCTGGCTGCAGGGGCGGGTGCTGGCATTGCGGCAACATTCAACACCCCGCTGGGTGCGGTGCTGTTTGCCATCGAACTGATGATGCCCGAGGTTTCGACCCGGACCTTCCTGCCTGTCGTGATTGCAACGGGGGCTGCGACCTATATCGGGCGCATTTCCTTTGGTCTGGCGCCGGCCTTCGAAGTGCCGCTGGCCGCCATTCCGCAGGTTTCGGCAATCGATGTTGAAGCACTTATTATTTATGTGGTGCTGGGTGTTCTAAGCGGTGTTGCCGCCTGGATGCTGATCCGATCGATGCTGATCACCGACAAATTCTTCAAAAAGCTGCCGGTCAATGACTATGCCCGTCATGCTGCTGGCATGCTTTCGGTCGGCATTCTGATGTATGTGCTGTTCCTGACGGCAGGCAACTATTATGTCGATGGCGTTGGTTATGGCACGATCCAGGAAATTCTGCGTGGTGGCATGACGACCCTGCCGCTGCTGGTGATCCTGTTCTTTGCCAAGATGTATGCGACATCGGTCAGTATCGGTTCGGGTGCATCAGGTGGTGTGTTCTCGCCGTCACTGTTTATTGGTGCGACGATGGGCGGTGCTGTTGGTGTGATCGGGTCGATGATCTTCCCTGATGCTGGTATCAACCCGGCGGAATTTGCCCTGGTTGGCATGGGCGGTGTTGTTGCGGCCGGTACTGGTGCGGCAATGACGGCGATCATCATGATTTTCGAGATGACCCGTGACTATAATATTGTCGTGCCGCTGGTTGTGGCTGTGGCAATTGCACTGGGTATTCGCCGTATGCTGATCAGCGAAACCATCTATACGTCCAAACTGGTGCTGCGCGGCCTGCATATTCCCAAGGAACGCCACAGCAACATGTTCATGGTTCACCCGGCACATGAGGTGATGGATCGCGAGCCGATCTTCCTGGATGCTGCAATGCGTGTTTCCGAAGCCGTTGAAAACCTGACGCCGAAGCCAAAGGTGGCATCGATTGTTGTGGTTGCGGGTGATCGTATTGTGGGCGTGCTACCCGATATTGACCAGCTGTTTGCCATTGCAGGCGAGCAGGGCACCGCAACGCTTAGCGATGTTGTCGATGAGGATTTTGTTGTGGTTGTTGATAAAACCACGCTGTTTGACGTGATCAAGCGTATGCATCGCCGTAAGGCACGGGCTGCTGTTGTTGTTCAGCCATGCCGCGGTTTGCCGCGCCAGTCCGATGTGCGTGGTGTGATTACCAAATCGCACATCTCGGACAGCGTTGTTTCAAGCATGCAGCATTACCTTGAATAGGGGCTGTCTGGCCCGGATCGGGGATCTGGTATTTAACTGATTTCCGTTTCATATATGAAAAGGCAGCAGACAAATTGTGATGTTTGCTGCCTTTTTTCTTGCAATCGTGAATTTCTAAGCCACCTTTGACAACAATCTGGTTTTTCCTGCGCGGCATAATGGTGTCCGGTCTTGACAGGACGGGCGGGCGCGTTATCAAGGGGGCCTTTTAAATTGTCGGGCCGGGCGCGCCGGGCGACATAAACGCAGACAAGGGTGCTATATCAATAATGACACGCGCATTTGTATTCCCCGGTCAGGGGTCGCAGGCAGTTGGTATGGGCAAGGAACTGGCCGATGCCTTTCCTTTGGCTCGTGAAGTGTTTCAGGAAGTTGATGACGCACTTTCCCAGAAACTCAGTACGCTGATGTTTGAAGGCCCGGAAGGGGATCTGACCCTGACGGAAAATGCCCAGCCCGCGCTGATGGCTGTCAGCCTTGCTGTTACCCGTGTTCTTGAAAAAGAAGGCGGCTTTACCCTGACGGATAAATGCGCGCTTGTTGCTGGCCATTCGCTGGGCGAATATTCCGCCCTTGCTGCTGCGGGCACCTTCAGTATTTCCGATACTGCGCGTTTGCTTAAAATCCGTGGTCAGGCAATGCAGGCTGCCGTGCCGGTTGGTGTTGGCGCAATGGCCGCCCTGTTGGGCCTGGATTTTTCCGATGCCGCCGCTGTTGCCGAGCTGGCCGCACAGGGTGATGTTTGCACTGCCGCCAACGACAATGCCAATGGGCAGGTCGTGGTTTCGGGCCATAAGGCCGCTGTTGAACGTGCGATTGAACTGGCCAAGGAAAAGGGTGCCAAGCGCGCCGTTCTGCTGCCGGTTTCAGCACCGTTCCATTGCGCCCTGATGCAGCCTGCAGCGGACCGTATGGCCGAAGCCCTTGGCGACGTTACCATGAATGCACCGAAAGTGCCGCTGGTTGCCAACGTGACTGCCGCGAAGGTGCAGGATGCCGATGCGATACGTGATTTGCTTGTTAAACAGGTTTGCGGCACAGTGCGCTGGCGCGAATCAGTTCTTTATATGAAAGAACAGGGTATATCCGAACTGGTCGAAATCGGTGCTGGCAAGGTTCTGAGCGGCATGGTGCGTCGAATTGATCGCGATCTTAACGGTACCGCAATCAATGGTCCGGCAGATATAGAAGCATTTCTGGGCGCGCTTTAAGGCGGCACCGGTTTAAAAAGTGACAGGAACGAAACATATGTTTGATCTGACAGGTAAAACGGCACTGGTAACGGGCGCAACGGGTGGCATTGGCGGCGAAATCGCCAAGGCGCTTGCAAGTGCTGGTGCCAAGGTTGCCCTTTCGGGTACCCGTGCGGAACGCCTTGAAGCCGTTGCTGCCGAAATCGGCGAAAACGCCGTTGTGGTGCCGGGCAATCTTTCGGACAGTGCCTCGGTTGACGGGCTGATCAAGCAGGCAGAAGAAGCCCTTGGTGGTCAACTTGATATTCTGGTGAACAATGCCGGTATCACCCGTGACCAGTTGGCAATGCGCTTGAAGGATGAAGACTGGCAGGCGGTTCTCGATGTGAACCTGACCGCGGCCTTCAAGCTGGCGCGCAATTCCCTGCGTGGCATGATGAAGCGCCGTTTTGGCCGCATCATCAACATTACCTCGATTGTCGGCGTGACCGGGAATCCGGGCCAGACCAACTATGCCGCGGCCAAAGCCGGCATGATTGGCTGGTCAAAATCGCTGGCACAGGAAGTTGCCGCACGCGGCATTACGGTTAACTGTGTTGCACCGGGTTTCATTACCACGGCAATGACCGAAGAACTGGGCGATGCCCAGAAAGAAAAGCTGCTGGGCGGCATTCCTGCCGGTCGCATGGGCGATAGTGCTGAAATTGCCGCAGCGGTTTTGTACCTTGCAAGTAACGAAGCCGGATATGTCACCGGTCAGACCTTGCATGTAAATGGCGGAATGGCGATGATTTAACCCGTTGCGGGTTGCCTGCTTTTCTGTTTAAAAGAGGCCGCTATACCAAATTACCGGAACCGGCAATTACGGTTGCCGGTTTCCACGGTCCCGGTTCGCACCAGAGAGGGCGAACTTAAGGATAAGTTAAACTACTGACAGAGAACCTATTGAAGGATTTAAGCTATGAGTGATGTCGCAGATCGCGTGAAGAAGATCGTTGTCGAGCACCTCGGTGTTGAAGAAGACAAGGTCACGGAAAACGCCAGCTTCATCGACGATCTGGGCGCCGACAGCCTGGATACCGTCGAGCTGGTCATGGCGTTTGAAGAAGAATTCGGCGTTGAAATTCCCGACGATGCCGCTGAAAAAATTCTGACCGTCAAAGACGCGATTGACTTCATCGAAAAGGCAAACGGCTAATTTTGCTGTTTGACGCGGGCGCCAGAGGCATCCTCGGGCGCCCTTTTCGTCTTTGCAATTTTCATAAAATAAAGGCGTAAAGCGGGATGAGACGCGTAGTTGTAACCGGTATTGGCGCAGTCACGCCTGTCGCAAACGGTGCCCGTGCTACCTGGCAGGGGCTGCTGAACGGAAAATCGGGCATCAAAGCTATCGATAATTTTGATGTGTCTGATATCCCCGCCAAGATTGCGGGTATGGTTCCGCGTGGAACGGGTGCTGACGAGTTCAATGCCGAAGATCATGTTTCCGTCAAGGACATGAAAAAGATGGACGATTTTATCGTCTATGGCATTGCTGCTGCTGACCAGGCGCTTGCTGATTCCGGCTGGGCGCCGGAAGAAGAAGAAGACCGCGAAGCCACTGGTGTCATGATCGGTTCAGGCATTGGCGGTTTGCCGCGTATTGCTGAATCTGCCGAATTGCTTGCCGAAGGCAAAATTCGCCGTATCAGTCCGTTCTTTATTCCGTCCTGCCTGATTAACCTGGTTTCAGGCCAGGTTTCGATCAAGCATGGCCTGAAAGGCCCGAACCATGCCGTCGTTACCGCATGTTCTACCGGCGCACACGCCATTGGCGATGCTTCGCGCCTGATCATGCTTGGCGATGCCGACGTGATGGTTGCAGGTGGTGCCGAAGCCGCTGTTTGCCGCCTGGGTATGGCTGGCTTTGCTGCTGCCCGTGCGCTTTCGACCGGCTATAACGACACCCCGACCGAAGCTTCCCGTCCGTGGGACGAAGGCCGTGACGGTTTTGTCATGGGTGAAGGTGCCGGCTGTGTCGTGCTTGAAGAATACGAGCATGCCAAAGCCCGTGGCGCAAAAATTTATGCCGAGATTGCCGGTTATGGCATGTCTGGCGATGCGTATCACATCACTGCCCCGGCATCGGATGGCAATGGTGGTTTCCGCTCCATGCGTAATGCCCTGCGTAATGCAGGCATCAATCCCGAGCAGGTTGACTATGTCAACGCGCACGGTACGTCCACCCCGCTGGGTGACGAGATTGAGCTGGGTGCAGTGAAACGCCTGTTTGGTGATGCGATCAATTCGGTTTCCATGTCTTCGACCAAATCGGCAACCGGGCATCTGCTGGGTGCGGCTGGCGCGATTGAAGCTGTCTTCTCGATCCTTGCGATCCATGAAGGTGCTGTACCGCCGACCCTGAACCTGAACAACCCGTCCGAGGCTTGCCTTGGTGTTGATCTGGTTCCGCTGGAAGCCAAACAGCGCAAGGTCAATTACGCTTTGTCGAACTCGTTCGGCTTCGGGGGCACCAACGCATCGCTGGTGTTCAAATCGGTCTAACAAGTCAGTAGGGGAACGCATTGCGGCGTTTTCTGCTCTTACTTGGTATGTTATGTATCACCGCTGCGTTCGCTATCGGGGGCGCGGCGGTGTACGTATATATCGCCTACACTTCGCCAAGCCGCCTTGCACAGGGCATTGACATTGTCATCCCGCAGGGGACTGGCGTGCGCCAGATTGGCGCCATCCTTACCCGCCATAAAATCGTGTCCGACCCGCTGATCTTTCTGGCCGGTGTACGTGCAGCCAACCTGGATCATTCCTTGCAGGCCGGGGAATATCATTTTCCCGCCCGGGTCAGCCCGCGGCAGGCTGCTGAAATTCTGGCATCGGGTGAAACCGTTAAACGGTTTGTGACGATCCCGGAAGGATTGCGCAGCGTCGAGATCGTAAACCGCCTGGACCGTGTGGACGGGCTGGTTGGCTCGATTGATAGCGTGCCAGATGATGGCACTTTGTTGCCCGAAACCTACCAGTTTTCCTATGGCGATTCAAAACAGGGCATTATCGACCGGATGCGCACTGCGCAGGGCGAACTGCTTGAAAAACTGTGGCCCAAGCGGGCGGCTGATTTACCGTTTGAGACGCGCGAACAGGCCCTGACCCTGGCATCGATTGTCGAGCGCGAAACAGGCGTTGCCGCCGAACGCGCCCGTGTTGCTGGTGTGTTTGTCAATCGCCTGCGTCAGAATATGCGCCTGCAGTCCGACCCGACCGTGGCTTATGCGGTTAGCCCGGACATGCCGCTTGACCGGCCGTTAAGCCGGGCTGATCTGAAGTTTGAAAGCCCTTACAATACCTATGTTGTCACGGGCTTGCCGCCAGCACCCATTACCAATCCGGGCCGCGAGGCGATTTATGCGGTACTGCATCCTGCCGCAACCGACGAAGTTTATTTCGTTGCCGATGGTACGGGGGGCCATGCTTTTGCCCGGACACTTGATGAACATAATCGTAATGTGGCGCGCTGGCGTAAATTGCGGGCCCAGGATGACAATAACTGATCCAGTGTCCTTGCGGGTATTATGATGAAAAAGGCGCGTCTTTCGCATCAGGAAAGACGCCCCTTTTTTTGTGTTATCCTAGCTAGGTGGCTGATTTCAGCCGGTACAGTGAAGTTGCTTATCCATTCTGCTGTGCAGACTTTTTGGGCAGGCGCGCTGTCAGGCGTTCAAAAATGACCGATGGCAGGTGTTTAAGCAGGCTGGTTGCCATATTCATTTGCCAGGGGAAGGCGATGATGGCGCGGTTTTTGGTTAGCCCGCGATCAATGATTTTGGCTGCCTTGGCAGCCTCCATAAGAAACGGCATGCGAAAGCTATTGGCATCGGTGATGCGGCTTTTTACAAAGCCTGGGCAAATAACATTCACCCGGATGCCATCACGTGCAAGGTTGCCGCGCAGGGCCTCGCCATAAATGCGGATGGCGGCTTTGCTGGCACAATAGGCTGGCGCGGTCGACAGGCCCCGCCAGGATGCCTGAGAGGACATGATGGCAATTTGCCCGCGCCCGTCATGCTTCATGACTTCGATGGCCGGATCGATGGTGTTTAAAACACCGTCGACATTGGTTGCCATGATCTGACGGACCTGGCCGGACGTTTCGCCGCTACCACCACTGCCAGCTGAAATTCCGGCATTGGCAATTACAAGGCTAAGCGGCATGATACCGTGGCATTTGCTGACATATTCATGCATGACACCGGCATCAGTGACATCAAGGATATCGGCAAAGACATTGGCGCCTGCTTCGCGGCAGTCATTTTCAACCTGTTTGAGGCGGGGCTGGTTACGACCACTGATAAACAGGGTGACACCAGGGCGCGCATAATGCCGCGCCAGTGCCGCCCCGATACCGGAACTGGCACCTGTGATCAGAATTGCGTTATATTGCAAAGACATGCGAGGACGTATTCCGCTTTGTTAATGGCGCATTTTTTGCGTTTTAAGGGTGCAGACTTATAAATTTGGCCGACATGTCGCGCGGGCAACCTGCGATATCAACCGAATTTATGAATCTGCACCCTGTAACTGGCGCGAAGATGGGGGATGATTGGGGCATCAATATGAATGCCACATGCATAATCCGTGGGTTTTGAAAGTGACTTATCCTTGGCGGGATCACGTTGCGACGTTATAAAACCCCACACAATTTAACAGGATGGACAGCAGCATGACCGTTTCAAGCATGACCGGGTTTGGCCGCGCCGAAGGTGCAGGCGAGGGATTTGCCTGGGTCTGGGAACTTCGCAGTGTGAATGGCAAGGGACTCGATGTGCGTGCCCGCCTGAATGGTGCTGAACGCCTGGAAGCCCCTGTACGTGATGCGGTTTCAAAGGCTTTCAAACGTGGCAATATCGGTGTCACCCTGAATGTGACACGGCCGGGGGAAAATACCAGCTACCGCATCAATCGCGATCTTTTGGCTGATCTGGTCCGCCTTGCCGAAGAATTTGATAATTCCAGCAAACTGGCAGCTGGTACGATTGCCGACCTTTTGAATGTACGCGGCGTGCTGGAAGCCGTTGAGCAGACCGAAGATGATGCCAGCCGCGAAGCCCGCGAGGGCGCGATGATGGCAACACTGGACACTGCGATTGCCCAACTGGCGGAAAACCGCGATGCCGAAGGTGTAAAACTGCAGGAATTGCTGCAGGGCCATATTGAGCGTATTGAACAGACAGTGGTGAAAGCCGAAAGCTGTGCCGGTGCGCGGGCAGAGGCGATCCGTGCGCGGTTACAGCGCCAGATTGGCGAAGTGATGGAGGCGGGGCAGTTTGATGCTGATCGTTTGCATCAGGAAGCTGCCCTGTTGGCAACCAAGGTTGATGTGCGTGAAGAAATTGACCGTCTGAAAGCCCATATCGCAGCGGCGCGCACCATGATTGGCAAGGGTGGGGCGATTGGCCGCAAGCTTGACTTCCTGTGCCAGGAATTTAACCGCGAAGCGAACACCCTGTGTTCCAAAGCAAATGATATCGAGCTGACAGGTTGCGGTATGGACTTGAAGGTGATTATCGACCAGTTGCGCGAACAGGTACAAAACGTCGAATAACGGTTGGCGAAAGGTTTGACCAATGATTGATTCGCATAAGCGTCGGGGTGTCATGCTGGTTTTCTGTGCGCCATCCGGGGCAGGAAAAACCACAATTACCCGCCAGTTGCTTGAAAAAGACGACCATATTTCGCTGTCTGTTTCGGCAACCACCCGTGCCGCGCGCCCGGGCGAGGAAGAAGGTGTGCATTACTTCTTCAAGTCTGTTGATGGCTTCAAGCATATGATTGCCGATGACGAGCTGCTGGAATGGGCCGAAGTCTTTGGCAATTATTACGGAACGCCGCGCCAGCCGGTTGAAGAAGCGCTTTCTGCCGGGCGGGATGTGCTATTTGACATTGACTGGCAGGGCGCACGTCAGTTGCGCGAAAAAGGCGGTGATGATGTTGTGTCGGTGTTTATTCTGCCGCCATCGTCAGCCGAACTGGAACGCCGCCTGCGCGACCGCGGGCAGGATGCCGACGATGTGATCATGAAACGCATGGCAAAGGCAGGGGCCGAAATCAGCCACTGGGAAGAGTTTGACTATGTGCTGGTCAATGATGACCTGGAACAGTGCCTTGCCTCTGTCGAGCATATTATCGGTGCGGAGCGGGTAAAGCGCGAACGGCAGATGGAATTGAATGCCTTTGTTAAAAAGCTTCTGACCGACTGACCCATAATTTCGGGCCATGCTGGTGATCAATAAATCCCCCTGATGTCAGTGTCATAGGGGGATTTCTTTTAAAGGCTGTCATAAATCCGGGTCAGGCGGACAAAATCGGTGACGGATAACTCTTCCGCGCGGGCCGTTTCGGCAATGCCCGCCTGTTCCAATAATGCCAGAACGTCGATGTTGAGGCTTTTCAGGCTGGCACGCAGCATTTTCCGCCGTTGTCCAAATGCTGCCTGGGTTACTTTTGCCAGGCTATCAAGGCTGATATTTTCGCCGCGATCCACTTTGGGGACCAGTTGGACGACAGCCGATGTGACCTTGGGCGGCGGGGTAAAGGCACTGCGATGCACATCAAACAGAATGTCGCAATCGCACAGATACTGGCACAGAACCGATAAGCGGCCATAGGCCTTGGTCTTCGGTTTTGCCACCACTCTTTCGGCAACTTCTTTCTGGAACATCAGGGTCAGGCTGGCAAATTCGTCTATTTTTTCCAACCAGCCCAACAACAGCAGCGTGCCCACATTGTAGGGCAGGTTTGCAACGATTTTACGTGGTGCCGGGCCCAGCGTGGTGACGTCGACTTCCAGCGCGTCGCCATCGATCACATGTAGGCAATTTGGATAATGATTGCTGATTTGCGTTAATACCGGTTGGCAGCGCGGGTCACGCTCGATCACCGTTAAATTTTTGGCGCCGTTAAACAAAAGGGCGCGGGTCAGGCCGCCGGGGCCCGGACCAATTTCAATTACAGTGGCGGTGTCAAGCGGGGCGGCGGTACGCGCGATACGACCAGTCAGGTTCAAATCAAACAGAAAATTCTGGCCGAATTTCTTTTGGGCCGAAAGGCCGTGTTCGGCGATGACTTCACGCAGGGGCGGTAGGCCGTCATTGGCGAGCTTGCCGGTTGCCTGTTCTGACTGGGATGAAACATCAGTCATGTTTGATATCCATGCTAAGGCGATTGTGTGCCATGTCACCGGCCATTTTCAGGGCGGCCATCAGGCTGTCGACCCGGGCAACCCCCTTGCCAGCAATATTCAGGGCCGTTCCGTGGTCGGGCGATGTGCGGACAAAGGGCAGGCCCAGTGTGACATTGACGCCGCCATGAAAATCCAGTGTTTTAACCGGGATCAATGCCTGGTCATGATAGGGGCACAGCGCCACATCATATTCGGCGCGGGCTTCTTCGTGAAACATGGTATCTGCCGGCAGGGGGCCAACGACATTGTAACCCTCTGCCTGCAACTGCTTGATGGCGGGGGCGATGATGGTTTGTTCCTCAGTCCCCATGGCGCCGTCTTCGCCCGCATGGGGGTTAAGCCCGGCAATGGCGATGCGTGGCTTTGCCAGTCCGAAATCACGCGTAAGGTCACTCGCCGTTATGCGGGTTAGTGCGATAATCAGGTCAGTGGTCAGGACCGATTGTACTTGCGACAGGGCAATGTGGATGGTCATGGGGACAACGCGCAATTTGCTGTTTGCCAGCATCATGACCGGCAGGGTGCCGGGACCGGCCAGTTCGGCCAGAAATTCAGTATGGCCAGGATGGCTGAAACCAGCCTGATAAAGCGCGCTTTTTTGGATGGGATTCGTCACAACGGCTGATGCCACGCCTTGCCGGGTAAGGGCAACGGCAGTCGTGATGCTGTCGATCACCATGGCGGCCGTACTGGCCGAAGCAACACCTGGCGTTACAGGGGCCCCATTATCAGTGATCTCAAGAACGGGCAGTCCCTTTGCGAAGTTTTCGGCTGTTTCGTTGATGTCCCGGATGGGGATGATCGGGACGTCGTAGCCGAGAATGCCCGCATATTGTGCAATGATGCGGGCAGGGGCCAGCAGGCAAAAGGGCAGCATGTCGCTGCCCTGATGTGATGCGGTTTTACCTGCTATCTGATAGGCCTGCCAGGCTTTCAGTGCGAGTTCCGGCCCGATGCCGCCGGGATCGCCAAGGGTCATTGCCAGAGGTTGTGGCTGTAGGTTTGCCATTGGCGGTCTCGCGTCAGGTTGGGTATCGGTTAGATACGGATATCAATAAAGGCTTCGCGGCGCAGTTCACGCAGTTTACGGCGGGCTGCAATTTCAAGGCGGTCCATTGACAGGCGACTGCGAATGGTTTCACGGTCCGGCAGGGTACTTTGAACCGTTTTGCCGCACAGCATCACTACAAGCGCGCCGCCATCAACACGAATGACATTCGATGTCTGGCCTTCTTTAAGCTGGCTGACGGCATTGGCAACGGTCCCTGAAAGTTCCTGCGGGGAAATACCCTTGGTACGGCCGCTCAGGTCCGAGCCAAGATCAACCGCAATATTGGCCATGGCTTCACAGCTTTGTGCCGTGCTGCGTGCATTTTGCAGGATGCCGACCTTGGTGCGAATTTCATCTTCGGTTGCGTTCTGGGCAATCGGAATAAACAGCTGATACAGGTCCAGTTTGACATCACGATCGGCGTTGGTGTCACCCTGGGCTCGGTCCAGCAGTTTCAGGATATAGAAACCACGAACGGTACGGATCGGCATGCTGATCTGGCCGGGTTGCATGTTGCTGACAGCGTTTTCAAGGGTGCTGTCCATTTCACCAGACGACATCCAGCCAAGGTTCCCGCCATTGGCCGCGCTGGCATTGGCAGAAAACTGGCGGGCCAGACCCTCGAAGCTTGCACCATTGCGAAGGGCGCCAATAATTTTGCGCGCATCGTCCAGGACTTTGTTTTCTTCCTGCGGGTTATCAATCGGCAGGAAAATTTCCTGAACATTACTGCGCGGTTTGTCCTGGTTGCGTTTGATGCGTTCAAGGACGTCGTCAATTTCGCTTTCGGAAATTTCAATGTCACGGCGCATCGAACCAAGGATTTTCTGCCACGCAATTTGCGGGCGCAACTGGTCCTGCAGGGATTCCAGCGGAATGCGGTTTGCCTGCAGATAACGTTCCAAGCCCCCCGGAGGCATGCCGGAATTCTGTTCGACAGATGCAACTGCGCGTTCCATATCGGCATCGCTAACAGTAAAGCCGCGGCGTTTTGCTTCCTGCATCTGCAGGGTTTCATCAATCAGCTGATGCAAAATCTGCGGGATCATTTCCCGGCGGCGATCTTCGGTCAGTTGAATGTTCGATGTGGTGGCAACCAGATTCAACCGGTCAATCAGGTCAACAACCGAAATCGGCTGGTCATTGACAACAGCAGCCAGACCAATGGTCGATTGGGCGCGGGCCTGCCCACCGGGAAGGGTCAACAGAACAACGCCAAGAAGCATCGCACAAAGCCGAAGCGGTCTGGAAATGTAAGGTCTCATATTCTGTTAAAGTCCTGCTTGGGAGGCAAATTCGCCCAGTGTCTTGAAGACGAGGCGGAACATGATTTCGTCAGACTGTCCAAGATCCTGATCCTGGTAAAATGTCCGGCGTACACGTCCGTCGAAAATAAAGCACTCGTCTTCGTACTGAAAGCCGATACCGTATTCAAGGGGGTCGCCGTTCTGATCAAGGTCAAAACGACCATATCCGTTACCCGACCAATAGTCGTTAAAGCGGTGTGTTGCGTTGAAATACAGTTCTTCGCGGTCGTTGAATTCTTCCGAGCCGGCATTTTCCGTAAGCTGCAAATAGCTCAGATCAAGGCGCAGGGTGCGTTCTTCGCCCACACTTGCGGCCAACTGGTTGCGGCGCGGAGAGAAATCGCTGCTATCAAGACGGAAACGATAGGTTAAATCGACAAACTGGTTCGGGGCAACCGTAACGCGACCAACATAATCCGAAAGATGTTTATCAAGGCCGGAACCGTCGGCAAATGTGCCGTTATCTTCCAGGCGGTAGCTTTGGCCAAACAGAGCATTGGTATAGCCCCCATTTTGCCCGTAAATACCCCATTCCATGCCGTAACTGGCACGCAAACCGTCTTCAACCTTGTCAAGCCCGCCATAGCGGTCATGGGAGAATAGGTTGATGTCATCAAATTCGAAGGATTGCGAATCTTCGTTCGGAATTTCATCCGGGTTACCGCCATTGGGTGACCATGCCACCATGGCAATCGGTTTGATAACCTGATGATAACCGCCTTCGTCGCGCACAAACGGCATGTTCCAGTCAATGGCGGCGAGCGGTACGGCACGCCCGGCATAGCCAGTGTAATCTGACTGGCCGCTGCGCGTTACGTTGTTGACCATGTAGCTGTCACCACGCATCGAAAGCGTGATTTTGGTGACATCGCCGTAATCGCCGATATGTGGCAGTTCCCAACCAACTTTGCCGGAAAGGCGGTTGGAATCTGCGCCCTCACGGCGCGACAGCGATAAGGCATCAAGGTCGAGCGTGGTATAGGCACCAATGGCATCGGGTGTGGTGCGGGCATGGTATTGGGCATGGGGAAGTACCAGCGGGCTGGTTGCCCGGCTGTCTTCTTCCTTCAGACCCTGGAAGTAATAACCATCGATACGGCCGTAATTTTGCGCGCTAAACCGTTCGCCAAACAGGTTTGATGTCAGGACAGAGGGGGAGCCAAAGCCATATCGTGACATATAGGTTTTGCTAGAAGCCTGTTCGGCATCAAAACCCCAGCGCCAGTTTTTGTCGATATCAAAACGGCCGTCGGCATCAATGTGGCCCTGCCAGCCATCATCGCCACCATCGGTGATGCTATCAATGATATTCAAATTGCCTGTATCGAACTTGCGACGATATTCCGATGCCAGAACCGGGCCCTTTTTGGCTGTGACGATGGGACGCAGCGTCAGGTCGCTTGATTTATCAATGACCCAGTAATAGGGCAGTTCAAATCTTGCGCCAACGTAACTGGTGCTGCCGAACGTTGGCGCAAGAAGGCCAGACCGCCGTTTTACTGTGGGATCGGGATGGCTGAAATAGGGGCTGTAAAGGATTGGCACGCCTTCAAATTCAAGGCGCGCATCCTTGTATTCGATATTCTGGCCTTTCTGGTCATGGGTGACCCGGGCGGCCTTGATGCGCCATAGCGGCGGTTTTTCGGGGTCGTCTTCGCAGACTTTACAGGGCGAATAAACGGCTTTGGCAAGTTCGGTGAAATTGCCTTCACTGCGGCGTGCACCAACACCAGCCAGACGGGTATGGTCATCAAGCAGGACGTAAATGTCTTTGATGATGCCTTCCTTGAAGTCGCCCGTAAGCTCGACATAATTGGCGAAAACCACTTCGCCCGTCGGTTCAAGCATTTTGACATTACCCGATGCCGAAACGACATCCTTGGTCATGTCATAGCTGACGGTATCGGCCATCAGAACACGGTTATCGCGCGAAATTTCAACATTTCCGCGAGCGGTAACCGTTTTCAGATCGTCGCTATAATCCACTTCATCGGCAGAAAACAGAAGCGGGTTTTCCTTATCCGTTGCAGGATCGGCATTGCTGTTACTGCCGTTCTGGTTATCGGCATTTACTGCTGGCTTCGTAGCGTCTGTACCCTGGGCGTAAGAGATGACAGGTGTCATGGCCGAGACCATCCCCCCGATCATTCCCCATACAGCCAATGCTTTCAGACTTCCCCCTGACAAGTCCGCCATCTAGTTAGCCATCCTCCAGATGTAACAATGTCGATATTCCCAGCAATGCGGAAATACCAGCTGGTGCCCACGCGGCCAGGGCCGGGGGCAACCCACCCGAAACACCCAGTGCAGAAGCAACGTCGGTAAAGAAATACAACAGAAAACCTGTGGTAACACCACCACCGATAACAAGAGACACCCTGCGGCGTCGAGAAAATTTAAGGCAGAAGGCCGCCGCAATGAGAACCATGGCACATAACAGTAACGGCCGGGACAGCAGACCGTGAAAATGGATCAGGTGCCGCTTTGCATTGAAACCCGCGCGCTCCAGCAAATTGATGAACGGCTTGAGGTCCCAGAATGACATGGTATCGGGCGAGGCAAAGCTGTCCTGAATTTTGCGGGCTGTCAGGTTTGTCGGTAGTTCCAGGTCCTTTGCAAAGGTGCTTTTCTGGCCGGGAACAAAGCTCCAGGCATTGTAAAAATGCCAAAGCCCCGGTTCGAGAACAGCGCGCGCAGAATCGATGCGTGAGGTAAAGTCATCGAGGTTTTCAAAGCGAAATACCGTGACATCGCGCAGGTCGATCCGGTCTTCTTCCTGGGACTGTACCGTGCGGGCATAAATCACCGCCTGGCCATTTTGCGTGCCCTGACGCAACCACAAACCACTGGAAGACAGGTTCATGACGCTTGATACGCCCTTAAGGTAGCGGGAATCGAGCTTTTCGTATTTCTGCAGCAAAATCGACGATAACGGGTTTAATGCCGTGATCTGGATGGTGCCAAGCAGGAAGGCACACAGAAGCGGCGGCAACAAAAACTGCCAGGCAGATACGCCAGCTGCGCGCGTCACCACCAGTTCCTGGTTTCCTGTCAGTTTCCAGAAGGAATACATCGAGCCAAACAGGACCCCAAAAGGCAAAACCTTTTCGGTCATGAAGGGAATGCGCGCCATTGCCATTTGGGCAACGATGGTAATGGTCGCATCCGGCCGGCTGCTGGCGCGGCGCAGAAGTTCGATCATGTCGCCAATAAAGATAAGGCCGACAAGCAGGACAAGAATGGCGAGAATGGAATAAAGCACATGGCGGCCGAAATACCATGTGAGAAGCGGAGAGACCCTCATGATGCGGATCCTTCCTCGGTGCTGCAATCGTTGCGGCGCGCCAGCGTTATTTTAGGCCCCCGGAAGGTCCAATAAAGACCACCCACAATCGGCAGCAGTACATTCAGATACATCAGCACGATAAAGGCCGGGTTTTTCGCGGCAATATTTTTAAGTGCAATTGATGCCGCCTCGCAGCCGATCATAAGGGCAATGGCGATAAGTAGGCGTGAATGCTGGGTACGGCGCGAAAAGCTGCCTGAAACCAGAACCGCAAGTGCAAGCGATGCAAAGCCAACCGCATAAAGCGGGGAAATCAGCCGTTCATGCCCTTCGGCGCGATATTTGCGAATGTCCTGGGGTTGGATATCAGGCGGGTCGGCCGTTAAAAGGTTGCCAACACTGCGTTCGCGCGCTTCAAGATAACGCAGCGACGGGTCATCAATATCTTCGGCGATATCAACGGCATATCGATCAAAATACAGGATCGACATGGTACCGTCTTCGGTATTCACTTCCTGGCGGTTGCCATCAAGCAGCACAATGCGCGGGCCTTTATCGGTGCGAACCAATGCACCGTTTTTCGCCATCATCGTGCTTTGCGCCTTTGGATTGCGAGCATCGTGAACCAGAATGCCCATCAGTTCGTTATCCTGCCCGACTTCGCGCACATAGATCGTTAATCCGTCAATATCGGTGAAGCTGCCTTCCTGCAACAGAACCGACGAATAGTCGTTCCGGATGGTATATTGCAGTTCTTTGAATTGACGATAGCTGTAGGGAAGATAATAGAGCGTTAAAAAATATCCAACGCCAGCAACCGCGATTGCCAGGATAATGGCCGGTTTTGCTAGCGCCCACTGACTTAGCCCTGCTGATCGCATGACGATCAGTTCGCGATCCTGGATCAACTTGTTATAGGTGAAAACCACCACGAAAAACAAAGCAATCGGCAGGATGATTGTCAGGAAACTGGGCAGCAGCAGGGAGGTTAAATGCAAAAAGACCGAAATCGAAAGACCCCGGTTTACAATCATTTCCACGAAACGCAGGCTTTGCGACAGCCAAATGACACAGAGCAGGCCCAGTGTCACAAAAACCATCATGATAAGCTGCTGTTTGAGCATATATCGGGTCAAGCGATTCATCGGGCGGATTATAGAGAAGCCGATAAAAACAGAAACAGGAAATTGGCTGAAAATTTCCGTATTTTTTCGTATTTACCAAATTGAAGGCTTGCCAAGCAAATTTGGCTTGTTTTGCAAGATGCTATCGCCTGCGTGGATCGTTCAAAATCCTGTGTCCGCCATCAAATGATGTGGGTTGGTGCCCTACAAAACCCGATGGCGGACATATCGTTGCCAGCCTTTCAATCGGTAGCAAAGGCTGTTTCAATTTCCATTATAATGTTGCCCGGCTGCCCCGAAATTGCTGGCTGCAGGCAATGATGAATCTGCGAATGCAGCATTTCACATTCCGGCAAAATCTGGGTGACATAGAAAGTGATCGATGCCTGCTTGCGGGTGATGAAAGCCGAGGAATAGTCGCCACGGGCCGTATCAAGGGCGACCTGTGATCGGGCCATCAGCCACCCACCACAAATGGTGGCAAACAGGCGCAGATAGGGGCTGGCGACGGTTTGCGCTAGATTATGGTCATCGGTACAGGTATCGAGGATCTGTTTTGTGCAGGTTTTTAGCTGCGATATGGCTGTGCCAAGCGATGGTTCAAAGGCATTGTCTGCAATATCGGTGGTGATCGTGTCCATCAAAGCAAAGGCCGCAGCACCCTGGTCACGCAGAAGTTTGCGGCCAATAAGATCAAGTGCCTGAATGCCGTTGGTGCCTTCATAAATGGGGGCGATACGGGCATCGCGCAGATGCTGGGCTGCACCTGTTTCCTCGATAAAGCCCATGCCACCATGGACCTGAATGCCCAGCGACGCATTTTCCACACCCAGATCAGTCGACCAGGCCTTGACCATGGGAATAAGCAGGTCAGCACGCGCCTGCGCATTGGCTGCGATAGCAGCGTCGCCATGGTGGTGCGCGATATCAAGCTGGTTTGCGGCATAAAGGGCAAGGATACGGGCAGCTTCGGTGCTGGCTCGCATGCGCAATAACATGCGCGCAATATCAGCGTGATGCAGGATCGGGGCCGGAGCGCCGGTCTTGGTGTCGCGCCCCTGAATGCGGGTTCTGGCGTAATCCAGTGCCTGCTGATAGGCGCGTTCGCCAATGGCAATGCCCTGTTGCCCCACGGCAAGGCGCGCATTGTTCATCATCGTGAACATGGCAGCCAGGCCATTGCCTTCCTTGCCAACCATATAGCCAACGGCACCTTTATCGTCACCAAAGGACAGAACCGCCGTCGGGCTGGCATGAATGCCCAGTTTGTGTTCCAGCGATACAACGTGAACGTCGTTGCGCTGGCCCAATGTGCCGTTTTCATTACATAGATATTTGGGCACAATAAACAGCGAAATGCCCTTTACCCCGGCAGGGGCATCTGGTGTGCGGGCCAGAACCAGATGAACAATATTGTCCGTCAGGTCATGGTCACCATAGGTGATGAATATTTTTTGCCCGCGAACAAGCCAGTTGCCATTTCCATCGGGTTCGGCGCGGCTGCGGACCTGTGCCAGATCAGACCCGGCCTGTGGTTCCGTCAGGTTCATGGTGCCGGTCCATTCACCGGAAATCAGCCTTGTCAGGTAAAGGTCCTTTTGGACGGGCGAGCCATGGGTGGTCAGAAGCTCGATTGCGCCAGCTGTTAACATCGGGCACAGGGCAAATGCCATGTTGGCCGAATGCCAGAATTCGGCGACGGCAGCACCAATGGTCAGGGGAAGACCCATGCCACCATGATTGGGTGATGCCGATATACCTTGCCAGCCGCCATCCTGAAAATGGCGATAGGCATCCTGCCAGCCATCCGGCGTTTTTACACTGCCATCAGATTGCAGATGCGAACCCTGTTGATCGCCCGTGCGATTTAACGGGGCAAGGTGGCCCGCTGCGAGTTTTCCGGCCTCATCAAGGATGGCGTCGATGGTCTCGGGGGTGGCATCGGCAAAAGCAGGGATTTCTGCAATGCCATCAAGGCCGATAACGTGACGAAGGATGAAGCGCACATCGTCAATCGGCGGCAAATAGTCAGTCATGAATTATGACGTCTCCCTAAAATCAGTGAGGCGCCCGCTCGGATGTGCCACGGTCTTTTGCCGGGCATCAATTGTTGCCTACAGCATAATCAAGCCACGCACGGAATTCGAGTCCATATTGCTATGCGTGTGATCGGAAATTTTGAGCGGTGAAATACCGACTTTGGAACGGGTTTATTTGCAGTTCTTTCAGACCTATATGTTGCCTTGCCGTAATTACGATATATTTGTCTGTAGTGTTTGGTTGCTTAAATGTGATCTGAAATGTGTGCCAATGCGCAGTTGTCGACTGCTTTGCTTGCATGCGCAGTGTGTCTTCACCCAATGGTGCGTTTCGATCACATTTACGCGTCTTTGCCCAAAAATGTCAGCTTCCGGGTCGCGTTTGCGCGATGAAGGATATAAGGTCTGACAATATTTGACTTTCATAACAAGGAGCAGGCGGTGCTGCGGAAGGGAATTTTGCCAATCGTTTTCGGGATCATCATTGCGTTTGCCGGAACACGATTGGTGGCCTGTGCCGGTCCGGTATGGGCCAATCAGGATGAGCAACGCTTCCTTGATGCCTATCGTGACTATGTCGATGATAACGCGACGGACGACCAGCTTGACCGGGCAGATAACCTGTATATCGAAACGGTACAGGTCCTGCGCGAAAACTATGTGTTCGAGGTTGATACCAACAAGTTTGTTGATGATTCCATCGCTGCCCTGCCAAAGCTGGAGCTGAAAGACAAAAGCCCTGAAAATGTCGTTGGCGAAGTGCTGGATCAAAGCCTGCATGACCTTGATCCACACAGTGCTTATATGTCGGAAGATATGTTCAAGCGCCTGCAGGAAAGCACCGAAGGCAGCTTTGCCGGTGTTGGCATTGTTATTGCGCAGGATGAAGACAAACAGATCCGTATTGTTTCACCGATTGACGATACACCAGCCGCGCGTGCCGGCCTGCAGCCCAATGACCGTATCGCGACCATTGACGGCCACGATATGAAAGGGCAGCCGATCGCCGAGGCCGTGCGCCTGATGCGCGGCCGCGTGGGCGAGCCGGTGACACTGGGCATTTTGCGTAAGGACAAGAATTTTGAAGTCATCATTCGCCGCGCCAAGATCGAGGTGCCATCGGTTACCGCAGCGGTGATTGACCATGATATTCCCTATATCCGTGTTTCGCGTTTTGACGCCAATACGCTTGAGCAGACGCAGGATTACCTGCAGCAGCTTAAAAGCAGTGTCAGCAATCCACGTGGCATTATTGTCGATTTGCGCCGTAATCCGGGTGGCTTGCTTGATTCCGCGGCTGACATTGCCGATCAGTTCCTGTCAAAAGGTTTGATTGTGGCGACCGAAGGCCGGGGCGAGCGCAAGATGCGCACCTATGAAGCAGATCGCAGCAGCTATTTTGATGGGACGCCGATGGTTATTCTGCTGGATCGTGGTTCGGCATCTGGTGCGGAGCTGATGGCAGCCGCATTGCGTGAAAATGGCCGTGGCATCATCATTGGTGAACGGTCCTTTGGCAAAGGGTCGATGCAGCGCATTTTACCGCTTTCGGGCGGTGGTGGGGTTAAAATTACCACCGGCTATTACACTACCCCGGAAAACCACATTGTGCAGGGTAATGGTGTGGTTCCTGATATTGAAGTGCAGCTAAAGGATGCCGAGGAATTCGATCGCGAGATCGACCTTGCCCATGCATTGCCGCCGCGCCGCCGTGACCCGCGCAAGACGATTACATCGGTTGCTGCTGACCAGTGCGCTGCCGATATCGAGATTGACCGTCTGGGCAAGGGTGGCTTCAAGGCCGAAGACCAGGCACCCAACCCGCAAACCGAAGAAATTGAACCCAAGGATGGCGACCATACCAGTGATGCAGAAGGGGCCGAAAATGGAGAAGCCCCGCATGATCAGGTTTTGGAATGTGCTGTTGGCTACTTCAATGACGGTATGCTGGCCCAATATCGCAATCAGGTTGAACCCCTGTTACGGGCTGGCCTGTAAGGGCCGGTTTAACCGGGTTTAGAAACGAAAATAGCGGCATCCTCATCGGACGCCGCCATTTTTATGTTTGGGCACTACAAAAAAGGTGCGCACAGTGTGCAAGCACGGATTGCCTTAGTCGTTTGCCAGCAGGTGGATCAGGCTGGATGTATCCCAGCGATTGCCGCCACGGCCCTGTATCTGGGCATAAAACTGGTCAACCAGGGCGGTAACCGGCAGGCGTGCGCCATTGCGGCCCGCTTCGTCAAGGCAGATGCCTAGGTCCTTGCGCATCCAGTCAACAGCAAAACCGAAGTCGAATTTGCCATCAACCATTGTCTGGCCACGGTTTTCCATCTGCCAGCTACCTGCGGCACCTTTGGAAATCACATCAATTACCTTGGTCATATCAAGGCCGGCTTTGGTGCCGAAATTCATGGCTTCGGACAGGCCCTGGACCAGGCCGGCAATGCAGATCTGGTTGACCATTTTGGTCAACTGGCCACTGCCGCTTTCGCCCAGGAGCTTGCAGGAACGGGCAAAGGCATCAATGATCGGGGCTGCCTTGTCAAATGCGTCCTTGTCGCCGCCGCACATCACGGTCAGAACACCGTTTTCGGCACCGGCCTGGCCGCCGGAAACCGGCGCATCAATAAAGGAAACGCCCTGTTTAGCCGCGATTTCATAAAGTTCGCGCGCGACATTGGCCGATGCGGTGGTGTTATCAACCAGAATGCTGCCTGACGCCATACCTGCCAATGCGCCGTCCGGCCCGGTGATGACGCTGCGCAGGTCATCATCATTGCCAACGCAGCAAAATACGAATTCGGCACCCTCAACGGCCTTGGCCGGGGTTTCGGCAAAGGTGCCGCCAAATTCGCCAGCCCATTTTTCGGCTTTGCTGCTGGTACGGTTATAGACGGTGACGCTGTGACTGGCCTTTTGCAGGTGACCGGCCATTGGATAGCCCATAACACCCAGTCCGATAAATGCACATTTGGCCATGATGCGGCCTCCCGTTTAATGGTTTTTCCTGCGTCTTATAAAGGCCGGGGCAGGCGGGGTTGTCAATGCACGGGAAGTCGGTAGGGAAATGCGTTAGCGTGTTTTTTGAAACCACACCAAAGACATCGCGCATTCTGGTTGCGGTGTTTGGGCGCAACTGCGCGGCGCGGTTTGCTGGCACGGGGCCGATGAATGAAATGATGGTAAGATGAAAAAGGGAAAACCCGATACAGCAACACTCTTTTGGTTGCGGTATCGGGTATATGTGGGGCTAGGGTTAGTCTTCGATGCCCAGTTCCTGATCAACATTGCGGATGATGCGCGGGTCATATTGCAAAAGATCGGGCAGCTTGCCGTGATAATCAAACTGCGAGAGAAAATAGCGGATCGCATTGATCCGTGCGCGTTTTTTATCGTCAGATTTAATGATCACCCACGGGCAGGCCTGCGTGGAAGTTGCATAAAACATCTCTTCCTTGGCCTGGGTGTATTCATCCCACAGGTTTTGTGATGCCAGATCAACCGGGCTGAGTTTCCATTGCTTCAAGGGGTCTTCTTGGCGCTGGGCGAAGCGGCGGGCCTGTTCATCCTTGCTGACCGAGAAATAGAATTTGGTCATTGAAATGTGCGAGCGCAGCAGCATGCGTTCAAGTTCAGGCACGGATTGCAAAAATTCGCTGACTTCAAACCGGGTGCAAAAGCCCATAACCCGTTCGACCATCGCCCGGTTATACCAGGACCGGTCAAACAGAACAATTTCACCGCCCGATGGCAGATGCTGCATATAGCGCTGGAAATACCATTGGGTGACTTCGCGATCGTTGGGTTTATCGAGCGCAACAACCCGCGCACCGCGCGGATTAAGATGTTCGGTAAACCGTTTGATTGTACCGCCCTTGCCTGCGGCATCCCGCCCTTCAAAAATGATCAGGGCCTTTACCTTTTCGCTTTTGACCCAGTTTTGGAATTTCAGAAGTTCAATGTGAAGCGGTGCGATCAGTTCCAGATATTGTTTGGTCTTGATCTTTTTAAGCGGTTCATCGGGGGAGTCTGGCAGGTCTGCCGGGATGGCAACACTTTTATGAATCACATGGGTTGCACGTTTGGCGACAACGGCGGCTTCTTTTTCGGTTTTGGCGGTGTCTTTGCGCGCCATTTCAACGTCATTTTTGCGCTGGGCGCTGGCATTATCGTCATGTTTGTCTTTGTCATGATGGTGATGTTTGCCCTTGCCATCATCAAGGCGTTCCATGGTCAGGCTTTCGGAATCCAGCAACATGTGATCGCGGGTTTCGCTATCAAGGCCCTGCAGGTCGGGGTTGCGGTTGGCATGGCTGCGGCTGTGCTGGGTTTTATGCACGGCCTGATCAAGCGCCGGGGTGCCATCGTTTTTTTTGTCGGAAGCTGTTTTTTTAGGCGCCGGCTTTTGCTTTTTGGCCATGTCTGATCCTTTCCGTGGCGGACAACGGCGGCACTATGCGCCGCCGCATACAATTTTACGAAACAGGATACGTATTCTTTTCAACCAGCCGCAAGCAGACAGATCAATTTTTCAAATGAAAGTTCCAATGCGATGATTTTGCGTAATCATCCTCAACATCATAGCGCGACAGGCCAATATCGGCCAGTTGCCGGTTATTCATCACACGCACATCCAGCCGTTTCTGGCGGCGCGCGGTAAGGCGTTGGGCCAAAACATCAAAAAAGCCATTAACGCGATCAAGAAAGTGGTTCAGCCCGCCAGTTATAAATGTGCGGGTGCGACGAAACACAACATGAATGACGTATTTAACGGTGAGCGCAATTTTGGGGCGGACATATGTGACGGGCTTTTTTGTCGGGCAACTATCGGCAGTGTGGCTAATGGGGATGTGGCAGGGCATCTTTCTGAACTCCATCCCGCAAATCGGGAAATGCGGGTTATCATGTGTGCTGGGCTGATTTTTTGTCCAGAAAACGCCAGGTGACAAACTATATATTCTGGGCCTATATATTAGCCTGGCTAATGGTGTGTTGGTATGCCTTGGTTCGCCCGGAGTCCCGGTTAGCCATCCATCATATTATGGGGATAAAGATGCGATTACCGCCATTACAGGCTTTGCGCGCATTTGACGCCGCCGCCCGGCATTTGAATTTTACCCGGGCTGCCGAAGAACTGTTTGTGACACAGGGCGCGATCAGCCAGCAAATTCGCCAGCTTGAGGAATATCTGGGCTTTCGCCTGTTTTTTCGTTTGCCACGACGGTTGCAGCTGACGGATGAAGGTGACCGGCTGGCGCGCGCCACCAGCGAGGGTTTTACCCGTATTGCCGGGGAAATTGAAAGCCTGCTGGCGGTGGAAGAAGCCGGGGTGGTAACGGTCAGCGTTTTGCAGTCTTTTGCCGTAAAATGGCTGATCCCGCGATTGGGTCATTTTCGCAATGAACATCCCGATATTGATGTGCGGATCCATGCCGATGACCGGCTGGTGGATTTTCGGACCGAAGGGATTGACCTGGCCGTGCGGTTCGGACGGGGGCATTACCCCAACCTGTATACCGAACTTTTAATGCGTGACGAGGTTTTCCCCGTTTGCAGCCCGGATTATCTGGCATCCAGCCCGCCTTTGTGTGTGCCAAAGGATATTGCCGGGCATCGATTGCTGCATGATGCAACATCGGACGCTGATAAACCGCGCGCGGCGGACTGGCGCTTCTGGCTTGATGGTGTGGGGGTAACCGGTATCGATCTGCGCCGGGGTTTGCGGTTTAACAGTGGGGATATGGTTATTCAGGCGGCCCTGATGGGGCAGGGGGTTGGCGTTGCCCGCACATCACTTGCCGCCCAGGATTTGAAGGTGGGGCTGTTGGTGCGCCCCTTTCCGCAAAAGGTGGCGTCAAGTTATGCCTATTATGTCACCTGCCCGGAAGAAAACCTGAACCGCCCACGGGTGACAGCCTTTATCCGCTGGCTGAAAAAGGAAGTTGCGGTAACCCTGAAAGATATCGAGGAAAACCAGCCAGCAATTGCAGCAGGATCGCCCAATCATTTGTAGGGCGATATGTAGCGACATGGCATTTCGGTACAGGGTTGATGCGGCCCTAGATCAGGCCGAGATCTCGCAGTTCCATGGCCATGTCTTCGGGTAGGGCATCATCGGTGCCGCCTGTTTTGGCATCGGGCGGTGTTTTGTCATCGGCAAGGTAACGCCAGCCCTGAAAAGCGCGAAACGGGTAGGCAGCCGTTTCAACCAGATTGTCATCCAGAACAATGCGGCAATGTTTGATACCGGCCTCGTCGGTGAATTCTTCCAGATCGATCACGCGCTGGCGACAGCGAATGGCGCCTTTGATCACCCAGTAAATTGACCCACCATCGAGGACTTCGTCCCTCCGCTTCGGAGTCATGCGGGTGGTGTGATAGATACGGCCATAGGTCTGGCGCATATATTCCTGCCACTGGCGCAGTGTTTCCGGGCTTTCGGTGCCGACACTCAATTTGATCAGGTTTTGGGGCATGGGGGCTGTCTGTTGGTGAAGCAGTCTTTGCACTAGCCGAGGGGGCGGGGAACGTCAAGGTTTGCCAATAATAACATATTAAATTTGTTATTTATGGTATTTAACAAAAAAACTTGACCATTAACGTGCAATCAGCCAAATTCTACATAATAAAAGCCCGGTTCAATGCGGGCCCCCACGAGAGATTTACTGTCTGAGAGAACCCAATGTCCTTGCAAGTTGTTACGGCAAACCGGCTTGATGATGGCCTGGCTGTCTTTATGACGGCTGATGATGGCTGGAGCACAGATATCCGTCAGGCCGTTTGCGCCGAGGATGCCCAGCAGGCCGACGCCCTGCTGGCGCGGGCGGATACCGAAAAACAGCAGATCACGGTTGTAGGGCCGTATCTGATTGATGTTGCAAACGAAGATGGTGTGCTTGCGCCGACCAAGTACCGTGAAGTTTTGCGGACACAGGGGCCAAGCGTGCGCACCGATCTTGGTTATCAGGCGGGATAAGGAGGATACATCATGTATCGTTATGACGATTTTGACCGCCAGCTTGTTGCGGAACGCACCGCACAGTTTCGCGACCAGGTAGCCCGCCGTCTGTCGGGTGAGTTGACCGAAGACCAGTTCAAGCCGCTTCGTTTGATGAACGGTGTCTATTTGCAGCTTCATGCCTACATGCTGCGCGTTGCCGTGCCTTATGGCACCATGAATGGCGATCAGATGCGCAAGCTGGGCTATATCGCGCGCACCTATGACAAGGGCTATGGCCATTTCACCACGCGCCAGAACATCCAGTTCAACTGGCCGAAGTTAAATGAAATTCCCGATGCGCTGGATGATCTGGCAACCGTGGAAATGCATGCCATTCAGACGTCAGGCAACTGCATTCGTAACACCACGACCGACCAGTATGCCGGTGCCGCAGCCGACGAGATCGAAGATCCACGGCCTTATTGCGAACTGATCCGCCAGTGGTCAACCTTCCATCCGGAATTTACCTATCTGCCGCGCAAATTCAAAATTGCGGTGACGGGGTCGCCCAATGACCGTGCTGCCGTGCGTGTGCATGACATTGGCCTTCGCATGCATAAGAACGATGCTGGCGAAACCGGGTTCGAGGTGATTGTCGGGGGCGGCCTTGGCCGTACGCCGTTTGTTGGTAAAACCGTTCGCGATTTTATCGGCAAGAATGACCTGTTTTCGTATCTGGAAGCCATTTTGCGTGTTTATAACCGCTTTGGCCGCCGCGATAACAAATACAAGGCGCGTATCAAAATTCTGGTGCACGAGGTTGGTGTCGAAGAAATCGGTCGCCTGGTAGAAGAAGAATGGGCGAAAATCAAAGACGGTTCTTTGCGTGTCAGCGATGATGAAATTGCGCAATATATCGCGCAGTTCGCCCCGCCTGCCTTTGAAGACCTTTCGGATAACGACCCGGAATTTGAACGCCGCAAGCGGGCCCATCCGGATTTTGCCGCCTGGGTGCGTTCCAACGTGATTGCGCACAAACAGCCCGGTTACGCGATTGCCAATATTTCACTGAAACCGATTGGCGGCATCCCTGGTGATGCCACGGCCGAACAGATGGAACTGGTGGGTGATCTTGCCGATCAGTACAGCTTTGGCGATGTGCGTGTGACCCACGAACAGAACCTTGTTTTGCCGCATGTTAAAAAGGCCGCGCTGTTTGCCCTGTGGGCCGAACTTAAAAATGGCGGACTGGCAACGGCCAATCTTGGTTTTGTGACCGACATTATTGCCTGCCCGGGGCTGGATTATTGCGCGCTGGCAACGGCACGTTCCATTCCCCTGTCACAACGTATTTCCGAGCGGTTTGGTGATCTGGACCGCCAATATGATATTGGCGAGCTGAAGATCAAGATTTCGGGCTGCATCAATGCCTGTGGCCATCACCATGTTGGTCATATCGGTATTCTGGGCCTCGATAAGCGCGGCAAGGAATTTTATCAGATCACCCTTGGTGGCGATGCCAGCCAGGATGCATCGATTGGTAAAATCGCCGGTGCTGGTTTCTCCGAGGCCGAAGTGGTGGATGCCATTGAATCGCTGATTACGCGCTATATCGACATTCGCAATGTTGGCGAACGTTTCATCGATACCTACCGCCGTGTTGGCATGGACCCGTTCAAGGAGGTGCTTTATGGCGATCGTTAAAAATGACAGCGTGATCGAAAATGAATGGGTCACGCTTGATGACGAGGCATCGGTGCCTGAAAGCGGTGCAAATGTGCTGGTCAGCCTGACCCGTTTCAAGGCTGAACGCGAAACCCTGGTTGCGCGCAATGGCGGGCTGGGTGTGCTGCTGGTTCCTGGTGATGCGCCGGAAGATCTTGCCGATGATATCGACCGTTTTTCGCTGATTGCTGTGAAATTCCCGGCTTATACCGATGGCCGTGGATATTCCTATGGTCGCGTTTTGCGCGAACGTTATGGCTATCAGGGTGAAATGCGTGCCGTTGGCGACGTGTTGCGCGACCAGATCCTTTATATGCATCGCTGTGGTTTTGATGCCTATGAACTGGCTGATGATGCCGACGCTGCCCTTGAAAAGGTGCGTGCGGCCCTGCGGGATATGACGGTTTATTACCAGCCCACCGGTGATGGCCGGGCAACGGCCGGGTCCCTTCGGGATCGCCGCCGTACAGCCCTTGGCGATGCTGCCTCCTGATTTTATCAGATAAACTGCCGACGAAACTGATGGGTACCCTCCTTTGGGTGCCCATTTTTTTGTGCCTGAATCGATTTTTCCAACCAAAGGCTGGTGGGAACAGCGACCGATTGTCCGGGATCGGGCCTTGGTAGAAAGATGGATTTTTATGGGGGACACATTTTGGTGACGTGGATGGAGATCGTTTTCTATCTTTGGTGTTTTTGATGTTGATTTGTGAGAGTGGTGAGATGCAACTTTTGGTTGGTATATCTGGAAATAGAATTTTCTAAAGTGCCGCTGGATCAGTGAAAATTTATTGCTGCCGGGCGTTTTGAAACACAATTGCCGGGAGTCGTTTTTATCAACTCTGGATTTCTTTTTGTCAGGTGGCTGAGCTGAAAAATTGATGTTCCAAAGTGTAGCCCCTAAGTTGCGATTTCTAAAGGCGAATGAAATTTTTACTATACAAAAGAATGGCCTAATAAACAGATTGTGATCTATTTCACTGCCAAAATCCAAGATCAGGTGGACAATAACTATACGATGAGATAGTTCGGCCGCGTGGGGCCAGTATGCAACGGGGGCGATGGTGTTAAAGAACGTCAGTATAGCAAAGAAGATTTTTGGTGGCTTTGGGGTGATCCTTGCGCTGCTTCTGGTTATTGCAGTTGTCGGGGGGATGTCGCTGCGCAGTGCTGACCAGAATTTCAAGGATTACCGCAACCTTGCGCTGCAGACCAATCTGGCAGGCCGGGTTCAGGCGAACCTGCTGGAAACCCGCCTTGGCGTGAAGGACTTCCTGCTGACCAAGGCGGAAAAATCCAGCGCATCGGCCAAAAAGCGTGCGGCGACGACGCTTGAGCTGAACGGGCAGCTGGTGGAGCTTAATGATAATGACGATGTGCGCGGATTGCTTAAATCCGTTGCCGATGAACTGAAGAAGTATATCGACACGTTCGATCAGGTCGTGGATTTGACCAAAAAGGGTGATTCCGCATCAATGACGCGCCGTGATGCGCTTGTTCATGGAACGCTTGATGTGATCGGCCCGAAGGTGGCTGCCGACCTTGAACAGTTGAAGCTGACATTGAAAGCGCAGCAGGACGAACTGGGGCCGCGCGCAACCCGTGCGACCGAAATGGCCGTGATTACATCGATTGTGGTGTCAATCGTGGCATTGATCCTGGGTGTGGGGCTGGCCATTGTGGTGGGGCGGGGTATTTCCAACCCGATTGTTGCCATTACCGATGTCATGAGCGAACTGGCACATGGCAATAAAACGGTGGCGATCCCCGGGCAGGACCATAAAGACGAAATCGGCGATATGGCTGCTGCTGTTCTGGTGTTTAAGGAAAACATGATCAAGGCCGATGAACTGGCCGCCAAGGAACTTGAAGAACAGAAGCGTCGCCAGGCCCGCACGGAAATGATTGACCGCTTGACGACCGACTTTGACCAGGATGTCAGCTCGGTTTTAAAAACCGTGGCATCTGCTGCAACGGAAATGCAGGCAACCGCACAATCGATGACCGCAACGGCCGAAGAAACCAGCCGCCAGTCAACCGCGGTGGCTGCGGCATCTGACCAGGCATCGAACAATGTACAGACCGTTGCCAGTGCTGCCGAAGAACTAAGCGCGTCGATCAATGAAATCAGCCATCAGGTCAGCCAGTCATCAAGCATTTCAAGCAAAGCGGTGGATGATGCTGAACGTACCAATGCACAGGTGCGCGGCCTGGCCGACGCCGCCCAGAAAATTGGTGATGTGGTAAACCTGATTAACGACATCGCCAATCAGACCAACCTTCTGGCCCTGAATGCGACGATCGAGGCCGCCCGCGCAGGCGAGGCAGGCAAGGGCTTTGCCGTTGTTGCGGCAGAAGTGAAAAACCTGGCATCGGCAACGGCGCGTGCCACCGATGAAATCACCAGCCAGATCACCAGCATCCAGAACGAAACCCGTGATGCGGTTGTTGCCATTCAGTCGATTGGTGGCACCATTGCCCAGATCAACGAGATTGCGGCAAATATCGCCAGCGCGGTTGAGCAGCAGGGGGCTGCAACGCAGGAAATTACCCGCAACGTACAGCAGGCATCCGCCGGAACCAGCGAAGTCACCCAGAATATCGGTGGCGTGACCGAGGCTGCATCCTCTACCGGCGCTGCTGCTGAACAGGTGCTGGCGGCATCAGGTGAATTGTCCGAGCAATCCGAACGGTTACGCACCCGCGTTGAACAATTCCTGACCGCTGTTCGCACAGCCTAAAACCGGGCAGCCAGGTCGCATTTTTAAATATAGGAAAACCCCCGTTGCCCTGAAGGCCGCGGGGGTTTTGCTTTTACGTCGAGTGTGACTTGGCGTGGGGAGAGACAGGATGCTGGTCTGGTGTCACATCATATGGGCGGAAATTGCCAGTTGTGCCTTTGATGCCGATGGTCGGCCAACACGGCTGCAAATCCAGTGGCCGGTTTCAACCAGCTTTTCCAAATTAACGCCGCTTTCAATGCCCAGCCCGTTTAACATATAGACCACGTCTTCGGTGGCGACATTGCCGCTCGCACCCTGGGCATAGGGGCAGCCGCCCAAACCGGCAACTGAACTGTCAATCGTTGCGATGCCCATTTGCAACACGGCCAGAAGGTTTGCCAGTGCCTGCCCATAGGTATCGTGAAAATGCGCAGCCAACTTTTCAACCGGTATATGCCGGGCAACGGCGGCAACCATATTTTGCGCCTTAACGGGTGTTCCGGTGCCAATGGTATCCCCCAGGCTGACTTCATAGCAGCCCATATCAAACAGGGCCTTTGCCACCTCGGCGACTTTTTCCGGGGCAATATCACCTTCGTAGGGGCAGCCCAGCACGCAGGACACATAACCGCGCACGGCAATATTGTTTTTGCGTGCAGCCGTAATGACGGGGCGAAACCTTTTCAGGCTTTCATCAATCGAACAATTGATATTTTTTTGCGAAAAACTTTCAGATGCGGAGCCAAAAACCGCCACCTCGGTTGCGCCGGCACTAATGGCGGCTTCCAGCCCCTTGATGTTCGGGGTCAGGACCGGGTAGGTCACGCCATCGCGCCGTTCAATCCGTGTCATGACATCGGTGGCATCGCCCATCTGCGGGACCCATTTGGGGCTGACAAAGGCGGTGGCTTCGATGACGGAAAGGCCAGCTTCGCCAAGGCGATGAATAAGCTCGATTTTTGTGGCCGTCGAGACCATCGCCTTTTCATTTTGCAGGCCATCACGCGGGCCGACTTCAACGATCTTTACCTTTGAGGGTAAGTCACCCAGCGTGGGACGTGGCATGGTCAGGCCTCCTCGATTGCGATCAATTCGTCGCCGTCGCCCACCTGGTCGCCGACGGCAAAATACACTTCCCGGACGGTTCCTGAAACGGGGGCCGAAATGGTATGTTCCATCTTCATGGCCTCCATGATCACCAGTTTGTCACCAGCCTTCACAGCATCGCCGGTTTTGGCCATGACTGCAATGATCTTGCCGGGCATCGGGGCATTAAGGCTGCCGCCACCCGCGGCATTGGCCGTTGCATTTTCGGCGGGATCAACCATTTCCAGGCGATCCATCCGGCCAGGTTGGAAAACAGCCAGGTTTTTGCCCGCACGGCGTACCTGCGCACGTTTACGAACGCCATCCATAATCGCGCTGATATTGCCATCATCATGGCAGGTTTGTTCGATGCGGATGGATGTGCCATCGGGCAGGTCGCAAATATGGCCGAAATCGCGGTAATGCAGTTTCAGGGTTATGTCATCCGTCCCACGCCGCAAGATAATATCATGGTGGTTATCATCATTCATGCGCCAGCCATCGGTGCTGTTCCAGGGGGACCAGGGGTCGTTGCTGCTGGCGGCAAAGGTGCGGGCTTCGCAATCGCGCTGATGTAATATCTCAAGTGCGGTAAAGCATAATGCACTGTTATCGGGCTGGGCCGGGGCGGGGATCAGATCATCCTGATAGGTGGGGATGAAGCCTGTTTCGACTTCGCCGCGTTCAAAGGCGGGGTGGTGGGCAATATTGGCAAGGAAGGCGGTGTTGGTGGTGACGCCAACAATTTGCACATCATCCAACGCACGCGACAAACGGCGCAGTGCCGATGTCCGGTCCTGATCCCAGACAATCAGCTTGGCGATCATGGGGTCATAATGAATGGAAACGACACCGCCCTGATAAACGCCGGTATCAATGCGGACATGGCGGTTGGCTTCGGGCATGTGCATATGGGTCAGCGTGCCGGTGGCGGGCAAAAAGTCGTTTTGCGGGTCTTCGGCATACAGGCGGACTTCAAAAGCATGGCCGGTAATGGCAAGCTGATCCTGGCTTTTGGGCAGGGCTTCGCCATTGGCGACCTTCAATTGCCATTCCACCAAATCTTCGCCCGTAATCATTTCCGTTACCGGGTGTTCGACCTGCAGGCGGGTATTCATTTCCATGAAATAAAACGCACCAGAAGCATCAAGCAGAAATTCAACCGTACCAGCACCCTGATAGCCAATTGCGCGTGCTGCATTGACCGCAGCTTCGCCCATTTGCACGCGTAATTCTTCTGTCATGCCGGGGGCCGGGGCTTCTTCGATTACTTTCTGGTGGCGGCGCTGCAGGGAACAGTCACGTTCAAACAGGTAAACGGCGTTGCCGTGGCTATCGGCAAAAACCTGAATTTCGACGTGGCGGGGATGGGAAATCAGCTTTTCGATCAGGCAGTGATCATCACCAAAGCTGGACTTCGCCTCACGTTTACAACTGGTCAGGGCATCGGCGAAATCTTCGGCTTTTTCAACAGCGCGCATACCTTTGCCGCCACCCCCGGCTGATGCCTTGATCAGCACGGGATAGCCGATTTTATCGGCTTCTGCGGCCAGAAGGTCCGGGTCCTGATTCTTGCCGTGGTAGCCCGGCACCAGCGGCACACCAGCATTTGCCATAATTTTTTTGGCTTCGGATTTTGACCCCATGGCGCGGATGGCACTGGCGGGCGGGCCAACAAACACAGCCCCGCTATTGGCGACAGCATCGGCAAATTCGGCATTTTCGGACAAAAAGCCATAACCGGGATGAACGGCATCTGCCCCTGATTGTGCAATCACATCAAGCAACCGGTCTGACCGAAGGTAGCTTTCCGCCGGGGCGGCGGCGCCAATATGCCAGGCTTCATCGGCCTGTTGCACATGCAGGGCGGATTTATCGGCATCGGAATAAACAGCAACAGTGGTAATGCCCATGCGCTTTGCGGTGGCAATAACGCGGCAGGCAATTTCGCCGCGATTGGCGATCAGAAGTTTGCGCAGCATATGTTTATTCCTTAATCCAGAAGGCGGATCGTTTTTCAAGGAAGGCACTGACCCCTTCGCGACCTTCAGCACTGGCGCGCTGGTCGGCGATGCGGGTGGCGGTATCTTCGATGATGGTGTCGGTAATTGGCTGATTGGCGATCGCGTAAATCAGGTCTTTGGCGGCCTGCATTGCAGCAGGGCTGTTTTGCAGCAGGGTGCGTGCCATTTCATCGCCTGTGGCAAGCAGCTCTTCCGCGCTAACAACGTCATGCACCAAACCAATATTTTGGGCGTTTTTGGCATCAAACCGTTCGGCACTGATGAAGTATCGCCTTGCCTGTGCCACGCCGATGGCCTCGATCACATAAGGCGAAATAACAGCAGGTATCAGCCCCAAGCGGGTTTCCGACAGGCAGAATTTCGCGTGTTCCGATGCAATGACAATATCGCAGCACGCCGCAAGGCCAACACCACCACCGAATGCCGCCCCATTAACCAGCGCAATGGTCGGTTTACCTATAAAATTCAGCGTTTTCATCAGGGCTGCAAGATTGCGGGAATCTGCCAGGTTTTCGGCATGGCTATAGGTTGCCATGCGTTTCATCCAGTTAAGGTCCGCTCCGGCAGAAAAGCTTTTGCCAGCCCCGGTTAGTTGCACCACGCGCACATTTGCATTGTCATTCAGGCGTTTCAGTGCGGCGGTCAGATCGCTAATCAGTTGATCATCAAAGGCATTGTGGATTTCCGGACGATTAAGGGTGATCCGGGCAATACCGTTATCGGCGATCTCACAGATCAGGGTAGAGTTATCATTGTTAACTTCGGTCATGGCTTTTCCCTTCATCACATGCGGAAAACGCCAAACCGGGTTTCTTCGGCCGGTTTGTTCAGCACTGCGGAAAGGCCAAGGCCCAAAACCATGCGGGTATCGGCCGGGTCGATCACGCCATCATCCCACAGGCGGGCGGAAGCGTAATAGGGGTGGCCCTGTTCTTCATATTGATCACGGATGGGGGCCTTGAAGGCATCCTGTTCATTCTGCGGCCAGGTTTCGCCGCGTTTTTCCATCGCATCGGCCTTGATTTGCGTCAGCACATTGGCCGCCTGTTCGCCGCCCATCACTGAAATGCGCGCATTGGGCCACATCCACAGGAAACGCGGGCTATAGGCGCGCCCGCACATGCCATAATTGCCTGCGCCAAACGACCCGCCAATCAAAACGGTGAATTTGGGCACTTTGGCGGTGGCAACTGCCGTTACCAGCTTCGCGCCATCCTTGGCGATGCCGCCGCTTTCATATTTCTGGCCAATCATAAAGCCGGTTATGTTTTGCAAAAACACCAGCGGTATGCCGCGCTGGCTGCAAAGTTCGATGAAATGGGCACCTTTAAGCGCGCTTTCGGAAAACAGGATGCCGTTATTGGCGATGATCCCGACCGGGTAGCCAAAAATGCGGGCAAAGCCGGTCACAAGCGTGGTGCCATACAGGGCCTTGAATTCATCAAATTCGGAACCATCGACAATGCGGGCGATGATTTCGCGTACATCGAACGGCTTTTTGGAATCTGTCGGGATGATGCCGTAAATTTCACGCGGGTCATAGGCCGGGGCGACTGGCTCGCGCAGGGTAATGCCGGGGTTTTTCGTCCAGTTCAGATTTTTGACAATGGTGCGGGCAATGGACAGGGCATGGGCATCGTCCTGGGCGTAATGGTCGGTCACGCCTGATGTTTTGCAATGTACATCCGCTCCGCCAAGGTCCTCGGCGGAAACAACTTCGCCGGTTGCCGCTTTAACCAGCGGCGGGCCGCCCAAAAAGATGGTGCCCTGATTGCGCACAATCACGCTTTCGTCCGACATGGCCGGGACATAGGCGCCCCCTGCCGTGCAGGACCCCATGACAATGGCAATTTGCGGAATACCCTTGGCCGATAGATTGGCCTGATTGAAAAAGATGCGGCCAAAATGGTCCCGGTCCGGGAAAACATCATCCTGACGCGGCAGGTTGGCACCGCCACTATCGACCAGATAAAGACAGGGCAGGTGGTTTTCCAGCGCAATTTCCTGGGCGCGCAGATGCTTTTTCACCGTCATCGGGTAATAGGACCCGCCTTTGACGGTGGCATCATTGGCGACAATCACGCATTCCACGCCAGAAACGCGGCCAATGCCGGTAATAATGCCTGCGGCGGGTACATCCTCGTCGCCATACATGCCGTAGGCAGCAAGCTGCGAAAGTTCCAGAAACGGCGAGCCGACATCCAGCAACTGGCGAATGCGTTCACGCGGCAGCAATTTTCCCCGGCTGGTGTGGCGGTCACGGGCGCGTTCGCCGCCACCCAGTTTGATCTGGCCGATCTGGTCGCGCAAATCATCAACCAGTTTTGCCATATGGTCGGCATTGCTGCGGAAATCTTCGGCGCGAATATTGATGGCGGATTTTATCTGCATGTCCCGTCCTGCTGGGTCGAAACCAAACTGTCTGGGCCAGCCGGGTGGCAGGCAAGGCGGCCCAAAATGTGTTTTTGGCACGATGGCCATGCGCCTGTTATGGCGGAAGTTTACGTAAACGGCAAGTATAAATTGGTATTTCAGTACCGAATTTACTTATATCAGATATTCAAGGCCTGGTTTGAGCGGTGCCCGTATACCGTTTCAGGTTAGTGCACTGATTATTAAATAAAAAATCCGACTGGTTGTTGCGTTCAGCGATGCTAATGCGCCTCTTGCGGCCTTTTAAGCGCCTTCACTTCGGCTTCCCGTGCGTGAGATTCAGCAGGTTATTTGCTGAATGGCGCAGCCGCAGACCAGAATGTGGGATGGATGCGGTTTAGCGTTTTTTGGCTGCAAAAGTGGACTTTGAGGGCAGTTTGTTTGCATGCTCGGCTGCGCTGCGTTGACCCAGCGATCAAAATGGCTGTGATAATATGGAACGGGCAGTGTTTTATGCTGCCCGGTGCCAGACTTGCCAGAGATTCAGGACCGGCTTTTGATCCATTGTTCGAGCTGGTCCATCCGGTCATTGCCAAAGAATGGTTCGTCTTCATAGAAAAAGAAGGGTGAGCCAAATGCACCGCGTTCAACCGCGCGGGTGATCACATCGCGCAGGTGCTGTTTCCATTTCGGGTCGCTCATGGCGTTGCGCAAATCATTGGCATTGATTCCATGCCGGGTTGCCGTGGCAATGACGGTTTCGGGGTTGCTCATATCCAGGCCATCGGCGAAATAGCCACGATAGATATCATGCGCGAACTGGCGGGCAAGGATGGGATCAAAGCTGTCGATCCAGTAAAAGGCCCTGCTGGGACCGATGGCTGCATAGGGGAACCTGGCGGGGATTTGAAACGGCGTTCCCTGTAGTTTTGCGCAACGTTCCATATCGTGGCGAAAATAATCGCCACGAATCGGTTGTTCGACCAGCGGGCTTTGCCCTGTCTGCTTGAAAATGGCACCGATAAGATAGGGGTGCCAATGCACCGTAACGCCGCAGCGTTCTGCCAGCCCGTCAATGCGTTCGCTAGCCAGGTAGCCGTAAGGCGATGAAAAATCGAAATAAAAATCCAGATCTGACATTTTACCGTCCCTGATGATCAGTTTGTTTTCCCTGATCGTTACGGATTTGACGGTAGATATGCTACTGTAAAATGAAGTTCGGGCCGAAATAACCCGGCCCGATAGATGCGTTTTTCACCATGATGCCTTAGGCAATGGTGATGCCGGGCCGGACTTTGACTTCTTCCATCACGACATAGGTGTGGGTCTGGCTGACCCCCTCGATGGAAGAAAGGCGTTCAAGAAATTCGCGGTAGGCATACATGTCGGAAACCCGCGATTTCATCAGATAGTCAAACCCGCCGGCAACCATGTGGCATTCTTCAACTTCGGGCAATTTGCGTACGGCAGATGAAAATTTGTCAAACACATCGGGGGTGGTGCGGTCCAGGGTGATTTCGACAAACACAACCAGCGACTGGTCAAGCTTGCGCGGGTCCAAACGGGCCATATAGCCAATGATGAAACCCTGCTGTTCCAGGCGGCGAACACGTTCAAGGCAGGGGGTCGGGCTAAGATTGACGCGCCGAGACAATTCGACATTCGACATTCTGCCGTCATGTTGCAGTTCCCGGAGGATTTGTTTGTCGATCTTGTCGAGGTTCTTGACATTCTTCTGCATTTGATGTGCTCAGCCAGTGTTTAAAACTGCAATACCAAAGTTATGTTGGATGATATATCGCAAATTTGGAAAAATTGGCAGCATATTTTTCTAAATCATCATTATTCTGGGCCCATTGCTGTTGCCCTTGCGTTTCAGGTCTGTCGGGAAAATGCGGATGATAACCGTCCTGGCAAACTGATGCGCTGCTGATCGGGCCACGTCGTTTTGAACAGGGAGTCTTTTGCGTGATGTTTCGTTCCCCCTTGCCCAAATCCGATACTTTGCGGGATCAGATCCGTGCCACATATCGGTGCGATGAGGAAGCCGTTGTCAATAATCTGATCGAAAAGGCAACGCTGTCACCTGAAGACAAGGTAAGGGTGCAGGAAAAGGCCTATCAGCTGGTGGCCAATGTGCGGGCATCGGATTCCGGCAAAAGCGGCATTGATGCGCTGTTGCATGAATATGAACTGACCAGCAAGGAAGGCGTGATTTTGATGTGCCTGGCCGAAGCCCTGCTTCGTGTGCCAGATGCCGTAACCGCCGACAAGCTTATCCAGGACAAACTGTTTGATGCCGACTGGGACAGCCATCTGGGCCATAGCGGCAGCTTTTTTGTCAATGCATCGACCTGGGGGTTGATGTTAACCGGCCGTGTGATCCGTTTCGGGCGTGAAGAACGGGCCAATCCCGGCGCGCTGGTGAAACGTATGATCGCGCGTTCGGGCGAACCGGTAATTCGTCGCGCCTTTAACCAGGCGATGCGCGTAATGGGGCGCCAGTTTGTGATGGGCCGCACCATTGCCGAGGCCGCCGAACGGGCACGCGCGAACGAGGAAAAAGGATACCGTTATTCCTATGACATGCTGGGCGAAGCTGCCCGCACGATGGAAGATGCGGACCGTTATTTCAAATCTTATGAACATGCGATCGACGAGATCGGCAAGGTCGCAAAAGGTCGCGGGCCGATTGATAGCCCAGGCATTTCAGTCAAGCTTTCGGCCATTCATCCGCGTTATGATTTTGCCAATCGCGACCGTGTGATGGACGAACTTGTCCCGCGCCTGAAGGCATTGGCCCTGATGGCGAAAAAGCATGATATCGGCTTTACTGTCGATGCCGAAGAAGCCAACCGCCTTGATCTGTCACTTGATGTGATCGAAGCCGTTTTTGCCGATCCCGACCTGGATGGTTGGGAGGGTTTTGGTTTGGCGGTGCAGGCCTATCAGAAGCGCGCCTATCATGTGCTGGAATGGCTGGCCGATGTGGCAAGCCGTGTGGGCCGCAAAATGATGGTGCGTCTGGTAAAGGGTGCCTATTGGGATACGGAAATTAAAAACAGCCAGGAAAACGGGTTTGAAGGTTACCCGGTTTTCACCCGCAAGGCGGCAACGGATGTTTCCTATATTGCCTGTGCACGCCTTATGCTGTCGCGCCGGGATGCATTTTATTGCCAGTTCGCCAGCCATAACGCCCATACGGTTGCCGCGATTTTGGCGATGGCAGGCAATGACCGCACCTTTGAATTCCAGCGTCTGCATGGCATGGGCGAAGCCCTCTATGAACAGATTGTTGGCAAACAGGGCGAAAATATTCCCTGCCGTGTTTACGCACCGGTTGGCACCCACGAGGATTTGCTGGCCTATCTGGTGCGTCGCCTGCTGGAAAACGGCGCCAATACCAGCTTCGTGAACCGTATCCAGGACGAACAGTTGCCGATTGAAGAAATGATCGGCGACCCGGTTGAAAAAATGGCGGCATTGCCGCGCAAGGCGCATCCGAAAATTGCGGCGCCGGTTGATTTGTACGGGGCAGGGCGCATTAATTCGCGCGGGATGGACCTGACAGATCAGACCAAGCTGACCGCCCTTGAGGCCCATATGAAAACGCTGGTTAAAAATGACTGGCGTGCGGCCCCGCTGATTAATGGAAAATGGCTTTCGGGCGTTGCACAGGATGTGATGAGCCCGGTTGACCGTGCCGAAAAGGTTGGCGAAGTTATTCTGGCTGACGAAGAAACAGCCAAAGCCGCCCTTGATGCCGCCAGTGCTGGTTTTGCTAGCTGGAATGCGACACCGGCAGGCGAGCGCGCAGCCTGCCTGCGCAAGCTGGGTGACTTGCTGGAAGATAACCTGGACGAGTTTATACTGCTGTGCCAGCGCGAAGCCGGAAAGCTTTATTCCGACGGTGTGGCCGAAGTGCGCGAAGCCGTTGATTTTTGCCGGTATTATGCCAATCGCTGTGAAGAACTTTATCGCGAAGGCAATGCGATGGAAGGTCGCGGGGTGTTTGTGTGCATCAGCCCGTGGAACTTCCCGCTGGCGATTTTCCTGGGCCAGGTTACAGCGGCTCTTGCTGCTGGTAATGCCGTTATTGCCAAGCCGGCAGAACAAACCTCGCTGATCGCGGGCAAGGCGGCAGAACTGATTTTGGCTGCGGGTATTCCGGGTAGCGCATTCCAGCTTTTGCCGGGGTCTGGTCGCAAGCTGGGCGATGTTTTGATGAATGATCGTCGGGTGGCCGGTGTCGCCTTTACGGGGTCAACTGAAACTGCGCAGCTGATTAACCGCACATTGGCAAAACGTCCTGGCGCGCCCATTCCGCTGATCGCGGAAACCGGTGGCCAGAATGCGATGATTGTTGATTCCACGGCCCTTCCTGAACAGGTGGTTCAGGACGTTGTGATTTCGGGCTTCCAGTCCGCCGGGCAGCGGTGTTCGGCCCTGCGCGTTCTGTTTGTGCAGGAAGATATCGCCGATAAATTGTGCCATATGCTGGTGGGTGCGATGAAGGAATTGCGGGTCGGTGACCCGGGTTACCTTGATATCGATGTCGGCCCGGTGATTGATGGCAAAGCGCAGGATATGCTGCAAAAGCATATTGACCGCATGAAGCGTGAAGCAAAGGTTCTTCATGCTTGCGATATGCTGCCTGAAACCGAAAAAGGCACATTTTTTGCCCCGCATTGCGTGGAAATTCCCAGCCTTGAAATGCTGGAACGCGAAGTATTCGGTCCGATCGTGCATGTGGTGCGCTTTAAGGCGCGCGATCTTGATAAGGTTTTGGATCAGATCAATGATGCCGGTTACGGCCTGACGCTGGGTGTGCATTCACGCATTGATGGCACGGCACGGCGCATTGCCCAGAAATTGCGGGTTGGTAACTGCTATATCAACCGCAATATGATTGGTGCTGTTGTGGGTGTGCAGCCTTTTGGCGGGCAGGGTAAATCCGGCACCGGGCCAAAGGCGGGTGGGCCGCACTATGTTGCCCGGTTTGCCAAACCGGTTATCGACCAGGGCAATGTTGCGGTTGGCGATGCATCGCACGCGGACGACCGGGAAACCATTTTCGTCAATACTCCGGTCCCGGCCAGCGAGATTGCCGAACTGGCAAAAGGCCAGATCGACTGGCAGAAAACGCCGGGTGATGTGCGCATGAAGCAGCTTGAAAACCTGGCAGTAAAGTTGGCGGCCGAAGGCAGCGACGAACTGGCCCTGGGTGCACAGCATTTTGCCGATTTTGCCGCGATTTCGCAAAACGGGTTTGTTGCCCCGGTGCGTTTGCCTGGCCCGACGGGTGAAACCAATGATCTGGAACTGCTGGGCCGTGGTGTGTATTTGGTGCAGGCAGATCGCGGGGCTGAACCCGGCCGTGTCTTGCGCCATGTGGCCGCTGCACTGGCAGCAGGGAACAGCGTGCTTCTGGCTGGCAATGATAAATGGCTGGGCCGGGTGGAAAAGCTGGTTGCCAGCCTTGATCTGCCGAAGGCGGTGGTTAAAACGGTGAATGATGAAGCCGGCCTTGCGACCATGAATGGCGGGGCGGTTGCCGGTGTATCCTGTGTGGCACCGTTGCAGCGGGTCACGGTTTTCAAGCGGGTCCTGGCGCGCCGTGATGGTGCAATTCTGTCGCTTATTTCCGATAGCGGCATCGAGGACGACGGTGCATTGCCCGGCGAATTGTTCATGCACCGTTTTGCAACTGAAAAAACCATTACCATCAATACCACGGCGGCTGGCGGCAATGCTTCGCTGATGTCGATGGATGAAGCCTGAGACACGTTAAAATCAGACCGATTGGTTTTGGTTAGTGAATGACAAAACGGTCAGCCCCATTGCGAGGCTGACCGTTTTTTTGTTGGCAGGCTGGATCGGAGAGATGGGCAGCGTTACCCCTCGATTGTGTCAGCGCTATATTCCAGCAGATCGCCGGGCTGGCATTCCAGTGCCGCACAGATTGCCGCAAGGGTTTCAAACCGCACACCACGAACCTTGCCCGATTTCAAAAGCGACAGGTTCTGTTCGCTGATACCGATCAGGGTGGCGAGTTCCTTTGATTTCATTTTACGCTTGGCCAGCATGACATCCAGCCGGACAGTGATCGCCATTAAACGAAGCTCCGGTTTTCATCATGAAGGGTGACGGCTTCGCCCAGCACCCAGGAAATGATCAGCAACAGGCCGCCTAGAAACAGACTGGTTGCTTCGATATTGCTAAGCCCGATTGAAAGGGCGCGTTCGCCCTCGGGGCGGGTGATGGTGACCAGAACCGACATGACAGCACCGGCCAAAGGTGCCAGCAGCGTTTGGGAAAGCAGGGCAATGCTGAAAATTTTAAGGTGACGGATGGTGCCATGTTCAAAAATTGCATTGCGGGCAAAGCCCTGGAACATCTTGCACAAATGCCACAGGCCAAAGCTGAGGACCACAGACGGCACCATCAGCGTGATGAAAACAGCAGGAAGCTGCCAGCCGGTAAGAACCAGCAGGTCGGTAACCGGAATTGGCATCAGGCTGTCGGAATAGGAAATGCCATCACGGGCAAGGTCAGGTACCAGCCAGATAATCGGTACAAAAGCCATTTCACAAAGGATAGCAATCAGGCATAGCCAACTTAGGATCAGGCTTACAGTGCGTATTTTGGTGGCGGATTGGCTCATTTCCATATTCCTGTGGTTTCATGATGATTAATTATCGTAAAACATGAATAATTTAATGAAATGAGTCAACGGGGATTCTTGTGTATGGAGGATGTGGCGGGTGAAAAAGAAGGTTTTGGGAACGTATGAGCCGTGCAAAGCGTTCAATTAATACGGATTTTGAAGAAATATTTTCTTTGCCACAATTACGGTGCTGATTTTGTCATAATCGGCCTGTAGAGGCAGTGGAATCAACGCACTGTAAGGTGCCGGGCAGGAAAGCGATTTAGGAGTAGGCGAATGAAACGTATGTCTCGCGGGTTGAAACGAACATTGCAGGGCGTGGTACTGGGAATTGCATTCAGTGCGCCGCTGGCGGCCTGTGGCCCGCTGCAGATGCCGGTTGAAAACCGTTCGGGCGATGACCAGTGGGTCGATACCAAAATCAAATCGGGGATTTTGGGTGATTTCGCCGAGGTCGATCACAGCTATCTGATTGATGTGAATGTCGACATCTGGAAGCAGCAGGTCATGGTGACCGGTATGGTTGATTCCAAGGGCAAATATTACGACGTGATGTCGATCATTCGTCAGGACAAGCGAATCAAGACGGTTTACGACCATCTGCAGGTTGCCGATGCCAAAACCGTTGCCGAATATCGTGATGCTGAACAGAAATACGGTGAAGACAATGCCGTCCCTGCGGATTCGGCCAAGCAGTCCGTCTCCGACGCCTGGATCGAAAGCCAGATCAAGGCGCTGCTGCTGGCAGAAAAGGGTGTGCGTTCAGTTAATTACCGTTGGCAGTCGGTTAGCAACATCGTCTACATCATGGGCGAATCCGCCAACAAAACCGAATATGACAAGGTGCTGAGCATCGTTCGCCGCATCAAGGGTGTGACCAAAGTGGTCAGCCATGTGTCGGTTGTTGGATGATATTCTAACTAAACGATATTTTCCGAAAATGATCCGCAGCCCCAGTCTGGCTGCGGATTTTTTTGTGCCTTGAATGGCAGATTTGATCGAAATCATTTGAAACGCATTCGCATTTGCATTATTGGAAGGGTGTGTAACTAATAACCGATTGCATTTGCATTTATGTTTGTATGTGTTTGTAATGCCCTTAACCAGGGCGATGTAAAACGTGCTGCGACTGAGGGAAATGCGACGCGCCCGGCAGAGGTTTTCCGTTTTCATGGCTGCCAACCACAATGTGGTAAGTGCGCCTGTCATATGCGCTCCGAACTCAGCCAGCATTGTTGCTCGGCGGATGGGGCGCAGGATCGGGTTATTGCAAATGTGGCTGCCGATCAGGCCATTGCCGCAGAATAAGCCAGACTAAGCCAATGAGGCAGCAATTGATTTGATGCGCTCGCCTGTCGTGGCAATAAATGATCATTGAATATGAAAAAGGCGAAGCCGCGGGGCCTCGCCTTTATTTTTGCGCTGATTCAGGGGCGCTCAGGCTTTTTTGCCAAAACGCTCTTCTGCAAGGCGGTCGGCGATGAAGCCGGTTGATTTGTTTTCGCGTTCGGCCCGTTCAAAAATCTCGCGCACGGTGGCACCGATGCTTTCGATGTGGCTGTTGGTTTCGCTAACCGGGCGACCCTGACGGCAATAATGGACTTCAACCACCCCACCGGCATTGATTACGTAATCGGGGGCATAAAGCACACCCATTTCCCGCAATACTTCGCCGTGGCGATCCGCTTCAAGCTGATTGTTGGCTGCGCCGGCGATAATCCCGGCCTTCAGGCTGGCAATGGATGTGTCATTGATGATACCGCCCAACGCACACGGGGCGAGGATATCGGCATTGACCGACAGGATTTCATCAATCGAAACGGCTTTCGCGCCAAGTTCGGTAACGGCGCGCTCAACGGCGGCTGAATTGATATCGGCAACGATCAGTTCCGCACCGGCGTTATGCAGCATTTCACACAGATGAAAACCGACATTGCCCAGGCCCTGCACGGCAACGCGCATGCCGTTAAGGTCGTCACTGCCATTTTTGTATTTAACGGCTTCCTTCAGGCCAATGAAAACGCCATAGGCGGTAAAAGGCGAGGGATCGCCCGTGCGCGCCGGGTCCTTTCCATCATTGATGCCACCAACATGGCTGGTTTGACTGGCGATTTCGGCCATGTCAGCAGGGCTGGTGCCAACATCTTCGGCAACGATGTAACGGCCATTCAGGCGCTCGACAGCGCGGCCGACGGCCCGGAACAGGGCCGGGGTCTTTTGGCTGCGTGGATCGCCGATAATAACGGATTTGCCACCACCGAGCGGCAAATTGACCAGGGCCGACTTGTACGTCATGCCGCGCGACAGGCGCAGAACATCGTGGATGGCGTCCTGCTCGCTGGCATAGGGCCACATGCGACATCCGCCCAGCGAGGGGCCAAGATTGGTATTGTGAACCGCGATAATGGCCTTCAGGCCGGTTTCCGGGTCGCTGGCGAATACGACCTGTTCGTGATTATCGAAGGCAGAATCGGAAAAGATAGACATTGTGGGGCAGCCTCCCGGGCTGGGATTGTTTTGATTTATGGGAAGTGGAAAGTCCTGCTTACCCCTTTATGTTTGCTTACATTGGGCGTTCGGCAATTGGAAAATCGCGCAACAATTAAAAAAGACCGTTTCGATGAAAAGCCTTGGGTTGCGCGGAATTTAATGTCCGCCTGAACCGGCGTTTGTAATTTTATTTCGCGCAATTATTGCAAGCCGACTATGCAAAACCGGCGCGCTACGGTTTTGCATGTTTCAATTAAATTACGATTCAGGCCGGGTGATTTACGGCTCGTTAAACTACTGGTCGCAGACTTGTGGTTGATATTTCATTTTTAAGCGAGATATCATCAGGACATACCAAGGCGTCTGGTCGGACGCTGACAGCAAGAGGAGTTTCGGGGGATGTCAGCTTTTACAGACCACCGGAAGCGCGTTTATCAAGTTGGGTTACACAACAAGTTCGTGCGTGAATGCGTAAAAGAAAACCGTTCTCACGCACTTTATGATGATCGTTGGGCCGACGTTCAGACCCACGAAGTTGCAGCACAGACCAAAACGAAGGCACTTGCCATGATCGAAAAGAATTATCCGTCCTGTGACGGGTTTGTTGTCGATCACGTCAAACGCCACGATTGATTTTGGCTTCTGTGCCATCTTCCCGATTAAACGGGATGATAAGACAAGTGCTGGCGCAAATGGTTAGACAGGAAAAGGGCGGGATCCACACCCGCCCTTTTCTTTTTGCAGTTGTTAGCGATTGATCGTGCTTGGGTCAGTCTGCAAGGGCGCGATCAACAAAATCCAGCCGGTCCTGGCCCCAGAACATTTCATCACCGATGAAATAGGTGGGCACACCAAAAATATTCACAGCTTTGGCTGCTTCGGTATAGCTGTCATAGGTTTCAAGCACTGCCTGGTCATTGGCCTGTGCCAGATATTTGTCAGACAGTCCGTTTGCGGACAGGGCCTCGGCAATGGTTTCCGGTGCCGCGGCGTCGCGTTCATCGATCCAGATATTTTCCATGATCGTTGCGACCAGGTTGGAAACATCCTGCCCGTCAAGCTTGGCGGCAATAATGGTGCCTGCAGCAAGGGCCTCGTTCACCGGAAAGAATTTGGGGTTTTCGTTTAGCGGAATATCGAGGAATTTACGCCAGCGTTTAAGCTCGACCATGCGGTATTCCTGGCGCGGGATCGGCCGCTGTTTCAGGGGAACGCCGCCGCCATGCTTGAAAATCTCGCTGGATTTTACCGGGCGGTGGTCAATCGTCGCGTTGTGACGTTTGGCAATTTCCATGGCCCGGCGGATGCCGAGAAAGGCCCATGGGGACTGCACGAAAAAATAATGGGTGATAACCTTGGACACGAATGTCTCCTCTGGACGGGCGTTAATCGCCATTTCTTGAATGGGGATATAGCGCCTGATTTCGCCCTATTGGTCAAGCCACCAGCGATAATCTTCGATGCCATCCATGACAATGCCGTCAAACCCCAGTTGCATCAAACCGGCAACATAACTGTTGGCATTGCCGAAAATGATGTTCTGCCATTGCGGGTCCCAGTAATAAACGTGGTTTTCCTGGCCCCAGCGGCCGGTATTGCTGGCACTGCTGATAAAATCCGGTGAACCCGCCCGCCAGTCATTGCGCCAGTAATAACGATAGGTTTGCGCCCGTCCGACATCGATATAAGCCAGCAGCAACCGCGGGGTGCCGATTTTTTTGTATCGCAATTTGCGTATGTCATCGTAGGTCAGCGGCGTGGTGCCCCGGTGAAAGGCATCAATGATCAGAATGTCGTAATTGGTGTTGGCAAGGGCATCAACATAGGCATCCTTGTTCCCGAAGGGTGCACTATCGACAACCATGGCGTAGTTGCGCGCCTTGTGAATGGTATCAATGATGAACGGGTTTTCGTTCAGCGGGGTTGATGGCACCTTGGCCAGCGCGGCCAGTTGCATGTCGGGCGGCGGGGCTGCGTAATATAAGGGGTTCAGATCCTTTACGCTTTCGCGCGATTTGCGAATGTTTTCAATTTTGTCAGTGTAATCGAGCATGAAAAAACGCATGCCGGTATCTGACAGGCGTTCAAGATACTGTTCGTCATATTTAACTTCGCCCTCAACCGTTTCCTTATTATAGCCATCGCGACCGTAACGGGGTGCTTCGATCAGGAAACCATCCAGGGCGCGGATGAAATTACGGGCCGGTTTGGCATCTGATTTGGTAACGAAAAGGCCGGGTTCGATAAAGGTCGTCAGGTCCAAACCATTCATGGCGATAATGGAAAAATCGCTGCGTTCCCGCTTTGCCCAGCGGCTTAGCGATATGACCATCTTGCGCATGTCTTCGGCAAAATCGCGTTTTGGCTTGGAATCGTCATCCTCCTTGTTATCCCCGACATTCGGACTGTTGGCGAGGCTGTTGGCCGGGGGAATAAATGGTTCAAGCTGCTGGGCATTTGTCCGCACCGGAATGATGCCGGTTATTGTTGCTGCGATCAGGGCAACAAATGTGATGTCGGAAATAAACGAACGCTTGGGCGCGCCGTTATTGCCGGTATTACGAACCATGTTGGTGGGGCGGAGCAAACGGGCGAAAACCATAATCAGGACGCAGCCTTTTTTGCCAAAGAAGGATTGAGCTTAGCACAGACGTAATCGCCAATCGCCATCGAGGCGGTAAGGCCTGGCGATTCAATGCCATAAAGGGAAACCAGCCCATCAATGCCATGGCTTTCCGGCCCTGAAATCATGAAATCGCGGGCTGCTTCGCCCTTCGACTGGATTTTGGGGCGAATACCGGCATAACCGGGTTGCAGGGCGGTTTCATCCAGGTCGGGATAATAGCGGCGAATGGCATCGGCAAACATCGCGCGCCGCGATTCATTCACCGTGTAATCAGGCGCATCCACCCATTCAACATCGGGGCCAAAGCGCGCCTGCCCGCCGAGATCAAGCGTCAGATGAATACCCAGTCCGGCCTGTTCCGGCGCGGGATAGATCAGGGTGGAAAACGGGCTTTTACCACCAAGGGTAAAGTAAATGCCCCGTGCATAATGTTGCGGCGGAACGGCCTGTGCGGGCAGCCCTGTCAGGTTGCGGGCCAGTGTCTGGCTGTGCAGGCCACCCGCAATGATCAGTTCCTTGCAGGAAATTTCCATTTCTTCGCCTGCAACATCCCGGGTGAGAAGAACATGCAGGCCGTTTTCATGGCGGCCGGAAATAACATCGGTATTCAGTGCCAGGGTGGCACCTGCAATTTCAGCATCCCCCAAAAGCGATACCATCAGCCCATGTGAATCAATGATCCCGGTTGACGGGCTTTCAAGGGCTGCGACGCATTTAAGGGCAGGTTCACGCTTGCCAATTTCAACGGCTGTGCGCCAGACAAGGTCGGTAACACCGTTGCCATTCGCGTGCTTTTCAATCTGGCGCAGGGCGTCGATCTGGTCATCGTGGGTTGCAACAATCAGCTTGCCGGTGTTGCGATGATTAATCCCGCGTTCGGCACAATATTGATACAGGGTTTGTTTGCCGCTCACGCAAAGTGCGGCTTTCAGGCTGCCTTTTGGGTAATAGATCCCTGCATGGATGACCTCGCTATTGCGTGAACTGGTTTCGGTTCCAATGGCGTCATGACGTTCAATGATCATAACTTCCCGGCCGCTTTGCGCCAGTGCGCGTGCACAGGCAAGCCCAACCGCACCGGCACCAACAACGATGGTTTCGATATCAAAGGACATGGTATTTATTGTCCTGCCTGGCGGAAAAAGACCGGCTGGCCATTGCTGTCTTGGCCTTCACCTTTGACCTGGCTTGGGTCCGGGCTGCTATAGGTGCCACGCACCGATACACCGTCCGAACAAAACAGGGACCAACTGCCAAAGGGAACTGTTGCGGTCTGATAACGCCCGCCCTGATGCTGCCAGTAACCTTCGCAATGGCGATCCCCACTATCGACAATCATGGTACCTTCGCCTGCGGGTTTATCAAATTTCAGGGCACCATAGCCATTCTGGTTGTTCCAGCTTGTGGCAATGCCAATGCCTTCATCCGGGGCAATGGCCGGGGCTTGCTGGGGTGATGCTGGTTCCATCGCTGCAACGGGGGCCTGGCCCTGCGTCATCGTACCCGCATTGGTGCCTGGTGCGGGCATATCCGGTGCGGGTTGTTGCATGGGTGCAGATGTGACAGGTGCGCTCAGGACAGGTGCCTGCACCGCAGTTGCCGGGGCGCCGGTGCCATCGGGCAGGTTCACCTCAAAACGCAAAAAGAAATTGGCGGCAAAGTCACGCGCGGCAGTGTCGGGTAGTTGTTGCGCCGGGGCTTCATGCTTTGGGGCAGTTTGAACGGCAATCTGTTCACAGAAATATCCCAGAAGCTGGCTTCCGCGCTGGTCGGTGCGTGCGGGCTCCCAACGGCCAGCATAGCTGATACATTGTGCATTTCCCCGGGCAAACGGCAAAACCTGGATCGGGCCGGATGGGGTTTGATAGGAAAAGCTGTTTCCGTTCGGGCGCGCGTTTCCTTTTAATTCATCGAACATACCCAGCAGGCTGGCCGGGGGCGTGTCGGTCCGAAAGGCAAAGCCGGGATTTGTTTCGGAAAAGACCGATTCGATAAAAATCTGGTTTGATGAATGGCTGTCATCGCTTTGATCCAGCCAGCGCGCAACGTAAACTGTGCTGTTTTCACGTATTTGACGCAAATAGACCACACCGGCATTAAAGGGTGCGTGATAGTTTACCGGGCTTTCGGCAGCCTCGATTTTTTGGAATCCACCTGCATTTTGGGCGCTGGCATGCGATGCAATGCCACTTAGCGCCAGTGCGACGATCGCAGGTGCAAATTTTTGCTGAAAGGTCACAAACTTCTCCCCCATTGAGCTTGCTGTCTTTGCGGTGCTGTTTGCTCTATCTTTAGCGCCAAGACAGATAATTGGCTAGGGTAGAGCCAGTTTGCGCCGTGACTTATGCGTCTTTATACTTGATTTTTCCTCGCAAAGGCGTTCATTCACGGGCGATGGGGACTTTGGTTTTCAGAAAACAATATGACGGAGCAGCGCGTAATGACGGGGGACGCAACCGCCACCATGACCGAAATCAAGGGCCAGGGCGACGCACAATCCACAGGCGGCCGCACAAAGCGCGCGCATGTCATCGTGATCGGCAATGAAAAAGGCGGGTCGGGTAAATCCACTACTGCCATGCATTTGATCGTTGCACTGCTGAAAATGGATTTTTCAGTCGGCTCGCTCGATATCGATGCCCGGCAAGGTACGCTGACCCGCTATGTGGAAAACCGTCAGGTCTTTAACCAGGCGCGTGGCCTGGCGTTAAAAATGCCGGTGCATTACCCGATTTACCGTAGTGAAGATAACGACGCGACAGCCGCCAAGCATGACGAACGAGAGCGTTTTACCCGTGCGCTTGGTGAACTGGTGTTAAACCATGATTTCGTTGTTATGGATTGTCCGGGCAGTGATAATTATCTGTCGCGCCTGGCCCATGCCTGTGCCGACACCCTGATCACCCCGATCAATGACAGCTATATTGACCTTGATATGCTGGCGCGCATTGACCCGGAAAGCCTCGAGGTCAAAGGGCCCAGCCTGTATGCGGAAATGGTATGGGATGCCCGCAAGCGCCGGGCGGCCGTTGATGGTGGCACGATTGACTGGATCGTGATGCGTAACCGATTGTCCCATCTTGATGCGCGCAACAAACGTGATATCGCCGAAATTGTCGATAAACTTGCAACCCGTGTGCATTTCCGTGTCGCGCCGGGCTTTGGCGAACGTGTGATTTACCGTGAGTTGTTCCTGAATGGCCTTACCCTTCTTGATTTGCGTGAAAAGGGTATCGGTATTACGCTGAGCATGTCGCATATGGCTGCCCGTCAGGAAGTCCGGCAATTGCTGGAAGTTATCGGTTTCACACCGGCAGATGGCGAGGAATTGCCAATCTGACCCGGGTTGCCTATGTGGCGGGGCGAATGCTAGCACCGATTTTTGCCGGTGCGGCCCCAAAGCAGGCAAGGGATCGGATTGGTAATGGCAGACAGCGACAAGGCTGTTTCATCTGTTTCAAGTGAACAGGACATTGCGGACTTTATTCGCAATGCAAATTCCGTGGCGACACATGCACCGCGTTCCGGCCCGGCACAGGGGCGAATTGTGTTTGCCATGGATGCCACGGCCAGCCGCCAACCCCATTGGGATCGCGCCGCCCATATCCAGGCGGAAATGTTCGATGCCGTTGGCAATATTGGCACGCTTGATATTCAGTTGGTGTTTTTCCGGGGTTTTGGCGAATGCAAAGCCAGCAAATGGTGCCGGAATGCCAAAGAATTGCGCGATAAAATGACGTCGGTGCAATGCCGCGCCGGCCACACCCAGATCGCGCGTGTTTTACAACATGTCATTAATCAGTCCCGAAAAACGCCGGACCAGCCAATTGATGCACTGATATATATTGGCGACTGCGTTGAGGAAGATGTCGACGCATTGGGTCATTTGGCCGGAACGCTGGGCATGTCGGGCACGCGGATATTTATCTTTCAGGATGGCGGCGATCCTGCGGCGGAAGCTGTGTTTCGCGATATGTGCCGGTTGGGCAATGGTGCATTTGCACGGCTTGATGGCAGTGCAGCATCAGCATTGGCTGATATGCTTGGCGCGATTGCATCCCTTATTGTTGGTGGCTTTAATGCGCTAAGCCTTTACGAAAAATCAAAAAAATCCGCCAGCATCGGCCTTTTGACCGATCAGTTAAGGCGCTAACCTGCATGCAATGGGTCATTCTGGGTTTTGGGCTGTTTATTGCGACTGGTTTTATCCTGCGGTGGCTTGCCAATGCACGCCCGTCCGATATTCGCCATCTGCTATTTGGGGGCATTGCCGTTCTGCTGGTGCTGATGGGGTTATGGCTGCTGTTGACAGGCAAACTTGCTGCCATGTTCGCTGCCCTTGTTGCCGCCATACCATTTCTTTTTCGTGTCCTCAAATTCGGCGTAATGTGGCCATTTTTCAAGAGGATGTTCGGTTCTGCCCGATATCGGGGCAGGGGGGCGAACCCGCACGGTTCCAGCAGCAACGGAACCAGGCGGAACCGCTTTTCTGAAATCAGGACACAGTTTTTGGTAATGCAGCTTGAGCACGAGTCAGGCCGCCTTTCAGGATCGGTGATTGCCGGTTCCCTGGCGGGGCGTGATCTGGACGGGCTGGGACTTGACGAGTTGCAACATTTATATGTTGAATGTTGCAGCGCACAAGATCAGAGCCGTACGGTGCTTGGGACCTATCTTGATCGTCGCAGCGATTGTCAGGACTGGCGGAACTGGGACTGTGTCGGGCGGGCTGATGGCAGCTCGTCGAGGCAGGAACAACACGGAGGCAATAGCGGATTTCGTTCCGAGGGAATGGATGTCACGGAGGCCAGCAAAATTCTGGGTCTGGGAAAAAATCCGAGCCGTGCTGAGATCAATCGCGCCTATCAAACGTTAATCAAGGCGGTACACCCAGATCATGGCGGTTCGGACTATTTGGCATCACGGGTTAATGCAGCGCGACAAGTATTGTTAAGAAATTGTGGCGATTGATATGACCACCCCAAGGGGCAGCTTGATCATCGATCTCGAAATGTGGCAAAAGCAATGCATACTGCTGCAAAAAGAGCGATTTAGCGCATCCGTTGCCGCCGAAAAACAAAGGAAATAAAACATGACCAAGCGAATTAAAAAGGCGGTTTTCCCGGTGGCGGGCATGGGTACCCGGTTCTTGCCTGCAACAAAGGCGATGCCCAAGGAAATGCTGCCTGTCGTGGACAAGCCGCTGATCCAGTATGCCGTTGAAGAAGCAATTGCAGCCGGTATTGAAGAATTCATTTTCGTGACCGGTCGCGGCAAAACCGCGATTGAGGACCATTTTGACCGTTCCGCCGAACTTGAAGCGATCCTGATGGAGCGTGGCAAGCATGATGCGCTTGAAACAGCGCTGGCGATGATCCCGGAAAATGGCCGCGTAACCTATACCCGCCAGGGCAACCCGCATGGCCTGGGCCATGCCGTTTTGTGTGCCAAATCGCTGGTCGGTGATGAACCGTTTGTCGTGTTGCTCGCTGATGACCTTATCCAGTCGCAAACACCCTGCATGAAGCAGATGGTTGAAAGCTATGGCCGGACCGGTGGTAACATGGTTGCCGTGATGGACGTGCCGCGCGAAGAAACCAAACGCTATGGCGTGCTTGAGGTTGAAGGCACCAATGGCCGTCTGGTCAGTGCTTGCGGGATGGTTGAAAAGCCCGATCCCAAAGATGCGCCGTCGACCCTCTCCGCAATTGGCCGCTATATTCTGGATCCGGGCATTTTTGATGTTCTGGAATCCATTCCGCGCGGTGCGGGTAATGAAATTCAGCTGACCGACGGCCTGGCCGCCATGATTGGCAAGGTCCCGTTCTATGGTTATCGTTTTGAAGGCCAGCGTTTTGATTGCGGAAACAAGGTTGGCTTTCTAAAAGCAACGCTTGCCTTTGCGCTTGACCGTCCTGACCTGCGCGATGATATGCGCGCCCTGATCCAGGAATTCGCCGAAGGCGACGCTGCGAAATAAAAGATTTGTCAAATTTCCGGGGGCCAAGCCCCCGGAAGTGTTTTATGGGGTAAAACATCCATGCATGTTGCAATGATTGGCACCGGTTATGTCGGTTTGGTATCCGGGGCCTGCTTTTCCGAGTTCGGCACAGACGTCATTTGTGTTGATAAAGACGTTTCCAAGATCGAACGGCTTGAGCAGGGCATTATGCCAATTTATGAACCGGGGCTTGATGTCCTGGTTGAGAATAACGTCAAAGCGGGGCGACTGCATTTCACCACCGACCTTAAAAAGGGTGTGAAGGATGCGGATGTCGTTTTCATTGCGGTGGGAACGCCAACGCGCCGTGGCGACGGGCATGCGGATCTGAGCTATGTGTATGCAGCGGCAGAAGAAATTGCCGAAGCAATGGATGGTTTTACCGTTATCGTGACCAAGTCTACCGTGCCGGTGGGTACCGGCCGCGAGGTCGAGCGTATCATTCGTGCCAAACGGCCCGATGCGGAATTTGCCGTGGTGTCCAACCCGGAATTCCTGCGTGAAGGGTCGGCAATTGGCGACTTTATGCGCCCGGACCGCGTGGTTATCGGCACCAGCAATGAACGCGCCCGTGCAGTGATGTCGGACCTTTACCGTCCGCTTTACCTGATTGAAACGCCCATTGTTTTCACCACCCGTGAAACCTCGGAAATGATCAAATACGCCGCCAATACCTTTTTGGCAGCCAAGATCACCTTCATCAACGAGATCGCCGATCTGTGCGAAAAAGTGGGTGCCGATGTTCACGATGTGGCACGCGGCATTGGCCTTGATGGCCGTATTGGCAAAAAGTTCCTGCATCCCGGGCCGGGTTATGGCGGATCGTGTTTTCCGAAAGATACGCTCGCCCTTGTTCGTACAGCCCAGGAACATAATTCGCCGCTGCGCATTATTGAAACAGTGGTTGCTGTCAATGACAGCCGCAAAAAGGCAATGGCGGATCGTATTATCGCGGCCTGCGGCGGTTCTGTTGAAGGCAAGACTATTGGTATTCTTGGTTTGGCATTTAAACCCAACACAGACGATATGCGTGATTCACCCAGCCTTGATGTCGTTCCGGCATTGGTTGCTGCTGGGGCCAATGTTCGGGCCTATGACCCCGAAGCAATGGAAGAAGCGGCAAAACTGCTTGATGGTCTGACTTTCTGCGAAGGTGCCTTTGAAACGATTGAAGGTGCCGATGCAATGGTCATTCTGACCGAATGGAACGAATTCCGCGGGCTGAATTTGAAACGCGTTAAAGCTGCTTTGAAATCACCTGTGGTGGTGGATTTGCGTAATGTGTACGAGCCGCGCGAAATGAAAGAAAACGGCTTTGAATATAGCTGTATCGGCCGCGGCACAATCGGAGGCAATTAATAAATGACCGCTTCGGATGGCCATAAATTCGACCCGTCCATGCTGCGCGAATATGATGTGCGTGGCGTTGTTGGCAAGACCCTGCATGCAGAAGATGCCCACGCCCTTGGGCGGGCATTTGGCACCATGGTTCGCCGCAGCGGCGGCAGCCGTGTTGCCGTCGGCCGTGATGGCCGCTTAAGCTCGCCAGAGCTTGCAGATGCACTGATCAAGGGTATTCGGGCAACGGGTTGTGATGTGCTGCGTATCGGGCGCGGCCCGACGCCGATGCTGTATTTCACGGTTTATAACCAGAAAACCGATGCCGGCATTATGGTGACGGGCTCGCATAACCCGCCAGACTATAACGGCTTCAAAATGCTGAATGCCGGTAAATCGGTGTTTGGTGAAGCAATCCAGGAACTGGGCCGTATCGCTGCAAAAGGCGATTTTGAAGTCGGTGCTGGCGGCCTTGACGATATCGATATCGAAGACCGCTATGTTGATCGCCTGGTTGAAGAACTTGATGTTGACGTTGCCAAACCGATGACGATTGTCTGGGATTGCGGCAATGGTGCTGCTGGTGATGTGGTTCGTAAACTGACGGCCAAGTTGCCTGGTACACACCATCTGCTGTTTGATGACATCGACGGCAATTTCCCCAACCACCACCCGGACCCGACGGTTGAAGCCAATCTGGTGGACCTGAAAGCTGCCGTTGCCAAGCATAATGCCGATTGGGGTGTTGCCTTTGATGGTGATGGCGACCGCATTGGTGTGGTTGACGGGCAGGGCCGTGTTTTGTGGGGCGATCAGCTTTTGCAGATTTATGCTGCCGACGTGCTGGAACGTGTTCCTGGCGGCGCCATTATCGCCGATGTCAAAGCCAGCCAGACCCTGTTTGATGAAGTTACCCGTCTGGGCGGTAATGCCATTATGTGGAAAACGGGCCATTCCCTGATCAAAACCAAAATGATCGAGGAAAAGGCACCGATTGCCGGTGAAATGAGCGGCCATATCTTCTTTGCCGAACGTTATTACGGTTATGACGATGCGACCTATGCTGCCGTTCGCCTGTATCGCATTCTGGTGCAAAGCGGCAAAAGCCTTGATACTTGGCGGGACGCAATGCCGGTGGCGGTTAATACCCCGGAAACCCGCATTGAATGCCCCGATGATCGCAAATTTGCGCTGATCGAAGAAGTACGTGATCGTCTGGCCAGCACCGATGCCGAAGTTGATGGCATTGATGGTGTCCGTGTCAAAAGCAATGATGGCTGGTGGCTGCTGCGTGCATCCAACACCCAGCCTGCAATCGTTGCACGCTGCGAAGCGGCTGACGATGCCGGGCTGGAGCGTTTGAAAGCACAGGTTACCGCGCAATTGCAGAAAAGCGGCCTTGAAAGCGATGATTTCTTCGCACCAGGTGGCGGACACTAAAAGATTGATGCCCTGATTTACGGGCTGATCAGAAAGGCCGGTGGCAGCAATGCCCCGGCCTTTTTGGTTGCGTTATTTTGAGCACGATCAGAGAGAACCCGGTGTCGGTCTATAGAGATTGAGAGCTGCTGGGATGTTTAGATCGTGATGGTGCGTTGAGCGGATGTTTTTTGGGAAAGGTGCTTTGCCTGTAACCTTATGTCTAACGGGCAAAGAAAAAGGCCGCCAGCGTGGCGACCTTTGATCGTTATGTTTTGTGTGCTTGCCGTTCTTGCAATCAGCCAGCGTCACCAGGGGTGACAACAGGGATACAGGCCATGTTCTGACGTTGCAGGGCTGCACAGGCGCTGCGGGCATCTTCTTCGGCACCAAAGCCGATTAATCGGGCGCGATAGACAACGCCACTATCTGATTCCTGCTGCTCAACCGCTGCACGGGTCAGTCGCAGAATTTCAGGGGCGGTCCGTGCTGCGGTCAGCACCGCTTCCTGAGCCCGGCGCTGGTCGCTGAATGCGCCAACCTGAATGCCCCAGCCACCACCGGTTGGTTTAATGCGGGCAACAATGGTGTCAGTGTCGATGTGGCCGGGAATTTGGCCTTCACTGGCGCTGTTGGCTTTTGCCATCAGAAGCTGGGTATCGGCGGGCAGAATTTTTTCTTCCGGGCTGATGCGCGGGCGCGGCGGAATGATTTCGCCGTCCTTTTTCAGCTCGACATAGGCTTTATCAAGCAGCTTTTTCATCTGGTCATCGCGCGAACGTGCCGTGCGGCCGCCAAACACGGCGCCAATCAGGCGTTTGCCATCGCGTTTGACCGATGCCACCAGGTTAAAGCCCGATGCATTGATGAAGCCGGTTTTAATGCCATCCGTTCCGTAATAGGACGCCAGAAGATTGTTATGGTTGCCATAAGTCCGGTTGCCATAAGTGAATTTCTGGGTCGAAAAGAAATGGTAATAGTCACCGAAATCATGGCGCAGGCGCATTGCCAAGCGTACCATGTCGCGTGCAGTGGTCATTTGCCCACGATTGGGCAGGCCCGATGCATTGCGGAAGGTCGTGCTTTTCATGCCGATTTTGCGCGCGGTCGCGGTCATCATCTGCGCAAACTTCGTTTCGCTACCACCCAGATATTCACCAATCACCACGGCAACATCGTTTGCCGACTTTGTCACCAGCGCCAGAATGGCATCCTTGACGGCAATGGTTTCACCAGGCTGAACACCCAGCTTTGACGGTGCCTGACCCCATGCGCGTTTGGATACCGGCATACGGGTCGCCAGCGATACCTTGCCGCTATCAAGCGCATCAAAAAGCATATAAAGCGTCATGATCTTGGTCAGGGACGCAGGATAAACTTTCTGGTCAGCGCGATATTCATGCAGCACTTCGCCCGAATCCGCATCAACGATCAGAGCCGTGTAGGTACGGGCAAGCGCATTGGTGCTGATGGCGGGCAGGGCCAGCAGTGAAAGCAGGATGACGCTCAGCACGCAGAAAAGGCGACGGGCCGTCACGCGTGATGGCAAAAAGTCAGCGGAATCTGGTTGTCTGGTCGGCACGGCAGGGCCGACGCGGAACATAGAAATCATAAACAATGTCCGGTTAACGAGTATCCCCAAGACGGTTGAGGCCAGCATGCCAGTTCCGACTAAAAAAATGCTTAACGGAATGAAAATTGCTGGCAGGCCAATGTGCCTTGCCGATGCCCCAATTGCACGCGAGTTTATGCGTTGTGACCGAGTCTGTCAAAACAGAGGTATTAATGCCCACAGAAATACATCGACCGCACAAGGATGTAGCCCCAAAGCGGCTTGGAATCATTAAGTTTGCAACAGCAGCGGCAACAATTGCCATTTTGGGTGGCTGTACCTACACGGCGACCAGCGATGTTGCGAATCCGGTTGTGCGCAAGGCAAGCTGGTTTTCCTATCTGAATGCGGATGATATTCGCGTGGCCTGCTCTGCCGGCGAGGCGGAAGGCAAAATCAGAATTGTTTATAATGCGGATTATTACAAAGACGTCCGTACCTTTGACGTCACCCCGCAAACTGGCAGTGATGGCTTTATAATCGAGTCCCACCAGTTCGGGCCGATCGATGTGAGCGAGATGAATGTCTCTGTCAGGTCGCCATTGGGTGCCTTCAGTGGCGAACCGGTGCGCAACCAGATGACGCGCCAGCAATATCTGACCCTGACCGATGCAATGCAGCAGGATGGTTTTGGCACCCAGGACCGCGATGGCCTGCGTTTGCAATCCGAAGACCATTATTGGGTGGCGCTGGGATGTTCCCAGCAGCATATGACGCTGGCAGCCTGGAGCTCGGAAAAGGGTGACCTGCGCGACCTGCATTTCCCGGTTGTCCTGGAGAAATTGTCAGGCCAGGCTGATCCATTGCCGCCCGCGCCGGACCCTGATGCCGCCAAAAATCCCGATCCTTTTTATGGCAATGACAAGAATATGCGGGATCGCAATTTCTACAGAACAGTGCGCGGAAACATGCTTCAGTAAAATCCGCAGACGGGCTGGCATTTGCCAGCCCGTTGTTTTTAGGGGCAATCCGGGGCAGGGTAGTGCGGATTGTGAAGCGAATGTCACGAAAGTATCCTTGACGAATTTTCCGTTTCCATCTAAGGTTTTGTTGCATTGCAACATCGCGACGGCAATCCTGAAACTTGGAAATGGAGGACGGCACAATGGTGACGACCCCGAAGAAGGTGCCTGCAAAATCTCAAAAAGCGTCAGCATCCAGCGCAAAAAGCACGGCCGCGTCCGGGGCTTCTGATTCGTCTGTCAAGACAGTGAAAGCCGGTGCTGCATCTGCGAACAAATCAAATTCCACGCCGGCGGCGTCGGCTGCAAAAACGCCTTCTGGTAGTGCGGTCAAAGCAGCACCCAAGGTAGAACCAAAGGCGGCAGCACCTGCTGCCAAGGCCTCATCCAGCGCTGCGCCGTCCGCAGCCAAGGCTGCCGCACCCAAACGGGCTGCAGCCGTGGGTGCCAGCAAACCAGCCGAGAAATCGGCCAGTGTTGCCAGCAAAACCGCCAGCGCCAGTGCCGCCAAGGCGACCGAGGCCGCTGCTAAAACGGCTGATACCGTAAAATCCGCCACCAGCAAGCAAGCCGAGGCTGCAAAGGAAACCGTTGGTGAAATGACCAAGGCGGCAACCGAAGCCGTGGCGAAAGCCGCCGCAGAAGCACCCAAGGCGCCGGAAATCGTTGCGCCTGTTAAGGCCGAAGTGGTGACGCCGGTTGCCAAGGTTGAAGTCAGCATTGATGACAAGGCTGCGAAAGATACGGTGAAAGTTTCGCAAAAGGTGGTTGCCGATATTCCGGTGCCAACCGTGCCTGTTTCGCAGATGTTTGAATTCTGGCAGTCAGATGACGTGGTTGATCTGGTCACATCGGCCCAGGAAGCGGCAAATGATGCCTTTGCCAGCCTGATGGATGCAGTGTCGGACCATACCGACATTGTTTCGGATGCCGGTTCGCATTTTGCCAGCCAGTATGAAGATTTGATTCAGTCCCACCTTTCCAATTGGGACGGGTTGATGCAGGCTTCGTCAAAAATGGCGGACCAGAGCGGGCTTATAAGCAAGGAATGGATGACCTGGATGCAGCGCGAAATTGATGCGCTTCAGGGGGATATCGAGTCCCTTTCCAAGGTGGAATCCATGGATGATTTTCAGGAAATCAACGCCCGCATGGTCAAGCGTATCGTCGATGATGGTATGGCTGAACAATCCCGTTTCCAGGAAATCTGGTTCGGGATGTGGAATGATAGCGTTGCGCTGATGGAAAAAAGCTGGGCGCCGAAATAACCGGGCTAGCGCTGTTTTCAGGCGCAAGAAAAAAGATTTTCATCCGTCGAAACGTGGTTTTGGCGTTTGGATGTAAGATGGCCATCAAGGCGGGCGGGCGCAGTTTTGACTGCGCCCGTTTTCTTTTTGGCACCACAAGGGATGGTGCCTTCACGATTTGGTGTTGTGCCGTGCAACCAAGTTTTGTGCCTGCATCTTGCGCGCCTGCAAACGCAACTTACATGACATGTAAACAAGCAATCATTTCGTGGATTGAATTTACGGGGCTTTGAAACGCGGTCATGTTGACCTATCATGTTTCCAAGGCGCAACTAAGAGGATTCCGGTTAGCAGGTTATGAGTGATCAGGGCAATCAGGGTGACGGCCTCCCTACCACAGGCGTTGTAACCAAAACGCGGCCGAAAACCAAAAAACCGGCAATGTACAAGGTGTTGTTGCTCAATGATGACTACACACCGATGGAATTTGTCGTTCTCGTCCTGGAGCAGTTCTTTGCCAAGGGGCGTGAGGAGGCGACGGCGATCATGCTGCAGGTTCACCGAAAAGGTGTCGGTGTATGCGGTGTCTTTACATACGAGATCGCCGAGACCAAGGTTAACCAGGTGATGGACCTGGCGCGCCAGAACCAGCACCCGTTGCAGTGCACGATAGAGAAGGAGTAGTCATACATGCTCTCGCGTAATCTGGAAGAAAGCCTGCACCGTGCGCTTGCATATGCATCCGAACGGCGTCACGAATACGCAACTCTGGAACATCTGCTGCTATCGCTGACCGAAGATCAGGATGCGGTTGCGGTTTTCAAAGCCTGCCGCGTCGACGTTGACCGGCTGCGCAATGAATTGCGCGACTTTGCCGATAGCGAGCTTTCCGGGCTGGTTAGTGCGCGTTTGGTTGATCCAAAACCGACAGCCGGTTTTCAGCGTGTTATTCAGCGTGCCGCCATTCACGTCCAGTCTTCGGGGCGTGAAGAAGTTACCGGCGCAAATGTTCTTGTAGCACTGTTTTCCGAACGGGAATCACATGCGGTTTATTACCTGCAATTGCAGGATATGACCCGGCTGGATGCGGTGAACTACATTTCCCACGGCATTGCCAAGGCGCCTGAACTTAATGAACGCCGCATCCCGCGTGGTGCGGATGAAGACCTTAATGCACCCGGTTCGGCCGATGCCGATGAAACGGGTGCGGCCAAGGAAGGCGAAGCCCTTAAGGCTTATTGCGTTAATTTGAATGCCAAGGCGCAGAAGGGCAAAATTGACCCGCTGATTGGCCGCCAAAGCGAGATCGACCGCACCATTCAGGTTTTGTGCCGCCGCACCAAAAATAACCCGCTATATGTGGGGGACCCGGGCGTGGGCAAAACCGCCATTGCCGAAGGCCTTGCCAAGCGTATTGTCGATGGTGATGTGCCCGAGGTTTTGCAGGGTGCGACCATTTTTGCCCTTGATATGGGCTCGCTTCTGGCGGGAACACGTTATCGCGGTGATTTTGAAGAACGGTTGAAAGCCGTGGTCAAGGAACTGGACGAGCATGAAAATGCCGTACTGTTCATTGATGAAATTCACACCGTGATCGGGGCGGGTGCCACATCGGGCGGGGCAATGGATGCATCCAACCTGCTCAAACCGGCTCTTGCCAGTGGTGCGCTGCGTTGCATCGGTTCGACCACCTATAAGGAATTCCGCGGTCATTTTGAAAAGGACCGAGCCCTTGTGCGTCGTTTCCAGAAAATCGATGTTGATGAGCCGTCGCTGGAAGATACCATCAAGATTCTCAAGGGGCTGAAGCCCTATTACGAAGAACACCACCACGTCAAATACACCAACGAAGCCATTCGTTCGGCGGTTGAGCTGGCATCGCGTTACATCAATGATCGCAAACGTCCCGATAGCGCGATTGACGTTATCGACGAGGTTGGCGCATCAAGGATGCTGATTGCACCCAGCAAGCGTAAACGCACGATCAGCAAGCGCGATGTGGAAGAAATTGTTGCGAAAATTGCCCGTATTCCGGCCAAATCGGTATCGAGCGATGACCGCAAGGCATTACAGAATATCGAACGTGACCTGAAAACGGTTGTGTTTGGTCAGGATAAGGCGATCGAGGCCCTGTCGAGTGCCATCAAGCTGGCGCGCGCGGGCTTGCGTGAGCCGGAAAAACCGATTGGTTCGTACCTGTTCTCCGGTCCGACCGGTGTTGGTAAAACCGAGGTTACCAAGCAGCTTGCACATGTCATGGGCATTGAATTTGTTCGCTTTGACATGTCGGAATATATGGAACGTCACAGCGTTTCACGGCTGATTGGTGCACCTCCCGGCTATGTCGGGTTTGATCAGGGTGGCCTTCTGACCGATGCCGTTGACCAGCATCCGCATGCTGTGGTGTTGCTTGATGAAATCGAAAAGGCACATCCGGACCTGTTTAATATTCTTCTGCAGGTGATGGATCATGGCAAGCTGACGGATAATAACGGCAAAACCGTTGATTTCCGCAATATCGTGCTGGTGATGACAACCAATGCTGGCGCTTCGGACATGGCAAAACCTGCCATCGGCTTTATGCGTGACCAGCGCATTGGCGAGGATGAGGAAGCCATCAAGCGGACATTCAGCCCTGAATTCCGCAACCGTCTCGATGCGGTCATTCCGTTTACCCATCTGCAGGCCGATGTGGTCAAGATGGTGGTTGATAAGTTCATTCTGCAGCTTGAAGTTCAGCTTGCGGATCGTAACGTCTCGATCGAGCTGACGGAAGCAGCCCGCACCTGGCTTGCGGAACGTGGTTATGACCCTGCATTTGGGGCGCGTCCGCTGGGCCGTGTCATTCAGGAACACGTCAAAAAGCCGCTTGCCGAGGAATTGCTGTTTGGCAAGCTGGAAAAGGGCGGTTCTGTTCTGGTGGATATCGAAAATGACGGCGTTGTTTTCCGTTTCCCTGATCATCAGGAAGACAAAAGCCAAACCCGCGACCCTGAAATGGTCGAATAAATCGGCCTTTGCTGATTTAACGGGTGCCGTCCTTCGGACTTGCTATCGGCACACAGCATAGTATCTTGGAATGCATCCGGGCTATCCTTATGGACCGGATGCATTTTTTCATCGAGGAACGTTCCGGCGCTTTATGAATTCATCGACACAAAGACAAAAAGTAAAAGAGGTCGAGCATTTCCTGTCGCAGTTGGAAAAGCGTGGGCGCATCCTGGTATCGATTGCAGCCGAGCTTGAAGCCTTGGCTGATACAACGGATGTTACCCGTTATCGCCCCTTTCGCGAGCAGGTGGACAACTTCAAGGCGTTGTCTTTGATCCTCTCGGAGCGTCTGGCTGCCCTTGATGCACATCCCCGCAAGGATGAGCTGGAAACCCAGTTTCACAAGCTGCAGGTTCTGATGCTGCGCTTGGTGATCAAGACCAGCCTGAAATTCTTCTTTGTCATGAGTGCGAAGGCCTTTTTGCCCCTTGGCTCGCGGGAATTATTTCAAAGCGAGCTTCGCACGCTCTATGAAGCTGAAAAAATGCTGTCCGATCCGCGTTTCAAAAGCGATCTTGATGCCAGCGCCCAGGATGACCTGGATATGGCACGCGATATTCTGGAAGAAATTATCCAGCATGCCCCGGCTCTTTTGAATTTCGATAAGAAGCCGACAGCCAATAAACGCAAAAGATTCCGCTAGTTTAGTTGGAATTTTGAAATCCTCTAATCCATTCGGATTAATACCCCTCTCTTGTGGGGTGTCGCAAAAAGCCCGTTAAAACCGGGGCTTGTAGAAGTCTATTCGCCAAAATGCAAATTTCAGTTTTCGGACGAGATGCCGTGGCGAAATGCTGGCATTGCGTGCTTTGTGCTGATTTCTCATCACGTTGTACGCGTATTTTAAGTGAAAATTTTGCAAGTTGAAAAGGATAATTTCGCATTTTGCAAATTGAAATTCGCATTTTGCGAAATTATCCTCTATACCTCTAAAGTATTACTACTCTATACCGCGCAAACCCGCGAAAATTTATAAATTTTAAAACTGGCACGGTATCTGCATAGAAGGGAGTGGACAGTTGTTCTGTGCAGGGGCGCGCTACGGTGCGCCTGGAACAACGTAATCTTCTGCAGTTTGCTCGTGTCCCAACCAAAACTTATAGCGGCGATTTCGTATCGCCGCTTTTTTCTTGCCTGAAAAATGAATTTGGTCACGGCAAAACAACACTCCCCAAATTAGGATATTGTAAGATATCGCTATTCGTATAGTTTGCGCATATACCCAAGGGCAGAATTTTGCATTAAAAGCCCTGTAAATCTGGCGCTCGTAACCAAACTATAAAGTCAGGGCGCACCAAAGGATGGCAAAGGATGTGCGATGAAACAATTTAATCCGCGGTATTTGGCAGTTGCTGCCGGCCTCGCATCGTTGCTGGTGACGGGTGCGGCATCAGCAAAGCAGGATCTTCCGGCGTCTCCGCAGCAGCTTATTGATGCAAAGGTGATCGAAGGCATCCGCGAATGGCTGGCCAGTCCGGTGGTCGAAATTTCTGTCATGGGCCAGAACAAGCGTAATGCAAATATGACGCAGGCCGACATCGACACTGCCGACAAGGAATGGCGGACTGAGCGCGAATCAGAAGATCAGCCGATTATTGCCGCTGTCCTGACCAATCCGCTTTCGGGATACCTAACACAGATCCAGGCCCGTTCCGGTGGCCTTTATAGCGAAATTTTTGTCATGGATGCGCATGGCCTTAATGTTGGTCAAAGCTCGATCACGTCGGATTTCTGGCAGGGCGACGAAGCAAAATTTCAGAAAACCTATCCGGTTGGAGCCTCGGCCGTTTTCATCGACGAAGCGGAATATAACGAAGATGCCGATAATTGGCGTGCGCAGCTCAACATGACGCTTGCCGACCATACTGGCCAGCCGATGGGTGCCGTAACTGTTGAAGTCAACCTCACTGAACTCGCCCGCCGCAAGGGCCTCTAAGGGATCAAGTGTTATGATGTACATTAAAAATATGCTTATTCCGACCAAGCTGGCGGCATGCTTTGCAGTTATGATCCTTGTTATTCTTGCTGTTGGTGGTAGCGGCCTTTACGCCATGAGCCAGGTTGAAGAAGCCGATGGCAAAAGCGAAAACCTGATCTATGTTGAAGAAAGCTTCAACAATATTGATGCTGCTTATCGTACGGCCCGCCAGGAAATGACCTACTTCCTGACCACCGGTGACCGCCAGGGCCTTGAAGCATATAAGGCCGCCGTCGTGCGCACCGACGAAAGCGTCGCGCATCTGATGGATACCGCGATCAATGACGAGCAGATCCGTGCCCTCGCAAAGGAAATGGAATCTGCCATTGATAGCTGGGAAAAACTTGCCAACGAGCAGGCGCTTCTGATGCGTCAATACCTGACGGTGAACCATGCCCGGGCGATTGAAGCATCGGGCGAGCCGCGCGCGTTGGCGCTCAAGGTCAATGTCGCAGCCCAGGAACTGGAAGACTATATCGACGGTACGCGTCTTGAGTTGGAAAAAGAGCAACACGCTGCAACCACGTTTTTCAAAATCACGCTGTTGACCGGCATCATCATCCTGATCGGTATTGCAATTATGTTTGCTACCGTTCTGACCCGCATGATTGCACTGCCCATCCGCGATATGACCGGCGCAATGAGCAAACTGGCCGATGGTGATGTGAATGTTTACATCAAGGAAATGAAGCGTACCGACGAAGTTGGTGCCATGTCGCGTGCCCTGCAGGTTTTCCGCGAGAATGCTGCCGAACGTGCCCGCCTGGCTGAACAGGAAAGCATCGAAGCCCAGCGTCAGCTCGATCGTGCTCGCCATATGGGTGAACTTTCCGACCGTTTTGATCGTCAGATTAACGAAGTCCTGAAAACCGTGACGACCGCACTTGATGAAGTGCGCGGTGCATCCGAACAGCTTTCGGACCATTCGGAACGTGCCAATAACGACGCCCAGAGCGTCGCGGTGCAGGCCCAGGAATCGTCGGCAAATATCGAAACGGTGGCGACGGCTACTTCGCAGCTTTCATCCTCGATCAACGAGATTTCGCATCAGATTTCGCAGGTGACCGACATTGCCCAGCAGGCCGTGCGCGATACCGAACGAACCAATGCCCGCGTTTTGCAGCTTAACGAAGCCGCACAAAGCGTTGGCGAAGTTGTGAACCTGATTAGCGACATCGCCAACCAGACCAACCTTTTGGCCCTGAACGCAACCATTGAATCGGCCCGTGCCGGTGAAGCAGGCAAAGGGTTCGCCGTGGTGGCAGGTGAAGTGAAAAACCTTGCCTCGCAAACGGCCCGTGCGACCGAACAGATCACCGGCAAGATTACGGAAATGCAGTCTGAAACCGGTGCAGCTGCCGCGGCGGTGCGTGATTTCGCCGAAACCATCCGCCGGATCGAAGGATTGATGGCCGTGGTTGCCAGCGCGGTGGAAGAGCAGGGTGCTGCCACCCACGAAATTTCGCGCAGTGTTGATGGTGTTGCCTCGGGCAACCAGCAAATCAACAATGCGGTTGGCAGTGTTGCCCGTGCGGCCACCGAAAGTGGCGAACTTTCAAACGGTCAGCTGGGCTGTGTTGGCCGTCTGACGGCTGCTAACGACCAGTTGCTGGCCCATGTGCATGGCTTCCTTGATGAAGTTCGCAACGTGTAAGCAGTTTCAGTGACCTAAAATCGACAAAGGCCGGGGCTGCATGCTCCGGCCTTTTGTTTTGTGTTTGTGCTTTGATGTGGGCAACAGGGTTATTCCGGCTGCTGCGGTGGTTCCGTTTCCTTGCGATAGGGGCTGTGTTCCTCGCGGATAAACAGGCTGTCATCCTCGATCCCGGCACGTTCATGTTCCAGGAACTGGGCAATGGCATCGCGCAGGCCGGGATGGCGCAGAAAATGTGCAGAATGCGTCAAGACCGGTTCATAACCCCGCTGGATTTTATGTTCGCCCTGTGCCCCGGCTTCAACGGTTTTAAGGCCGCGTTCAATGGCAATGTCGATGGCCTGGTAATAACAGGTTTCAAAATGCAGCATCGGGGTGCGATCAATGCTGCCCCAGTTACGGCCATATAGGGTGTCTTGCCCCAAAAGGTTAAGTGCTCCTGCAACAATGTCACCGTCGCGTGATGCGGTCACAAGTACGACATTTTCTCGCAGCCGGTCATGCAGCAGGTCGAAAAATTCCCGCGTCAGATAGGCTTCGCCCCATTTGCGATCGGTGGTGTCGCGATAAAACCGGAAAAAACGGTCCCAGTGATGTGTTTTCAAATCATCACCCGATAGGGCGGCAAAGCTGTATCCGGCCTCGACAACCTGTCGGCGTTCCTTGCGGATGTTTTTGCGTTTGCGCGAATTAAGGGCAGCCAGAAAATCGTCGAAGGTCTGATAGCCGCGGTTTTTCCAGTGATACTGAATGCCCACGCGCGCAAGAAAGCCGTTTTGCGCCATGACCTGGCTTTCTTCTTCGCTGCAAAATGTGACATGCACACCCGAAAGGCCAAGCTGTTCGGGCAGGGCTGCAAGGCCACGCGCCAGGGCGGTTTTAATTTCTGCCGGGTTGGGGTGGTCGGCACGCACCATCAGGCGGGGGCCAGGCACCGGCGAAAAGGGCACGGCTGATTGCAGTTTGGGATAATATTTGCCACCAGCCCGCTGAAAGGCATCGGCCCAGGCCCAGTCAAATACATATTCGCCGTAAGAATGGCCCTTAACATAAAGCGGGGCCACACCGGCAATGGTGCCGTCTTCATCCTGGCAAATGATGTGAAAGGGCTGCCATCCGGTATCGGCATGTGCCGATTGGCTGTCTTCCATGGCGGATAGAAAAGCAAAGCTGACAAACGGGTTGGCGGCGCCGGCACAGGCATCCCATGCTTCGGCCCCGATCTGGTGGATATCGGTGGCTGTTTTCAATTCGACTGGCAAACTTTTTTCCCCGTTGGCAAAGGGCGTATTCGCCCCCAAGAAAGTCTACGCATAACCCGGTATATGCGTTCAAAAGATAGGCGCAATGCGTATATGTGCAAGGGAAAGCCTTTGACGTAGCGGCAAGTTGGTCCTATTTCATGAACGGCCCGGGGAAAACCCCGGCTAATTCTTCGAAAAAAAGGATGGTACGTCGTGATCAGCAAACTTTCGTTGGAGAAGGACAAGATCAAAATTGTTCTGCTCGAAGGTATCCATGAAAATGCTGTTAAAATGTTCCGGGAGGCTGGCTATTCCAATGTCGACCTGTATCCCGCCGCGCTTGACGCAGACGAACTGAAATCTGTTGTCTCCGAAGCGCACTTTCTTGGCATTCGATCCCGTACCAAACTGACCGAAGAAATCATTGATGCCGCCCCGAAGCTGACATCGATTGGCTGTTTCTGTATTGGCACCAACCAGGTTGATCTGTCGGCTGCTGCCATGCGCGGTATTCCGGTATTCAACGCGCCTTATTCCAATACCCGTTCGGTTGCCGAACTGGTGCTGGGCCAGATCATTATGCTGATGCGCGGTATTCCGCAGCGCAGTGCCGCGGCCCATGCCGGTGGCTGGCTTAAAAATGCCAAGGGCTCGTACGAAGCACGCGGCAAGACGCTGGGCATTATCGGTTATGGCCATATCGGTTCGCAGCTTTCGGTGCTTGCGGAATCGCTGGGCATGAATGTTGTTTACTATGACGTGATCAACAAGCTTGCCATGGGTAATGCAACTTCGTGCGTCAGCATGGATGACCTGCTGGCCCGTTCCGACGTTGTCTCGCTGCATGTTCCGGCCAATGATCAGACCAAAAATATGATCACCTCGGTCGAACTGGGCAAAATGAAGCCGGGTGCGCATTTCATCAATGCGGCACGCGGTAATGTTGTCGTTATCGAAGATCTGGCTGCTGCCCTTGAAAGCGGCCATCTTGCTGGTGCCGCGATTGACGTTTTCCCGGTCGAGCCTGCAGGCAAGGACGAGGAATTTGAAAGCCCGCTGCGCGGCATGACCAATGTTATCCTGACCCCGCATATCGGTGGTTCCACCCAGGAGGCGCAGGAAAATATCGGTATCGAAGTTGCAGACAAGCTGATCACCTATTCCGACAACGGTTCGACCCTTGGCGCGGTTAACTTCCCCGAAGTAGCCCTGCCGGTTAAAAACCGCACCCATACACGCTTCATGCATATTCACCGCAACGTTCCGGGTGTTCTTTCCAAGATCAACGATGTGTTTGCATCGCGCGGTATGAACATTTCCGGCCAGTATCTGCGTTCCGAAGGTGGTGTTGGTTATGTGGTCGTCGAAGTTGACGACGAAATCAAACCGGGCCTTGGTATTCGCAAGGAACTCGAAGCCATTAACGGCACGCTCCGCGTGCGCTTCCTGTTCTAAGACTCCGGTCTGTCTCGCTGCTTTGAAAGGGGCGGTGCCAGGTGGCATCGCCCTTTTTTCGTGGCTGTTTTTTGGAACTGGTCTCAAACCCTTTCGTGATTCAAATACCAATCAAAGCCACTGTAACTTTTTTGTAATAAAAGTGTCATATTTGGTATTCAAAAGGTATTTTTTCATGCTTCTGTTTTGATGTTCTTTCGTGGACAAGGCAAAACAGGACAAGAAAATGAATATCAAAAAAACTATCAGGGTTGGCATTACGGCAGCACTTTTGGCAAGCGCGCCGGTTTCATCCCTGTGGGCAGCCGACCAAACCGATGCCGCGCGCATTCGCGAGCTGGTGGATACCGGCATGCATTATTACTGGTCCGGCGGTGACATCAAAAAGGCCGAGGCCGAGGTCTTCAAGGGCATTACCCTGCATGGGCGCTACGACGTGGTCGAGCAGGCCTTTACCCAGGCATCCGCCCTGTCACCCGAACGGCTGGATTTCCGCTATGCCATTGCATCCGCCAGGATTTTGCAGAAAAATACCGATGGTGCCATTGAAACCCTGACCGGCATCACCCGTGTCGATCCCAATGCCTTTAACGCCTATACCTGGCTGGCGGCATTGGCCCATATCCGTAATGACGCCGCCGCCTATCGCAATTATATGGATGCCATGGCCGGTATTGACCATGTCCGGGCTGATCAGTTCCGCCAGCGTTTTGCGCGTGCCGATGCCATCATGGCCGAAAGCCCGAACCAGACGGTGCCGGTTTTGCAAAACCATTCGATGGTGGTGATCCTGGGCTATGCCCTGGCCGAAGATGGCAGCATGCGCCCACCTTTGTTGCAGCGCCTGGAAGTGGGGCTGGAAGCGGCGAAAAAGAACCGGGATGCCTATGTGATGGTAACGGGTGGCCAGCCGCAATCAGGTGTGACGGAAGGTGACATGATGATGCGCTGGCTGGTGGATCATGGCATCAGCCGCGATCGCATCATCATCGAAGACAAATCAAAGGATACCGTTGGCAATATGCTGAATGTCGCCAACCTGTTGCATCGTCATACGGCTGATGACGTCATCCTGGTAACCAGCGCCAGCCACATGCGCCGCGCGCGCAGCGTTCTCGAGGATGCTCTGGGCCAGTATGATGACGATGCTGTGGTTCATCCGCTGATCGCGCTTGATTTTGACAGTATCGAAGAAGCCGCAAAAGTAAGCGACGCCGAACGCCTTGTTGTCTATCGCGATCTGTTACGTGTCGCGGGTCTTTGGGCATTTCCGGGTTTGCAACAATAAGGGTGTAGCCCTTGGCCTGCGCGATAAATTCCGCGCTGTTAGATGGTGTTTGATAGGCTTTCATGTTACCGGCTGCGTTGCCCAAAAGGCGCAGCCGGTATTTTTATGGATAGGGCTTTTGGCATAAAACGGCTTCGATTGCGTCTTCATCGGCCTCGAAGGGCAGGGTGGCGCGACCGGTAAGCGCCTGTGCCAGTTGGCCCCGGTATTTTTCACGCGAAATTTCAATAACGCCAAACTGTTTCAGGTGATCATTGACAAACTGTGTGTCAAGCAGGCGGTAGCCCCCCTGCCGCATCAATGCCACCAGATGAACCAGCGCGATTTTCGATGCATTGGTTGCCCGTGAAAACATGCTTTCGCCAAAAAAGGCCTGCCCCAGGCTGACACCATATAATCCGCCAACCAGTTGCCCGCCCTGCCAGGCTTCAATTGAATGGGCACAGCCCATTTCATGTAAATGGCAATAGGCATCACGTATGCCTTTATTGATCCAGGTTTCTTCGCGGTTATCGGTGGTGGCGGCACAGGCTGCGATGGTGGCAGCGAAATTTGAATCAACACGAATATCAAACTCGCCCTTTCGGACGGCCTTGCGCAGGCTGCGCGGTACGTGAAAGCCTTCCAGCGGGATAACGCCGCGCCATTCCGGATCAATCCAGTACAGGGTCGGGTCATCATGGCTTTCGGCCATGGGGAACAGCCCCACGGAATAGGCGCGGATCAAAAGCTCTGGTGTCAGTTGGTTCGACATGATGGCTGAAATAGCTGCATATCCCGATCATACTGACGGCCCGTCCCGTCAGATCCTGTCTTTCATATGTGTATCGTGACCAGCGCAACAAGATGAAAATTAATCTATTCTGTTTTACTGTGATTAGGTATAATGCAACCTATACTTAATGGGGTTCAAATTTGCGATGATGATATCGCATTGATGGATAAAACAAAATTGCATTCGGCCAGTATCAGAAAACCTGTCGTACTGGTTTTGGAATTCCGATTTGGCATTGTGTAATACGCATGTTCAGCGCATTATTCGCAAAATTCAACCGTATGTTTTCTGAGGAGGTATCATGAAACTTTTACGGTCAGTTGGTGTTGCCTTCCTTGTCTCGACGGCTTTTGTCGGCGCATACGGTCCGACAATCGCTTTCGCCCAGCAGGCGGGGCCTTCTGCTCTTAACCAGCTTCCCCCAGCTTTGCGGGCGGCTCTTGTATCGGGGAATGTAGAGTCAATTCAGTCGGCAATTCAGACCCTGAGTGGGGGTAACCCGACGCAGGCAGCAAGTCTTGCCCAGCAGGTTGTTGCAATAGCTGAGGGGGTTGCTGATGCCAATCCGCAGTTGGCCATTGCTGCGGCGCAGGCGGCGGTCAGTATTGTCAGCAACAGCCCGATCCAGACTTCCGCGCCAGCGGCTGCCAATAATGTGGCCGCAATTGCGGCTCGTATTATTGTTAACCCGAATGTGATTCGGGTTGCACCTGCACAGGTTGCGCAAGTTGCGACCCAGGCGGTTCGGGTTGCAACATCACCGCGCGTATATCAGGCTAACCCGACCGCAAGTGTGCAGGTTGCTGCCAATTCATATGCTGCGGCAAATAATTCGGCGGTCGTTGCGGTGTCGCCTGGGGCGGTACAGCAAGTAACTTCGGCTATTAGTCAGGCAAGTACCAGCCAGAATTTAAATGCTGCAAATCCGGGCAATTCCGCCCAGTTGCAGAACATATTATTGCAGAATCAGGGCGGGCAAAACAATCAAGAACAAAATGGTGAATCTGATTCTGAGATACCGGTCATACAGGGTTCAGAATTGGTTGATAATGCCTCACCGACCTAATCCCACTTGATGTAGCAATTACAGCAAAAAACCGGGGATCATTTGATCCCCGGTTTTTTATTTTACTTCTTCATATCCATGAATTTTTCAAGCCAGTGAATATCGTAGTTGCCGGCCTGAATATCAGGGTTTGAAAGCAGTCGCTGATGTAAAGGAATGGTGGTTTTGATGCCGCCAATGGCATATTCGGCCAGCGCACGGCGCAGGCGCATCATGCATTCTTCGCGGTCACGGCCATGCACGATCAGCTTGGCGATCATGCTGTCATAATAGGGCGGAATCGAATAGCCGGCATAAATGCCACTATCAACACGCACACCCAGGCCACCCGGTGCATGGTATTCCTGAATTTTACCAGGCGAGGGGACAAAGGTTTGCGGGTCTTCGGCATTGATACGGCATTCAATGGCATGGCCATTGATTTCGATATCGTCCTGGGTAAATGACAGTTCCATACCAGCGGCAACGCGGATCTGTTCGCGCACCAGATCAACACCGGAAATGGCTTCGGTTACTGGATGTTCCACCTGCAGGCGGGTGTTCATTTCGATGAAATAGAACTCGCCATTTTCATAAAGAAATTCGATGGTGCCAGCATTGCGATAGCCCATGCCGCGCATGGCGTTAGCCACGATCGACCCGATACGGGCACGTTCTTCGGCAGGCAGCATTGGCGCTGGTGCTTCTTCCAGAACCTTTTGATGGCGACGCTGCAGCGAACAGTCACGCTCGAACAGGTGCACGGCGTTGCCATGTGAATCGCCAATAACCTGCAATTCGATATGGCGCGGCTTGCCCAGATATTTTTCCATATAAACGGCAGCATTGCCAAAGTTCTGCAATGCTTCCTTACGGGTCATGGAAAAGGCTTCGGCAAGGTCTTCGTCGCGTTCAACGACCTTCATGCCGCGACCGCCGCCACCACCCGATGCCTTGATCAGAACCGGATAGCCGATTTCGGCAGCACATTTTTTGGCGGCTTCAACGGTGGTGATTTCACCATCGGAACCCGGCACAACAGGAATGCCAAGCTTTTCGGCGGTCTGTTTTGCCGTGATCTTGTCACCCATGGTCCGGATATGTTCCGGGCTGGGGCCGATAAAGGCAAAGCCGTGTTCTTCGACCATGGCGGCGAAATCGGCATTTTCCGAAAGGAAGCCATATCCGGGATGGATGGCTTCGGCACCGGTGATTTCAGCTGCTGACAGAATGGCCGGAATATTCAGATAGCTGTCACGCGATGCTGCCGGGCCGATACAAACCGCTTCGTCTGCCAGGCGAACATGCATGGCATTGGCATCGGCGGTGGAATGCACCGCAACGGTTTTGATGCCCATTTCGCGGCAGGCGCGCTGGATACGCAGCGCGATCTCGCCTCGGTTGGCAATCAGGATTTTTTCGAACATTGCGGTTATAACCCCGGCTTATTCAATGATGACCAGCGGCTCGTCATATTCGACGGGGTTGCCGTCGGTCGCAATAATCTGGCTGATTTTACCGGCCTTCGGCGCGCGGATCGGATTGAAGGTTTTCATCGCTTCGATCAGCATCAGGGTCTGGCCTTCGGCAACGGTACTGCCAGCGGTAATGAACGGTGCGGCACCGGGTTCCGGTGCGAAATAGACAACACCAACCATCGGTGATTTGACACAACCCGGATGCGATGCAACGTCACCGCCAGATGCGGCGGCTGCCGGTGCAGCGGCGGCTGCAACCGGCGCTGCTGCAAGCGGGGCCGGTGCGGCGGCATAGGTTGCACCCTGGCGGGCAACGCGGATTTTGTTGTCGCCAGCGGCAACTTCAATTTCCGTAAGGTTGGTTTCGTCCAGCAGTTCTGCAAGCTGGCGAATGGCGTCGTTATCGATGTTGAACTTGCTCATTTCGACTATCTTTTATGATGATGGAGCGATAAGGGGTTTCAACGCGTCAAGGGCCAGAATGTAACCCTGGGCACCAAAACCGCAGATCATGCCTTTTGCGGCCTTCGATACATAGGAATGGTGCCTGAAAGTGTCGCGCTGATGGATATTCGACAGATGTACCTCGATGATCGGCAGGTCGGATGCCAGCAAGGCATCAAGAATTGCGACCGATGTATGTGTATAGGCCGCAGCATTCAAAATGATGCCGCATCCCTTTACACGGGCTTCCTGTATCCAGTCAACCAGGACGCCTTCGTGATTGCTTTGATGAAAGGCAATTTCCAGACCAAGCGTCGCTGCATGGTTGTCACACAGTGACTTTATGTCCTCAAGGGTGGTCGCACCGTATATTTCGGGCTGACGCTGTCCAAGAAGATTAAGATTTGGCCCATTTAAAATGTAGACGGGTTTTGTCATCCGGTCTCACATACCCAACAGTTTGTGCAGCGTTTATAACACGACGAAAGTCTGACGCAACGCTGCATTCCTTACATTCTGAACAAGGAATATGCCAGCCCTGTCGTTAATTGTTCGTTGATTGCCCTATTCAACCGTCTAGGGGCGGTATTTCGCTCGATCTCGGCTTGCCTTCGCCCCCGGTGCTGACCATACTGCGCGCCAGCATGCAAGGATTAGGAAAGTAAGCAGAACAATGCGCCTTACGATCAATGGTGAAGACCGTATTATCGAAAATGCCGCAACCGTCGCCGACCTGCTCGAGCAATTGCAGATTGCCTCGACCAAGGTTGCCGTGGAGCGCAATCTGGAGATCGTACCCAAAACCGCTTATGGTGCCACAGAACTGGGCGATGGCGACCGGCTTGAAATCGTTCATTTTATCGGTGGTGGCACGGGCGAGCCGGAACTGGCGGCTGCTGCCGATGACAGCTTTGTTGTCGCCGGGCGCCGTTTCAAATCCCGTCTTCTGGTCGGGACCGGTAAATATCGCGATTTCGAGGAAACCCGCCTTGCGCTTGAGGAATCCGGTGCTGAAATCGTAACGGTCGCCGTGCGCCGCGTGAATGTAACTGATCCGAGCCAGCCGATGCTCGTTGATTATGTTGACCCCAAAAAATACACCTATCTGCCCAATACGGCCGGGTGCTTTACCGCCGATGATGCCATGCGCACATTGCGCCTTGCCCGCGAAGCCGGGGGATGGAACCTGGTGAAGCTTGAGGTGCTGGGCGATCAGAAAACCCTGTATCCGAATATGCCCGAAACCCTGAAAGCCGCCGAAATTCTGATCAAAGAGGGTTTCGATGTGATGGTTTATTGCAGCGATGATCCCATCCAGGCGAAAATTCTTGAAGATATGGGCTGCGTTGCCATCATGCCGCTGGGCTCGCTGATTGGATCAGGCATGGGGATCATTAACCCGGTCAATATCGCGCTGATCAAGGAAAACGCCAAGGTGCCGGTCCTGGTTGATGCGGGCGTTGGCACTGCATCAGAAGCTTCCTATGCGATGGAACTGGGCTGTGACGGTGTTTTGATGAATACAGCCATTGCTGGTGCCAGGGACCCGATCCGTATGGCGCGCGCCATGAAACATGCTGTTATTGCCGGGCGTGAAGCGTTCCTGGCTGGTCGTATGCCGCGCAAGCGCTATGCCGATCCGTCCTCGCCGCTGGCAGGTATTATCTGATCGGCGCAAAACCCGCTCAGGGTAAAAAGAAGGCTCCGTTTCCCGATCGAAACGGAGCCTTCTTTGTTTGATTTGAAACCGAAACCAAAAAACTGCCAGTGTTGGCAATTAACGGATCAGGAATTCTTTTCCAGGCCAGCATCCACGAGTGACTGCACCCGTTCCATATCCGCGCCCGGTACCAGCGTTCCATTGATCAGGAAGGCCGGGGTGCCATTAACGCCGATGGATTTTGCCATCGCTGCATTGCGCGCCAGTTCCTTGCGGATATCGTCGCCTTCCATATCTTTGCGCATCAGGGCGACATCAACGCCGGCACCTGCGGCAAGTTCATCAATGCGATCATTGCTGAGTTTACCACGGCTGCCCATCATGGCGCGGTGAAGTTCCAGATATTTGCCCTGTTTTTGGGCAGCGAGGGCCGCCTTGGCGGCCACCAGTGATTCCGGTGTCAGGATCGGCAGTTCCAAAAATACGGTGCGGATTTTCTGGGTGTCGTCATCGGCCATTGCCATCACATCGTCAAAGGCACGTTTGCAATAGCCGCACTGGTAATCGAAAAATTCGACAACCGTGACGGGGGCCTCGGCTGCACCAACGGACGGTGCAGTGGCATCCTTGCTGGTCAGTTCCTGCCAGACCGGTGCAATGGCTTCGTCCTGCATGCGGGTTTTTTCTGCCATTTGCCAGGTCTGAACATTTTGCAGCGCCTTTAACAGCACATCGGGATGATCCATCAGATAGTTTTCAATCATGGATTCCACCTGCTTCTGCTGCGCGTCAGACAGATTGTCGTCGCTGGCATGGGCCGGGGCCATCGCCATCATTGAAAGCGGCAGCACGATTGCAGCAAATCCTGCGGTTTTCTTTAAAATGTGCAAAGGCATTGAAATTCCTGTTGTTTACGGAATGGTGACGCGAACACCACCATCCATGTGAAAACTTTATCCTGCCTTGATACGGGGAAGCACCCCTAGCGGGAAAGTAAAATATGCGAGAGGTAGGTCACAGCCTGCGCCGGGCGGCTTTGATGGGGGCCGGTGGCAATGCCGATCCAGACCAGTTTGACGTCACGTGTATTGGCATCGGGCCAGTAATGGCGATGCAGGGTGGCAAGATCCAGATAATCGGTTTGCCAATAACCTGTTTCGTCAGGGGCGGGGTTGTTGATCAGCGGTTCTTTTGCACCGGGTGCGCCACCCACGGGAATTTGCAAAACGTAATCGACGCCAGGCAGTCCTATGCCCAGGTCATTTTCATTCCAGCTACCGGCATTCTGGTTGCGAAAACCAAGAATAAGCGTGGTGTCGCCACCCTTTGCCCCGCCGCGCAACTGCCAGTCAAACGACAGATAGGGGCTGCCAAGAATGGCAACATTGGTGCGTCGGCCAAGCTGGATATGCCGGTTTTGCGCGGGGTGGGATGAAACGCCCAGTGCAATCCTGCCGTCGATATCCTGCCAGAACAGGGTATCGCGTTGCAGGGTATCATCGCTGCGATTTGGCGACGGCTGGCCTGTCACCAGATCATCGACCGGTGATGCATAAAGCCAATACTCCGGCAGCTTTTCCGCATTTAATGGAAAGGGCGCATAAAGTAGTTTCAGCCCGCCATTGGCCTCCACCCCGGAACCGGGCAGGGTGCAGGCTGCCAGTACCAGACAAAGCGCACCGGATGCCAGGACACGGGTAAAAAGACAGTGCAGATGGGCAAGGGGGTGAAAGGCTGGTTTCGGCATATGCCTGTTTTCCGCAAAATCAAAAGCAGCAGAAAGCGGTTTGGTCCTGGGGCAGGGTGGTTTGCCGCCCCGGATATCAATGCTTTCTGGCAGGGTGAAGCCGAAGGGTGGAAGTGGTTTGAACGATTACTGCCGAGCAATCCCCCAAAGGTCACCCGGCGCGATTAATTGCTGTTTAAGCGTTAAACGCGCCGGGTGTATTGGGGTGTCAGTTCTTTTTATCCGGTTCGGTTGCGCGCAAAATATCCTGCGCGCGCTGCCAGGGGGCGGTGCCGCTGGTCAGTTGGCGGTCGGCCTGAACGGCATGATAGCGTGCAGCACTGCGATCCCCTGTCAAAAGGCTGTATTCCGACTGGGCAAGGGATGCTTCGCCAGCATTGTTCAAGCGCGATTCCGTAATCGCGCGGAAACGCCATGCCGACGCATTGTCCCGTTCCTTGGAAAGGGCCGCGAGCAGGTTTTCTTTGGCGTCGGGCAAAACATCGGGGTTATTGGATTCCAGTTCGGCATGGGCCAGCAGAATGCGAATCAGCGGTGCATCGCCATTGGATTGCTGAACCGCAGTGCGCAGCGGTTCGATGGCATCGCTGGCTTTGCCAAATTCCAGCAGGACCTGGCCCTTCAATTCGGCGAAATAGGGGTTTTCTGGTTCATCCGTGATCAGGGCATTGATGCGGTCCAGTGCCGGCTGCAATTGCGAATCGCGGTAATAGGCAATGGCACGCGCGTAACGCGCAGCCATGCTGGTATCCGATTCCGGGTATTGGCGCAGGGTTAATTGCAGGCTGTTGGTAAAGGCATACAGCTTCGCGCGCATGCGTGCATGGCGTTCATACAGAACCGGCGAGACCTTGGCATCTTTCAGCGGCGAATTGGCAACGTAATTTTCCAGAAACTCAACACGTTCCGTGGTTAACGGGTGGCTGCGCAGATACGGGTCCTGGTTGGCGGCGCTTAACAGTTCCTGGCCTTCAAGCTTTTCCATGAAGTTTTTCATGCCACGCGCCGAAATACCGGCCTGGGTCAGGAATTTAACGCCGGCCTGGTCCGCGCTGCTTTCCTGGGTACGGGAATAGGCAAGAAAGTTACGCTGGGCCAGGTTCTGCCCGCCAATAACTGCGGCAGTGCCCACATCCGCACGACCCGCTGCAACACCAGCAGCAACGCCTAACACCGTGGAAAGAATGGATATTGCCGAGGCATTTCGCAACTGGTCCTGCACGCGTGAAAGGTGGCCGCCGGCAATGTGGCCGGTTTCGTGCGCGATCACGCCCATCACCTGTTCAGGAGTATCTGCTTTCAACAGAAGCCCGGTATTGATAAAAAGTTTTTGCCCGCCGGCAACGAACGCATTGAGACTGTTATCGGAAACGATGTAAACCGATACAGCCTGTGGATCGAGACCAGCGGCCTTGAACAGGGGCGTGGCATAGAGACGAAGGGTTTCTTCGATTTCCGTGTCACGGATAAATGAACGGCCTTGGGCGAATACTGCGCTAGGCAAGGCAACAAGGAAAATGGCAGTGAGTGTTAAAATGCGTCTAAGCAAAATATGCGTTCCGTATGTTCGTTCATCCGGGCCAGACGAAAAGTCGTCGGGCCAGCCATCATGGCGGATCGCTGCCGCTTTCGCAATGACTGCTATACTTGCCGCCTGTACAACCCCAACACAAAATCTTGGCCAGATCGGGGCAGTAAAAGGTGTGCTGGGTGGTATTACGGGTGATGAACCCCTTGCAGTCCAGACCGCGCGCGATGTTTTGTCTGCCGGTGGTACGGCGGCTGATGCTGCGGTGGCCATGTATGCCACCATGACCGTAACCAAGCCTTCGGTGGCGGGGATTGGCGGTGGCGGTGTGTGTGTTGTGCATGACCGTTTGGCAAAAAAAATCGAAGTTCTTGATTTCTGGCCGCGCCCGGGCACCCAAACCAAAAGCGGGCAGGTCCATACGGCCGTTCCCGGTGTTCCCCGTGGTCTTTATGCGCTTAGCGCCCGCTATGGCCGTTTGAACTGGGGCCAGCTTCTTGCCAGTGCCGAACAGGATGCCCGTTTTGGGACCCCGCTATCGCGCTCGCTTAAAATTGATCTGGATGCATCGCGCGATAAAATCCTTTCCACCCCGTCACTGGCACAGATTTACAGCCGTGATGGCGAACTGCTTGATGTTGGTGATCGTGTTCAGCAATTGGGTCTTGGTGCCTTGTTGACGTCGCTGCGTGTTAAGGGGCCGGGTGAGTTTTATAATGGTGGCCTGGCAACGCAGCTTGTTGCTGCCGTGAACAATGCAGGTGGCACGCTGACCCTGGCGGACCTGAACAATTATAAACCGGTCTGGCGTGAAGCAACTGCGGTTAAATCGGGCAATGAAAACATCTATTTCACCAATGCGCCGCGGGCTGCCACGGGCACTGGCGACATTACCGGGGAAGGTGAACTGGTGGATGTCCTGAACCGTTATCTGGCCGATATTGATAATGCCCCGGCCAGCGCGGCAAAGGGCGGGCGCAGCGGTTTTGTTGTGGTTGACTTGGCCGCAAATGCCGTTGCCTGCGAAACCACCATGACCGAGCCGTTTGGCGTTGGTATTGGCGCCAATGCCTTTGGTCTTGACCTTGCCAGTGGTGATGTTGCGGAACCGCTGGTCGGCCCGGTATTGAAAATCAACCCGAATGTCTTTGAATTCTATTATGGCATCGCCGGGACCGATACGCCGGCAGGCGCAACCAGCCAGATCGCCCAGATGGCCGAGGAACTGGTGGGTGCGGGCAGTGCGGCAAATATTGGCCTGAACAGCAAAGGTGTTTCAACGGTGAACAAGGTGTCATGCCCTGCGGGCATTCCGCCGCATCCGGAAAGCTGCCAGTTTGTGGCGGACCCTGCCGGGGCCGGTATGGCACTGGGGCGGTAAACGCGCCGGTAATCGTTTTGCAGGCGGTTTGACCACCTGATGCAGAAAAGACCCTTTTCCTGCCTGTGTGATCTTCATACAGGCAGGTTTCGTTTTGACGGACTGGATAGAAGATGACGTTGAAAAAATCTGACCGCGGTGCGATTTCGCCTTTTATCGTGATGGATGTTTTGCGCGCGGCCAATATGCGCCAGCAAAGCGGCAAGGCGGTTTACCATCTTGAAGTCGGCCAGCCGGGCACGCCTGCACCGCGCAAGGTGCGCGAGGCAGCGGCGCGTGCGCTTGATGATGACCTGATCGGCTATACCGATGCATTGGGGGTTGAACCCCTGCGCAATGCAATTTCCGGGCATTACAAACGCAAATTCGGCGTTACGCTGGACCCGTCGCGCATTTGTGTTGCCAGCGGTTCATCATCAATCTTTGTTTTGGCATTTCTGGCGGCATTTGATGCTGGCGACCGTGTGGCGATGGCGGCACCGGGTTACCCGGCCTATCGCAATATTCTCGGCGCGCTTGGTATTGAAACGGTCACACTGATGGCCGGTCCCGAAAGCCACTATCAGCCAACGATTGCCATGCTTGAAGCGCTGGATAAACCGGTTGAAGGACTGATCCTTGCCAGCCCGTCCAACCCGGCAGGCAGCATGGTATCGCGTGAAAAATTTTCCGAACTGGTTGCCTATTGCAAAGCCAAGGGCATTCGCCTGATTTCGGATGAAATTTACCAGGGCATTTCATTTGGGGATGTTGCTGATTCAACGGCTGTCGAATTTGGCGATGATGCCTTCATCGTAAACAGCTTTTCCAAATATTTTTCCATGACGGGCTGGCGACTGGGTTGGGCTGTTGTCCCGCCTGATCTGGTGCGCCAGGTGGAATGTTTGCAACAGAACCTGTTTATTTCCGCACCTACCCTGTCGCAATTGGCCGCTGTAGCCGCCTTTGACTGCGAAGATGAATTGCAGGCCAATATCGCGGCCTATGCGCGAAATCGCGAAATCCTGTTAAACGAACTGCCCAAAGCCGGGTTTGACCAGTTTGCACCTGCTGATGGTGCGTTTTACCTCTATGCTGACGTGTCGCGCCACACTGATGATAGCGAAGCATTTTGCAAACGGATGCTGGACGAAACCGGTGTTGCCGTAACACCCGGCACCGATTTTGACCCGTTCCGCGGTAAATCCTTTGTCCGCTTTTCTTTTGCGCATAGCGAACAGACCATGCTTGGGGCCGTAAAAGCCCTGCAGGACTGGAAGATGTAACCGGTACGTCTTTCGGGATTTTTTCTGAAAAAATCTTGAAAAACAGTGGCTTATAAATGAAGAAAGGGATGCCGATGTGGCATCCCTTTCTTGTTTTGTGTCCTGTCCTGAACGTTCTGATCAGGAGCTCCACCAGCCTTTGCGTTTCGGCTTCGGCTTTGCCGGTGCGGCAGGTGCCGTTTCAACCATCGGGGCTTCTGCAGGCTGTTCTGCCTTTTCTGCGACAGGTTTTTCAGCTGGTGCATCAGCGTTTACTGTGGCTGTTACGGTTTCTGCTGCCGGTTTGGGTTCGGCGGCAGGTTTATCCGTATCAAGTTCGATCGGCTTGCTGGCTGCTTCCGCCTTGACCACAGCCGGTTCGGGCTTGGTGGTTGCAGCCGGTTCAAAGGTTGCTTCCGGGGCGGATGCCGCTGCCGGGGTGCTTACCTGTGCCGGTTCGGCTGCTGGTGGTGCATCGCTTGCCGGTGCCTCGTTGGCGGCTTCCGGTGCGGGGCCATTCTGGATCGGAATGTTGCGCACTTCACCACGATCACCGCGGTCGCCACGATCATTACGATCACGGTTATCCTTGTTACGGCGATTATCCTTGTTGCGATCACGGCGGTCACGACGCTGGCGTGCCGGGGCAGGGGCCGTCGTGCTGCGTTCACGTGCCGGGCGGATGGTGCCATCTTCGTCACTGGTGGCAAAGCTATCGGCATCCTGGCCTTCGCTATCGCCATCAATCACGAGGTCGGTTTCGCTGCCATCCGGGGCAGCGTGGTCACGGCTGCGGCGTTTTTCGGTGGCTTCGGCATCATCTGCCGGTGAAATCACACGCGGTGCGGTTTCAAAATCCTGGCGGCGCGAACGGCGGCGGCCGCCCCGTTTGCCACGACGGCGACGCTTGCGCGATGAATCATCGTCATCGTCGCCATCATCATTGTCGTTATTGCCACGATCAGACGGTGCCGATGCATCCTGGTTGCCATCGTCCTGGCCGTTAAGGTCATCATTGTCGCCAGACTGGTTTTCATCCCGGTCATCCTGGCGGCCACGACGACGGCGGCGGCGGCGGCGGCGTTTGTTCTGATCGTCATTATCCTGATTGTGGTCGTGCTCGTCATCGCGGCTTGTATTTTCAACAAGCTCTTCCTCGACCTTTTCAATCGGGGCTTCGATGGCGGTCAGCGAGACACTGTCGGTATTGAGAACCGCATGATGATGGTGGTCATCTTCACCGTTTTTCGGTGCGCGGGTACGTTCAATCCGGTGGTCCGGCGAAATCAGGCTGTCATCACCGAAAATCATGACGGTGAAGCCATAACGCTGTTCGATTTCAGCCAGTGAATCGCGTTTACGGTTCAGGATGTAAAGGGCGACTTCGCTGGCGACGTGAACGGTCAGTGCGCCGGCACGGCGGCGCATGCCTTCTTCCTCGATCACACGCAGCAGGTGCAGTGCCGAACTTTCAATCGAGCGAACCAGACCAACGCCACGGCAATGGGTGCAAACCTCGAATGCGCTTTCAACCAGCGACGGACGCAGGCGCTGACGCGACATTTCAAGAAGGCCAAACGGGCTGATACGACCGATCTGCAGGCGCGCACGGTCATTGCGCATCGCTTCTTTCAGCTTGCGTTCAACGGCGGTCTGGTTGCGGTGGTCTTCCATGTCGATAAAGTCGACAACGATCAGACCGGCAAGGTCACGGAGGCGAAGCTGGCGGGCCAGTTCTTCAGCGGCTTCAAGGTTGGTTTTGTATGCCGTTTCTTCAATATTGCGTTCACGGGTCGACCGGCCGGAGTTAACGTCAATCGCAACAAGGGCTTCGGTCGGGTTGATCACGATGTAACCACCCGATTTCAGCTGAACAACCGGGTTCAGCATCGCATCAAGCTGGCTTTCCACCTGGAAACGGTGGAACAGCGGCACGCCCTGGTCCTTATAGGGCTGCACACGCTTTGCATGCGAGGGCATCAGCATCTTCATGAAGTCTTTGGCAACGCGGTAACCGTCGTCACCTTCGACCAGAACTTCATCAACATCGCGTGCATAAAGGTCACGGATGGAACGTTTGATCAGGTCGGCTTCTTCATAAATCAGGCAGGGTGCCTGGCTCTGCAGGGTGGTTTCGCGAATGCGGTCCCACAGGCGCATCAGATAATCAAAGTCGCGCTTGATTTCGGCTTTGGTCCGTTCGGCACCGGCTGTCCGAACAATAACCGCCATACCGCCCGGAATTTCCAGTTCGGCAAGAATGGATTTAAGGCGTTTGCGATCCTGCGCATTGGTAATTTTGCGCGAAATGCCGCCACCACGCGGGGTGTTGGGCATCAAAACGCAATAACGACCGGCCAGCGACAGGAAGGTTGAAAGGGCGGCACCCTTGTTGCCACGTTCTTCCTTAACTACCTGAACCAGCAGAATCTGGCGACGTTTGATGACTTCCTGGATTTTGTAGCGCTTTTGCAATTGCGGGCGCACGCTATCGGAAAACTCATCGGTGTCATCGCCACCCATGTCTTCGATATTTTCTTCGTCATTGACGGTGTCGGTATCGGCATCGTCAATATCAACGGAAATTTCGGCAATTTCGGCCGCCATGGTCGCAACGGTGTTCGAACCACCATTGTCGCCATCATCGCCGTTATTGTCATCACCCTGCGCGGATGCATCGCTGGACGCAGCATCGTTTTCGTCGGCTTTTTTGCGACGGTTGCGCACACGGCGACGACGCGGCTTGCCGTCTTCATCACCGGCATCGCTGGTTGCTGCGTCTGCGTTTTCGCTTACGGCGGCGTCATCACCAGCGGCAAGTGCTTCGCTGGCATCATCAGCTGATTCCGCAGCAGGTGTGCTGGCAGCATCATCCTTGCGCGGTTTGCGACGCGAACGCGAACGGGCAGGTTTCTTTTCTTTTTTCGGGGCGTCGTCTTCCTCGCCACCGATATTGTCTTCGACAATTTCGGCATCGCGTACGGAATGCGAACTTGCCTGGGCGCGATCAATGGCTTCACGGTCGGCAACAGGGATCTGGTAATAATCGGAATGGATTTCGCTGAATGCCAGAAAACCATGACGGTTTCCGCCATAGTCGACAAAGGCAGCCTGCAACGAGGGCTCAACCCGCGTAACTTTGGCGAGATAGATATTACCTTTAATCTGTTTCTTGGTCGAAGTTTCGACGTCGTATTCTTCTAGGCGATTTCCATTTATGACAACGACGCGGCTTTCTTCCGCGTGCGTTGCGTCGATGAGCATACGTTTGACCATTCGGAACCTGTTCCTGAAGGTCCCGCCAGTTTAATGCGTCTCGCTAAAGTGTGCTGATATGCAAACAAACCGGCGTTACCGAAGGCGCCGCCCATAAAGGTCGCGATATGTCCGTGATTTGTATGGTTCATCGCGTTTCGGCTGCTCTTTCGGTATGGACCTGGTTTTGGTGTTAAAAATAAGAATTGCTTATGTCTGTATCGAGCGCGCCACGACAGCCTGGTATGGGAGGGCTCTATCGGGAGCGGGGATTGCCGCGTCACCGAGACACCGACCCGAGGAACTGCCACGTCGCGTCCTCAGCCTGACGGAGAGTATTCTTGTCCCGTAAAGCATAGGAATCTCGGCGACAACATATCTCTTTTATTCACAGGCCACAAACAATTTTGTTGCGTCTGCGACAAGGTTTATTGGGCCTGTGCGCGAAAAACCGCGCATTTTCGACCTTTCATAGGCGGAAAAGAAAATTTGACGCAAATAATTGTGATCATAACGATTTTTCAATTATTGGCGTGATTTGCAAATTGCTCAAAATGCGTTGTGCGCTGATTTGGGTAAATAAACCCGCAATTTTTGTGGTGATTATGGTCGTTCGCTGTATGCGAATTTGCAAATATAACGCAAGGATCGCGTTTGCCTGTAAAGATTGGGCGATTGGCAAAAGCATATGGAATCGCACGCACAAAAATTACGCCGGATCATAAATTGGTCGCATGCGTATGATATGTCAGCCGGGAAGTCGCGGATTGGCCTGTTTGGTCAATTACCCGTTAACTTTCTGGTTGCTATAAGCACAAACGGCACATGACGTGTCGGGATATCCGAAAAAGCAGTAAGTCAGAATGGGGTCGGCGGTGCTTTTGCAAGGCAGGCAAAAAATCACGCAGGGTGGGTTGTTGAATGGTCGCGGCTTTTTGGCGTTGGCCACGGCGTTTTTATGCTGCCTTTTTGTAGTGTCTTTCAGCAATATGGCCGAAGCCAAAACCGCAAAGGTTCTGGGCGCGCGGCTGGGCGTTTATCCCGATAAAACCCGCTTTGTCATCGATCTTGATAGCGACGTTGATTTTACTTACTTCCTGCTGCCTGACCCGTTTCGGATCATCATCGACATGCCCGAAATTGATTGGAGCGCGCCTCCCGGCAAAGTGACGTCGGGTGGGGGGATCATTTCCGGGTTGCGTTATGGCCTGTTTAAGCCAGGCACGTTTCGCGTTGTTCTTGACGTCAGCCAGCCTGCATTGATTTCCAAAATTTTCACCCTGCCTTCCAGTGGTGGCAAACCCAACCGCCTTGTGATCGATGTTGCCCCCACATCGCGCGACACCTTTATGGCGGCATCACGCGAAAGCATGGCAGCCTATTCCGCCCGTCAGCGCAATGATACGTCGGTTACCGAAAAAAGTGCCGATGTTGCCGTTGAAACCGGCCAAACCAGCCAGACAGGCCATGAAAAACCCCTGATCGCGATTGATGCCGGCCATGGCGGTGTTGACCCGGGAACGATTGGTGTTGGTGGTGTTTATGAAAAAGATGTCACCCTGGCAGCGGCCCGTGAACTTGCAAAGGTTTTAACGGATTCAGGGCGTTACCGGGCATTGCTGACACGCGATAAGGACGTGTTCCTGAAATTGCGTCAGCGCACCGAAATTGCCCGTAAAAACCATGCCGACCTGTTCCTGTCGCTTCATGCTGATTCCATTTCGGATTCAAGCCATCGTGGCGCATCGGTTTACACCCTGTCTGAAAATGCATCGGACAAAGAGGCATCGGCACTGGCAAGCAAGGAAAACAAGGCCGACGTTATTGCCGGTATTGATCTTTCCGAAGAAAACTCGCTGGTACAAAGCATCCTGATCGACCTTGCCCAGCGCGAAACGATGAATTTGTCGTCCAATTTCGCCACCGACATGGTGCGCGAACTTAAAAACGACGTCAAACTGCAGCAGCGCACCCATCGTTTTGCCGGTTTTGCGGTGCTCAAGGCGCCTGATATCCCCTCGGCCCTTTTTGAAATGGGGTATCTGTCCAACCCGACCGATGCGAAACTGCTGCAATCGGCCGCCCATCGCACCAAGATGGCAAAGGCTATCATGCGGGCGCTTGATGACTATTTCAAAACCCACAAATTTTAACGCGGTACAGGATTTTTCGTCGCAGGCCTGAGCGGGCTTAGCTGACCGGGTCAGCGATGTTAATCCTGTCTGTCATGTGTTTGTTATGCATGGATCGTGCGCGCAAACGTGATGGGTGCGTGTGCTTGAAAATGTGTATTTTGGAATTTCATTAAACTGTGCCGTTGTTTTGCCGGTTTTTGCGCTTATCGTCCGCGCAATCATGGCACGGGGTGAATGTGTTTTAAAATTTGTTCAAATACCGATCCTGGCGCGGGAACCAAAAGTTTCACCTGATCGTTCTCTATGAACGAGGTCACTTTTTTGCCGCGATGATAAGGCTTTGTGTTATTTGTGCGATCAGGCACCCGTCGAGACGGCAACAACAGCGAAACGATAAAGATCCGTTTAATGCGTATTTTTCTGACAATTATCGGTGTGTTTTTCCTGCTGGCAGTAGCAGGGGGGGCATGTGTTCTTGGTGTTTTCTGGCATTTTGGCCAGGATTTGCCCGATTATACCCAATTGGCTGATTACGAACCCGAGGTCATGACCCGTGTTCATGCGGGCGATGGGGCCTTGATCGCCGAATATGCCAAGGAAAAACGCGTTTTTGTTCCGATCGAACAGATCCCGCGCAAAGTGATGAATGCCTTTGTTGCTGCCGAAGACCAGAATTTCTGGACACATCCTGGCATTGATTTCCCCAGTGTGTTTCGCGCTGCCGTAACCAACATCGCCAATATTGGTTCCGGCCGGCGCCCGGTGGGGGCATCCACGATTACGCAGCAGGTGGCAAAAAACTTTTTGCTGACCAACGAGGTTTCCTATGACCGTAAGATCAAGGAAGCCATTCTGTCGTTTCGTATCGAACAGGCCTTTTCCAAAAAACACATTCTGGAACTGTATCTGAATGAAATTTACCTGGGTCGGGGCAGCTATGGTGTGGCTGCGGCGGCACTGCGCTATTTTGATAAATCGCTTGATGAACTGACCGTTGCCGAAGCCGCCTATCTTGGTGCGTTGCCAAAGGCCCCATCAAATTATGACCCGGTTCGTGACCATGATGCCGCCAAGGGGCGCCGCAACTGGGTCGTTGGCCGTATGCTTGATGAAGGCTACATCACCGAGGACGAAGCCAAACAGGCCATTGCCGCTCCGCTGATCGGGCAGGACCGTGAATCGGTCGACTATTACGCAAATGCCGATTATTTCGCCGAAGAAGTCCGCCGTGAACTGGTCGACCGCTATGGGGAAAACGCCCTTTATAATGGTGGCCTCTCGGTTCGGACATCGGTTGACCCGAAATTGCAGACCATCGCCAACAAGGTGATGTTTGATGGCCTGGTCGAATATGACCGCCGCCATGGCTGGCGCGGGGCGATGGATAAAATCGATATTTCCGGTGACTGGCAAAAGGCACTGGAACCGGTAAAAGCACCGCGCGATATTCCCTGGTTGAAGGCAGTTGTTTTGCGCCTGGATGGCAATGACGCGATCATTGGTGTTGAAAACGGCCAGCAGGGTAAAATCCCGTTTGCCGAAATGAAATGGGCCCGTGCCTGGCAAAAGGGCCAGACGGTGGGCGGCGCCGTTGGCAAGGCATCGGATGTGGTTAATCCCGGCGATGTTGTAATGGTTGCCAGCCTGGAGGACGATGACGGCAAAGCCATTGATGGCAGCTATTCCCTGCAGCAGATCCCGGATGTGAATGGTGGTCTGGTCGCAATGGACCCGCATACGGGCCGTGTTTTGGCAATGTCGGGTGGTTTTTCCCACGATATGTCGAAATTCAACCGTGCCACCCAGGCCCGCCGTCAGCCCGGTTCGGCTTTCAAGCCGTTTGTGTACCTGGCCGCGATGGATTCCGGTTTTACCCCGTCATCGCTGGTTCTTGATGCCCCCTTCGTGATTGATCAGGGGCCGGGGCAGGGCAAATGGAAGCCAGGTAACTATAGCGGCAAGTTTTATGGTCCCTCGACCCTGCGTTTGGGGATCGAGCTTTCGCGAAACCTGATGACGGTGCGTCTGGCGCAGACCATTGGTATGGAAAAGGTTGTTGATTACGCCGAAAAATTTGGCGTGGTTGATAGCATGCCGGCTGTCCTTTCCATGTCGCTGGGGGCTGCGGAAACAACGGTGCTGCATCTGACCAATGCCTATTCCGAACTGGTTAATGGCGGTAAAAAGGTTACGCCAACCCTGATCGACCGTATTCAGGACCGCCGCGGTAAAGTGATTTATCGCCGTGATGAACGCCAGTGTGCGGAATGCCAGGATGTTGTTTATAACGGCCAGCTTCCGCCGGAACTGCCTGATAACCGCGAACAGCTGACAGACCCGGCAAGTGCCTATCAGATTGTCTCCATCCTGGAAGGGGTGGTGCAGCGTGGTACGGGTCGGCGCATGCGGAACCTGCCTTTCCCGCTGGCGGGTAAAACCGGCACCACCAATGATTCCCGCGATGCATGGTTTGTTGGCTTTACGCCTGACCTGGCATTGGGTGTTTATGTTGGTTTCGATGACAACCGTTCCCTTGGCGGGCGTGAACAGGGGGCATCGGCCGCAGCGCCGATTTTCCAGGAATTTATGACCCGGGCGATGGACGGCGTTAAGGCCGTTCCGTTCCGTACCCCCCCGGGAATTCGCATGGTGCGCGTTGATGCACGTAGTGGCCTGCCAGCACAGGCAGGTAATAGCAACGTGATCTGGGAAGCCTTCAAACCCGGCACCATTCCGGAACGTAATGATAGTGTGATTGACGGTGGTTCGCCTGATAATGGCGCCTCGGGCGGAGTTGGTGGAGGCGGCAATGACGGCGGCGTTTCCAGCCCCAGCGGCATTTACTGACCTGCAAAATACGGCATGATGCATGCTGTTTGACGATAAAATGGGGCCGGAGAGGAATTCTCCGGCCCTTTTGTCTGCCCGCAGGGGTTTCAAGCGGGGCAAAAACTGTTATAAGCGCCGCCGATGACGCGGTAACTGCCTGATGGGGCAGGGATCGTCCAAACCAGATTTTTGAATAAACGGAGACATCAATGCGCGCTGAAGCACAGGCATTGGTTGATGAGATCAAGCAGTCGATGGCACTGCTGAGGAGGCATCTTTGACTGGGATAATGCCCTTAGACGTCTCGACGAATTAAACGCCCTTGCCGAAGATCCGACCCTTTGGGACAAACCCGAAAACGCGCAGAAGATCATGCGCGAACGGACCCAGCTTGATGATTCCATCAACGGGTACAAGGCCCTGGCACAGGAACTTGAAGACAATATCGAACTGATTGAACTTGGCGAAGCCGAGGGCGATGACGATACGGTCAGAGAAGCCGAAGACGGCCTGCGGTCGATCCGCGATATCGCGGCAAAGCGTGAACTTGAAAGCCTGCTTTCGGGTGAAGCTGACGCGAATGACGCCTATTTGGAAATTCACGCCGGTGCCGGTGGTACCGAAGCACAGGACTGGGCAAGCATGCTGGCCCGTATGTATGTGCGCTGGTGTGAATCCAAGGGTTACAAACTTGTGATGCTTGAAGAAAGCGACGGCGAAGAAGCCGGCATCAAGTCTGTTACCTATAAGGTGTCGGGGCATAATGCCTATGGCTGGCTGAAAAACGAAGTGGGCGTTCATCGCCTGGTGCGTATTTCGCCCTATGACAGTGCCGCGCGCCGCCATACCAGTTTCTCGTCCTGCTGGGTTTATCCGGTGGTCGATGACGATATCAATATCGAAATCCTGGACAAGGATTTGCGCGTTGATACCTATCGTGCATCGGGTGCCGGTGGGCAGCACGTTAACCGGACAGATTCTGCGGTGCGTATCACCCATATTCCGACCGGCATTGTTGCCCAGTGCCAGAACGACCGTTCGCAGCATAAAAACCGCGATACCGCGATGAAAATGCTGAAAGCCCGTTTATACGAGGCCGAATTGCAGCGTCGCGAAGCCGAAGCACAGGCCGTTGAAGACACCAAGTCCGATATCGGTTGGGGCCATCAGATCCGTTCTTACGTTCTGCAACCCTACCAGATGATCAAGGACCTTCGGACCGGGGTTGAAACCTCGGACACCCAGGGTGTTTTGAACGGTGATCTGGATGACTTTATGGCGGCCGCCCTGGCCGCCCGTGTCACCGGTTCTGCTGGCGAGATCGAAGATATCAATTAACCGGAGTCTTGATACCGGTTTGAAAGTCCCCGCTGCATCGTAGCGGGGGCTTTTGCATTTCAGGTTATATTTTATACAAATTTGTGTGGTGAAAATATCGCGCGGGCTGTCGTTACGGCACCCTGCCAATTCCGCCTGTTTGCACCATAAAAACGCCGCCATGCCATGGGTTCGCATCACAGGTTTGAGGCATTCCACAAAATTCCCTGTTGCAGAAAGTGCTCAAATGTATAGTCATAATAAAATGTCTATACATAATAGATATCCATGAACGTGACTCTCAGGGAAGCTATCATGTCTTCAAACAACAAATCTGCCCCGGCCCAGCCAAGCGCTGCCAATATCTGGCGGCTGCTCGGGCTTAGTGCCATTGGCATCTTCATCTTCTTCGTTCCGATCACGATCGAGGGCAAAAGCTCGATCCCGCTTGACCATATGGTAGGTTATCTGCGCGGTGTGCTTGGCCCGGTTGCCGGCTATTATGCACTTGCCATGATCTGGGTGGGGGCCGCCTATCCGTTTGTGACCGGCAAATGGAAAAGCAGCACCACCGAAAAGGTCTTTTCGCTGTTAAAGGTTATCGGTGCGCTAACGGCTGTTCTTGCGCTGACGGGCTGGGGCCCGGAAGCATTGCAAAGCAAGGATATGCTGCCGTTCCTGTTTAACAAGCTGGTGATTTCGGTTGGCCTGATCGTGCCTATCGGGGCTGTTTTTCTGGCATTGCTGGTCAGCTACGGCCTGCTGGAATTTATTGGTGTGTTCCTGCAGCCCATCATGCGCCCGATCTGGAAAACACCGGGCCGTTCGGCCATTGATGCGGTTGCATCCTTTGTTGGCAGCTACAGCATCGGCCTTCTGATTACCAACCGGGTATACAAGGCCGGGCAATATTCGGCCCGCGAAGCTGCGGTGATTGCTACCGGGTTCTCAACCGTTTCGGCAACTTTTATGATTATCGTTGCCAAAACCCTGAACCTGATGGAAATCTGGAACCAGTATTTCTGGCTGACGCTGGTTATTACCTTTGTCGTCACGGCCATTACGGTGCGCATTCCGCCGCTGGTTGGCATGGATGACCATGCGAGTGACCCGGAACCCGATGTTCCCTCGGGCGAGCGTGTACGCACAGCATGGCAAAGCGGCCTTGATGTTGCCCATAATGCCCCGGGCCTTTTGGAAAACATCAAGCTTAATATCCGCGAAGGTCTGCTGATGACCATTTCGATCCTGCCATCGATCATGTCGGTTGGTCTGATCGGGTTGCTGCTGGCGAAATACACCCCGGTTTTCGATTGGCTGGGTTACGTTTTCTATCCGTTTACGGCCATTTTCGGCCTCGATGGTGCGGCAGAACTGGCAAAGGCATCGGCAACCGGTCTTGCTGAAATGTTCCTGCCCGCGTTGGTGCTGGGCGATGCGGATTTCGTCGTGCGGTTTGCCGCCGGTGTGGTCAGCGTATCGGGAGTTCTGTTTTTCTCGGCCTCCATTCCCTGCATTCTCTCAACGGAAATTCCAATCGGCGTTGGCCGCTTGGTGATTGTCTGGTTCCTGCGTGTCGCCCTTAGCCTGCTGCTGGCAATTCCTGCCGGTATGCTGATCGGCTAACCCCGGTAAAATATCGGATATCCGTTCGCGGACTCCGCTAAAATGGCCCCGGTGCATTGCTGCGGGGCCATTTTTATTGCCTTTTTGGGCGAAGTTCCCGGGCGGGTGGGCGTGCTGTGCTGTTCTCGCATGGGTGCCATGCTGCCAATTTTTTCCATAAAAATCAGCTTGTTGTCCTGTTTCTGTCAGTAGTGTTGACCTGTGAGATATTTCACACTTGCAGGGCGAATGGCAAATTTAATATACATTGCTTACAATATGTACTGCGTATTATAAGTTGGAGTTGGTTTTTGCAATCCTCGCGCGATCCTCAAAGAAGCATCGGCTTTTTGCTGAAAGACGTATCACGGTTGATGATGCGCCGTTTCAACCGCCGTTCCCGCGAATTGGGGCTGACACAGTCGCAGTTGCAGGCGCTTGCTTTTCTGGTGCCGCGCGAAGGCATTAATCAGGCCGCTTTGGCCGAATTGATGGATATCCAGCCCATTACCCTGGCACGCCTGATTGACCGGTTAGAGGAAGCCGGTCTGGTTGAACGCAGGCGCGACCCGGCTGATCGGCGGGCGGTAAACCTCTATATCGGCAAAAATGCCTCTCCGCTTATTGATAAAATGTGGGAATTCGCCGCTGAAACCCGGCGCGATGCACTGGCAGGCCTGTCGGAAGATGACCAGGAAGTCATGATCGGCCATTTGCAGCATATGCGCATGAACCTGATTTCCTGCGAACAGGAAATGGCGGACAAAGCCCCGCAGGCCACCAAACCAGATTTAAAAGGCAACGAAGAATGAACGAACGCGTCGATAATGCCGCCAATCCTGAACAGGGCAACGAAGGCAGCGCCGCACCGAAACGCAAACGGCGCTGGTTGCGCCCGATATTGCTGGTTCTGGGCCCGGTGGCCGTCATTGTGGGTGGGGCATACTGGTATTATTCAGGCGGGCGGTTTGTTGAAACCGAAAACGCCTATGTCCATGCCGATATGGTTGCCATCAGCCCGCAGGTTAGCGGGCAGGTGGCCGAGGTGCTGGTGCATGAAAACCAGCAGGTCAAAAAAGGCGATGTTATTTTGCGCCTTGACCGCAACCCGTTTGAAATTGCCGTCGAACAGGCACAGGCAAACCTTGCGTCGGTCCGTCAGGACATGAACGCCCTGAAACAAAGCTATGCCGAGCAGCAGGGCAATCTGGAAATGGCGAAAATCCAGTTGGAATACGCCCAGAAAACCTATGCCCGCCAGTCACAGCTTAGCAAACGCAATGTGGTTTCCAAGGCGGCATTTGATGATGCGCAAAACGCGGTTGCCAGCGCAAAACAGCAAATTGCCCTGGATCGCCAGGCCATGCAAACCACCCTTGCCAAGCTGGGCGGTTCGGTCGATACGCCGGTTGAACAATTACCGCAATTTCAGCAGGCCAAGGCCGACCTGGACCAGGCGGAACTGGATTTGGCCCATACGGTTATTACCGCGCCTTTTGATGGCGTTGTAACCAACAAGCCCGAACCGGGTGCCTATATTACGCCGGGCAAAGCTGTTGCCAGCCTGATTTCCACCCAATCCATGTGGATCGATGCAAACTTCAAGGAAGTGGACCTGACCTATCTGGAGCCGGGGCAGGAAGTTTCGGTAACGGTGGATGCCTATCCCGATCATGAATGGAAAGGTGTGGTGCAAAGTGTATCACCCGCGACCGGGGCGGAATTTTCGGTGCTGCCCGCCCAGAACGCCACGGGCAACTGGGTGAAGGTTGTGCAGCGTGTCCCCGTTCGTATTGAACTGGAAATGACCGATAGTCAGCCCATTCTGCGTGCAGGTATGAGCACGGTTGTCGAAGTGGACACCCATCACAAGCGCGAAGTTCCGGCTTTTGCCAGAACGGCCCTGTCCTGGATTGGTATTAACCAGGCCGAAGCCGGCACCGCGGGCGGAGAAAGCGCGCAATGAGTTCTGCCGCAGCAACAGCAGGCATGGAAACCACACCGCTGGAACGGGGGCTAACCACCGTTTCCATCATGCTGGCGACCATCATGCAGGCGCTTGATACAACGATTGCCAATGTGGCATTGCCGCATATGCAGGGCAGTATGTCTGCCACCCAGGACCAGATTTCCTGGGTGCTGACATCCTATATCGTTGCGGCCGCCATCATGACGCCGCCAACCGGGTTCCTTGCTGCCCGTTTTGGCCGGCGCAAGCTGTTCATATGTTCTGTTGCCGGTTTTACCATTGCCTCCATGTTGTGCGGGGCGGCAACGTCTTTGCCTGAAATTGTCATTTTCCGCCTGCTGCAGGGGGCGTTTGGTGCCGGTCTGGTGCCGCTTTCGCAGGCTGTTCTGCTTGATACCTACCCCAAGGAACAACATGGTTCTGCCATGGCGATGTGGGGAATGGGGGTGATGCTTGGTCCTATTCTGGGGCCAACGCTTGGTGGCTATCTGACCGAATATTATAACTGGCGCTGGGTGTTTTACATCAACCTGCCGGTGGGCCTGATGGCGCTGGGCGGGATTATGGCCTTTGTGCCGGAAACCGCTAAAAAACCTGGTTTACCCTTTGACTGGTTCGGTTTTGCCCTGCTTAGTCTGTCTATTGGCGCGCTGCAGATGATGCTTGATCGCGGGGAATCGCAAAGCTGGTTTTCGTCTTATGAAATCCTGGTCGAACTGGTTCTTAGCATTCTGTGCATCTACATGTTTCTGGTGCATATGTTTACCGCGCGCCATCCGTTCCTGGAGCCGGGCCTGTTCAAGGACCGAAACTTTGCCATTGGTCTGATCTTTATTTTCATTGTCGGTGTGGTGCTGCTGGCAACGCTGGCTTTGCTGCCGCCGTTTTTGCAAAACCTGATGGGGTATCCCGTGGTTACGGCAGGCATTCTGCTGGCACCGCGTGGTATCGGCTCCATGATTGCGATGATGCTGGTCGGCAGGCTTGTCGGGCGGTTTGATATCCGCTTTCTTATCCTGTTCGGGCTAAGCATGACCGCACTTTCGCTTTATGAAATGTCGTGCTTTACCACGGAAGTCAGCGCCACAACCCTGACCATGACCGGGATTATTCAGGGTGTTGGCCTTGGGTTTATTTTTGTACCGCTTAGCACCATTACCTTTGCGACGCTAAACCCGAAATACCGCACCGAAGGTACGGCGATGTTCAGCCTGATGCGTAATATCGGATCAAGTATCGGTATTTCGGTGATGACAACAATGCTGACCCAGAATACGCAGGTCGTGCATTCCAGCTTTGCCGCGATGCTAACGCCATTTCGTCATGCCATGCAGGCACCCTGGCTACCCGATGCCTGGGATTGGACGACAACAGCCGGTGCCGTTGGCCTGAACAATATGGTCACAACCCAGGCCAAGACCATTGCCTATCTGGATGACTTTCAGGCGATGATGTGGATCGTGCTGGCTGTGGCACCGCTGCTTTTGGTGATGCAGGGGCCGAAAAAGCCAAAGCCCGGTGATGAAAAGCATATGGAGGTAATGGACTAGCCTTTTGTGGCACCTGTTACCTGCGATTTTCGTTGTCCATGTTCTTCCCCCCAATCTTCCCCGCATGGACAATGGAGCAAATGGCGGCGCGAATTTATTCGTGCCGCCAATTTGTTTTTGGGCATTGCGCAATTCGGGTAGGGGGGAGGTGGAGGCGGTGCAAAGGCACCGCATGAAGGTACTGCATTTTCAGGCAGGATATTTTGACAGCCCGGCAATCTGTTGTTAATGCCTGTGGCGTAAAGTAAACGATCAATGCTTCTGGCTATTCAGCCCTGAACATTTGTTTGATCCCGCATTCAGATGCATTTATTTAAAGATGTAAAATTTGATTGATATTCATCTTTAAATAGCTGTTTTTCCTTGTGATACATGAAAAACATCATCCTGTCTGATGTGTGAAGTCCCATAATTTGTTCTGCATTTTCCCGTTTTATGCGCATGTAGTTCGAAGAAATTACAAATTTCCAATAATTTATTTTCCCGATTTTGCCATTTTCGGTCATATCCCTGTCATAGTTTCGCCGCGAGTTTGTATCAGTATGGCTGCGTTGCCAAAGCCAGCCATTCCGGGTGGAACCTGCCGGGCTGGTTTTTGTTTCTGATAATTACGGAGGTCCTGAAGAATGGCGCGGAAAGCGGACCAGAATATCGCCATTGGCGACCAGTTCCGGGTGACCAATGCCCAAAGTTCGGTTTTTGAGGTTCTTGAAATCCGCGACATCACACCGGCACCGCATGCCCTTATTGTTAAGGTCAGCGAAAGGCGGTCGCCATCCCTGATTGCTATTTCCACCCTGCTAAACCCGAATTTCTTCCAACGGGTCTATGAGGCCGAACCACCCCGGTTCTGATCATCCTCAGGTGGTTATTGGCGGCAGTGCACCTGCTGCGAAAAACCCGGCAATGTACTCCTTTTCAACCGCGCCAGATTGTTTGGCGCGGTTTTTGTTTTGCGCGTGAAGACGGTGTAAATGTCAGAGTCCGAATCTGGCGAGTATTTAATTCCCACTCTGCTAGACTGCGGGTATGGAACAAATCAGCGATGACATATGTTATACGGCCCTGCTGGCCCGTGATAACCGGTTTGACGGGCGGTTTTACACTGCCGTTAAAACCACCGGCATATTTTGTCGGCCTATCTGCCCGGCGGTAACGCCAAAGCGGCAGAATGTGGAATTTTATCCTACGGCCGAGGCGGCAATGGCACACGGTTTTCGCCCCTGCCTGCGTTGCCGGCCCGAAGCCGCACCGGGCAGTGCTGCCGCCGCCGGGGTGCACGCCACCGTTCGCCGCGCTGTTCGCCTGATCGAGGATGGTGCCCTAAGCACCGGGTCAGTCGAGGATTTGGCTGATCGCCTTGGCGTGGGCGCACGGCACCTTCGCCGGATATTCAAGGATCATACCGGCGTTTCCCCCCAGGAACATGCCCGTGCCCGGCGGCTTTTGCGGGCGCGGCAGCTTATTGTCGATAGTAACCTGTCGATGACGGAAATTGCCGATATTGCCGGTTTTGGCAGCTTGCGCCGGTTTAATGACGCCATGAAAGAAGCCTATGGCCATGCACCAACGGCTTTTCGGCGTGGTTTACGGGTCATTGATGCATCGCCATCTGACCATACCGGAAATCGCTATAATCCGACCACAAGACAGAAGGACGATATGGTTTTGCGCTTAAAACCCCGCCAGCCCTTTGACCGTGATTTTATATTGGGGTTCTTTCGCGACCGCGCCATTCAGGGGCTTGAGGCCATTGGCGATGATTATTATGCGCGTGGCTTCTGCCTTGATAATGCACCGGGGCTTATGATTTGCCGTTTTGAAAAGGATGGCAGCATCGAAATATGCCTGCGGGGCGACGATCGCGGCAGCCTGCTTGAAATTGGCGGGCGGGTGCGCCGCCTTTTTGACCTTGATGCCGATATGAGTGCAATTACAGCCATTTTTGCCAATGACCCGTTATTGGCCCCGCTGGTACAAAGGCGGCCGGGCTTGCGTGTGCCGGGCTGTTGGGACAGGTTTGAACTGGCCATGCGCGCTGTTTTGGGCCAGCAGGTATCTGTTGCTGCGGCTCGTACGCTGGCCGGTCGTATTGTTGCGCGTTATGGGCGTGCACTGCCTGATGCACTGGTTGCTGGTACTGGAATTACGCATCTGTTTCCCGAACCCGCGGCTTTGCAGGGCCATGATCTGATCCCCATCGGGCTGACCCGTCGGCGTGCGCAGACATTATCCGATGTAATTGACCTGTTTGCTGCAACAGATTTTCGCGACCAGCCCGGCAGCGATATTTTGGCGCAGATGGCGAAAATCAAGGGCATTGGTCCCTGGACGCTTAACTATTTTGCGCTGCGGGGGCTGGGCGACCCCGATGCCTTCCCGGCGGCTGATCTGGGCATTTTAAAGGGGTCGCAAATCGGCGGTGGCCCGGCAACGGCCAAAGACCTTGAAAAGCATTCGGTGGTGTGGCGGCCCTGGCGGGCCTATGCCGCGCAATATTTGTGGTCGGCACTTATCCCGGATCAAGGTGGGAACGACCTGATTGAAAAGGAAGATGACCATGAAAACGGTAATTGATATCGCCCGATATGACAGCCCGATTGGCAAGCTGGGCCTGGCATCGGTTGATGGCCGGTTGGTGCACCTTGATTTTGAAGATAATGATGGGCGAATGGTTCTGATCCAGTCCCGGCGGTTCAAATCTGTTGACTGGCAGGAAAACGGCAAAGTGTCGGCATCGGTAACGGCCTGGCTGGATGGTTATTTCGCGGGAAAACATATGCCTTTGCCATTGGCTGATCTTGACCTGCGCGGAACTGATTTTCAAAAAATGGTTTGGCAGGCCTTAATTGAAATTCCAACAGGCACCCATGTTTCCTATGCCGGGATGGCCACCAAACTGGGCAACCCAAAGGCCGTACGCGCCGTTGCACGCGCCAATGCCCTAAACCCGGTTTCCATCCTTGTACCCTGCCACCGGGTTATTGGCTCTGACGGGACGCTTACGGGGTATGCAGGCGGCCTTGCCCGTAAACAATGGCTGCTGGACCATGAGGCAGCGTTAGTGCGTGCTGCCTGACACCAACAAATATAAATGCCGTGTCAGAAACACCTGACACGGCATTTTGTTGGGTTTATTGAAAATTGCGGGTCAGATCGACATCACAATGCGGCCATCAATTTTGCCGCCACGCATGCGATCAAAGATGGAATTGATGTTTTCCAGCGGTTCGGTGGTGAAATGCGAATGCACTTTACCGTCGCCTGCAAATTCAAGGGCTTCCTGAAGGTCGGCACGGGTGCCGACGATGGAACCGCGAATGGTTTTGCGCGACAGCACGGTATCGAAAATATCGAGCTCGAACGTTCCCGGCGGCAGGCCACACAGGGCCATGGTGCCATGGCGGCCCAGCATGCCAACACCCTGTTTGAAGGCCGCATTGGATACAGCCGTGACCAGCACGCCATTGGCACCGCCCATCTGTTTTTGCACTTCGGCAACAACGTCGGTTTCGGCGGCATTCAGGGTCCAGTCAGCACCCAGATCTTTGGCGAGTTTCAGTTTGTCATTGGCAATGTCAACAGCGATAACTTTCATGCCCATCGCCTTGGCATATTGCACGGCCATATGGCCCAGCCCGCCAACACCGGAAATCACAACCGTTTCACCCGGTTTGCATTCTGTTTCCTTCAGGCCTTTGTAAACGGTAACACCGGCACACAAAACCGGGGCGGCATTGCCGTATTCAAGGGCGTCGGGCAGGTGGCCGACATAATCGGGATCGGCCAGGACATATTCGGCAAAACCGCCATTCACGGAATATCCGGTATTTAGCTGTTCACCGCACAGGGTTTCCCAGCCGGTAATGCAATGATGGCAATGTCCGCAGGCGGAATGTAACCAGGGCACACCAACGCGGTCCCCCGCCTTGACGGATTTAACGCCTTCACCAACCTCGGCAACAACGCCAACACCTTCATGGCCGGGAATAAAAGGCGGGTTTGGTTTTACCGGCCAGTCGCCTTCAACAGCATGCAAATCGGTGTGGCATACGCCCGATGCCTCGATTTTCACCAGAATTTTGCCGGGGGTTACCTTGGGGATTGTCACTTCTTCGATGGTTAGTGGCTTGCCAAATTCACGTGCGACGGCAGCCTTCATTGTTGCTCGCATCTTCGTCCCTCCTGATATGATTATGTTCAGGCGATAAGCGGGTTATCACAGGCCGAAATGATAGCGGTTTGCAAATGTACAGCCTTGCGTTACATCAAAAAATTCTAATTTATCGGAATGCTTGTATCTGTTGGTGCATTGTCCGGCAGGGCGATGTGCCTATGCTGCACGTGCCCTTGCAAAGTCAGTATTATGCAGCAATTGATGGCTGAACTGATTTAGCAGGCTGTTTTGCCGGTTAAATGTCATGACCAGTTCAATATCGGGCAGGGCGGGTAACAGGCCCTGATCGTTTAATGCCATATGGTCATCTGCAATGGCACCAAGGGGCAAAATACCAATACCCAGGCCGGTTGAAATAGCCGCACGGATATTTTGATAGGATGCACTGCGATAGGCATTGAAATGGGATAATCCCTGTTGTTCAAGCGCCTGTAAGGCCGCCGCACGATAGGCGCAGCCATCAGGAAAGGTGATGAGGGGAATATCGCCTGTGATCGGCAGGGCAAAGGATTGTGCGCATACCCACAAAAGCGGCTGGCGGTGCAAAAGGGTGGTGTGTTTTTGGGCTGCTTTGGCATCCGAAATCAAGGCCGTACCGGTTTGCGCGCTGCGTTTATGGATGATGATGTCAAGCTCGCGGTTCTGATAACGAATCCCCAACTCTGATGACAGCGCAGATGTCACCTCGACCCGCAGGGCAGGGTTGGTTTCCATACAGCGGCGAATAGCCGTGACAATATTGCCGATTGGAAAGTCATCGGGCACACCTAACCGAATGCGCCCCTGCAAGGCAGGTTGGCGAAAACTTTCAACAGCGGCAGAGAGGCGGGCTAAAATTTCCTCAGCCAATGGCAGTAAGCGTTTGCCATCGACGGTTAAATCAGCCACCTGGCCACGTCGCCGTTCAATCAGGCGGCATGCCAATATGTCTTCAAGCTTTTGCAGGCTTTGTGTAATGGCGGACTGGCTGCGCGACAGTTCACTGCTGGCCTGTTGAAAATCCAGATTGCGGGCAACGGAAACAAAGGTGCGTAATTGCTCCAGTGTGATGCGGCGATCATCCAGTCGGGCAAGCGGGCCTGTGATATCGTTCAGTGGATTGCCATTTGGCATGCCTGCGTGATCGCCCTTGTTCGAGATTTTCTGTGCCATGACCCAGGCCCGTATTGTGGTGAGTTTCTCCAAATCATAATAACTGATTTGGAATAGATGATAATTAATTTTTCAAATTAATCACGTTCAGGCATTTTATGACCATCTCAAATAATGCCAGGGGAATGCCAGGGATATGGTCTGGATCATCGTTTTGTTTGCCGGGTTCAGCCTGATCTGGTCGTCGGCCTTTATCGTTGGCAAGGTTGTCATTGCGCATCTTGATCCGATCGTATTGCTTGCCGTGCGGTTTTTGCTGGGGGCAGCCTGTTTGCTGCCCTTTGTGTTGCGGCAGGGGAACGCTTTTTTGCAGGGCAAAGTGGTGCGCTTTGGCGCGATTGCAGGCTTGCTGAATAATGCGCTTTATTTGGGGTTAAGCTTTATGGCCCTGCAAACTGTGCCTGCACCGGTGCTGGTCGTGATCATAAGCTGCGCGCCGCTTTTAACCAGTGCCTTTGCCGTTGCCAGCGGGCAGGAACCCCTGAACCTGGCCCGTTTGGCAGGCTTTACCATTTGTATTGCTGGTGTTGTATGTGTTGCGGCGTGGCAGCCTGCAGGGGTGGCATCACTGGCTGCTGGCGGGGTTTTAACAAGCAGCCTTTGGGCCGGTTACGCCATGGCGATTGGGGGCACAATTGCCTTTGCCTTTGGCACGGTGTTTTTACGGGCACGCAATGTTGGGGCAACGCCGGTTGCCGTTAATTTCTGGCAATCGCTGGTCGGCGGGCTGGTATTGTTCCCGCTGGCAATGGTGCGCGCGCCCGATTTGCAGCAATGGACCCCTGTTTTTAACGGGCCGGTTTTGCTGGCGATGCTTTATCTGGCCATCGTCATCACGCTGGGCGCGATGTTTATGTGGCTGTATCTGATCCGTCGTTTTGGCGCCAGCAAGGCCGCTGCCGCACATCTGATCAACCCGTTATCCGGGCTGGTTCTTTCGGTACTGGTTTTGGGCAGCCAGATTGCGCTTATTCAGGTGGCCGGGGCGTTGTTGATCGGTCTGGGGCTTTATATTGCGGTGTTCAGGCCCACTGCCGGGCAGGCCGTGGCGGCGTCACGTAGCTGAAAAAATGCAGCGAGAACATAGCACTGATGTTTTCGCTGCTTATGATTTTCCGATCAGACCGGTATGGACCAGTCAGTCTTCGTTGCCTTCACCGGGCAATTCCAGAACATAGTCCTGGTAATAATCGGGTGGCATGCCTGCATCGTAGCGGGCTTCATCATTAAAGGGCGGTTTTAACGGGCCGCGCAGATGTTTGCGCAACAGGGCGTGCCATGTGGTGTAATAGGGCAGGCCGCGTTTATCGCACATCATTTCATAATATTTGCGCCCGGCGCTGACATGGGCGACTTCTTCGGCGGCGATGATCTTTAAAATCTCCGCACTTTCGGTATCGCCATTGGCAATCAGCCGTTCAACTGTGGGCGGTGTGGCATCAAGCCCGCGGGCTTCAAACACCATTGGCACCACAGCCAGGCGCGCTAGCAGGTCATAGGCGGTTTCCATGCTGCTTTGCCACAGGCCATCATGGGCGGGCAAATCGCCATAGGTCGCACCCAGTTCGCCCAGTCGATGATTAAGCATCAGGAAATGTTTGGCCTCATCCGCCGCCACTTGTACCCAGGCATCGTGAAAATCGCGCGGCATGTTTTCTTCGGGAAAACGAACGGCAATATCCCACGCCAGGTCGATGGCATTCAATTCGATATGGGCCAGGGCATGCAGCAGGCCAATGCGCCCCTTAAGGCCGCCCTTGCTGCGTTTGGGCATTTTGTTGGGCGGCAGGGTTTCGGGTTTTGCCGGGCGGGCCGGGCGGTCTGGCAGGCTGGTTTTGCCAACTTCCGTTATCATGCCTTCGCGCCATTGCCGGGCAAGGTCAATCGTCAGATTGGCCTTATCGGTGGGATCAACAGTTAAAAGCGCCTGTTTGGCGGCTTCGGCAAGGGTTTGGGGCATGGTTTTGATCACGGTTGGCTGATGGAAAAACGGACCGGCGATGTTTCACGCGGTCCGTTTTTAAGGTCAAATCGCCGATGCGGCAAGGTTTGCCAGGCAATTTTCAGGTAATGTTAAACCGCGCCAGGGCTTCGGCCAGGTCATCGCCAAAGGCACCGCCCTTGCGGATAATGGCGGTACGAAACGGCAAATCGCGCAGCGACGGGTGGTTTGGCGCATCGGATGTCAAAACGGCGGTGGGGATATCGCGGGTTTTGGGCATTGCCTGCAGGGCGCTTACCACGTCAACACCGTCAAGATCATCAATCGTTTTGGCAACGATGATAAAATCCGGGCGGGTGCGCACGGCAAGTTCAATTGCCTCGAACGAGGATTGGGTCGATGAACTGCGATAGCCACAGGCAGCCAGTTCGCGTTCAACAATGGCGGCCATTGAACGCTGCGGAATAACCAGCAGCGCCTCGACATTGGCTTTGCTTAGCCAGGCCGGGTCAATATCAGGGGCGCGCTTGGAGGGTAACTCACGAACAAATTCGGCAGAATCGGTACTGGTGCCGGAAATGTCGCCATCAAGGATGCCTTCGATCTTGTCGACAAAGGCCTGAATGTCGGCGATGGAATCCGCGTTCAGCTCGCGGCAGCTGGTTACGTAATCGGCCAGGCGGTGACTGGTCAGGTTGATCAGCGGGGCGTTAACCGATTTGCCCTTGTATCGCAGGTTAAAAACCTCGCGCTGGATTGCGGTAAGCAACGCGTCGCGATTGGCCTGTGAATGTGCGTTCTGCAAATGCACATCCAGGCTGCTGATGATATCGCGGGCTTCATCCTTGAAGTCGGCTAACATTTGATCGTCAAGATCAACGACATTCTTGTTCATTAACTGGCCCCGCCATGCATGCGTTCAACTATTCTGTCCCGGTCGCCTTGCTGGCGATCGTGTAAACTCCCGATTACAGAATATCATATTAATGACCCGCCCTTGCAAGATAGATACACCCTTGAGGGTAAAGTTTCTGCATTTGGTCAAGGAACTGAAATTAAACAATAATAATGAAAAATAGCATCCCGGAATTGTAAAAATTACCTGGCCTTGTAACCATAAAGGGGTGCCATTGTGTCTGCCCACCAGCCTTGCGGGCAAAAGAAAGCCGACCACAGGCGATATACCTGTAACCGGCTGAACTAGGGCTGATGGTGCAATCAGTCCGGGCTTATAGCGCTTTTACCGCAGCCAGAACCTCGTCAACATGGCCTTTGACTTTGACCTTTGACCAGATATTGCGAATGACACCTTCGCCATCAATGACCAGGGTTGTCCGTTCGATACCCATATATTTTTTGCCATACATGCTTTTTTCCACCCAAACGCCGTAACGTTCACAGGTATCGTTTTCTTCGTCGGATGCCAGGGTAAAATTCAGGTCGTACTTGGCTTTGAATTTGTCATGGCGGGCAGCACTGTCCTTGGAAATGCCGATGATTTCGGCATTAACCGCGGCAAAGTTCGGGTGCTGGTCACGAAAATCGCAGGATTCCGTGGTGCAGCCCGGTGTCATGTCCTTGGGGTAAAAATAAATTACCACCGGCTTGCCCTTCAAGTCGGACAGTTTCACATGGCCGCCACCATCGGTCAGAAGGTCAAAATCCGGGGCCTTGTCACCAACTGCAATGCTCATTTTCAAAGTCCTTTGTTTTCTTTGGTCTGTATCTGTTTATAGGGCGAATGGTCCGTGCCGGTTCAGTCGCTTTGCGCAATCGGGCCCAGTTTTTCGGCCGGTTCCGTGATCAGGCGGTCATAAACCTGTTTTACCCGTTCGGCGGTATCGGCAAGTTTCTTTTCCAGTTCGCTGAAATCCTCGCACTGGCCAGCCCCGGCCAGCATCCCACGCAAATCCGCACTGGCATTTTCCGGCGAAAACCGGCCTTCGGTGGTCAGGCGCACCATTGCCTGCAATGCCAGCCAGAAGGAGGATGCATTGGCAAGCCAGGCGGCTTCTTCTGCGGGCAGGATGCCGGCCTTGCCCAGTTTTTTGAAAACCTTGCGCGTGGTCGGCGAAAGGATCTCCGGGTGATCGTGGGCGTGGTTAAGCTGCAAATATTGCGCAATAAATTCCAGGTCAACCAGCCCGCCACGGCGCAATTTGATATCCCATGCCTGGTCGCTGCCCTTGCTGGCCGCCATGCGGTTTCGCATATCATAGACATCGCGAACCAGCTTGTGGAAATCGCGTTCCTTGCGCAGCACCCTGCGTGTGCTTTCCATGACCTTTTGTTGCAGTTTTTCCGGGCCAAAAACCGGGCGCAGGCGGGTCAGGGCCATATGCTCCCACGTCCAGGCTTCATTGGTCTGATAGCTGTCAAAACTGTTGAAGTGGCAGGCAAGGGGGCCTTTGCTGCCGCTGGGGCGCAGGCGAAGGTCAGTTTCAAACAAAACGCCTTCGGCCGTGGGGGCAGACAGGGCGTTAATGTAACGCTGGCTTAGGCGGATAAAATAATGGCCGGGCGATAGCGGCTTTTCACCATCTGATTCGTCGCATCCTTCGGGCACGTCATAGACAAAGACCATATCAAGGTCCGAACCCGGCGAAAGTTCCTGCCCGCCATGTTTGCCAAGGGCAAAAACGGCCAGGCCGCCTTCATCAAACCCGCCATGTTTTTGCGCAAAATCAGCCGCAATACGCGGGAACAGGCCGCGAATGGAAACATCGGCCACATCGGCCAGCGCCTTGCCCGCCTGATGGGGTGTATGGCGGTTATGGATGGTTTGTACATCAATGCGGAATTTCTGGTCATTGGCCCAGCGCCGCGCAATATCAAGCCACTGTTCCACCATTTCGGCACCGGGCTGTGATAATTGTTCGTTTAGCTGGTCAAGCATGGTGGCGGCATCGGGCAGTTCATCATTGAAGCCCGACATCAGCACATAATCCAGCACGCTGGCATTGCGGCCCAGATATTTGGCCATGCGTGGTGCAGTACCTGCAATGGTTGCCAGCAACCGCAGCAAATCCGGGTTGGCCGTAAATAGCGAAAATAACTGCACCCCGGCGGGCAGGCCTTTCAGAAATTCGTCAAACGCACGAAACGCCATGTCCGGGTTTGTGGTTTCCGACAGCGATGTTAACAGCGTTGGCATAAGCTCGGTCAGGATTTCGCGCGCCCGGCGTGACCGCGTGGCACGATATCGCCCATGATGCCAGCCGCGCACCGTGCTGGAAACCATGGTGGCATTTTCAAACCCCATTTGTTGTAGCTGGCGCAGGGTTTCGGGGTCGTCTTCGTTGCCGGTAAAAACAAGGCTGCCTTCGGTGCCGCCCAGGGGTGAATCTTCCTCGAACAATTCGGCATAATGCGATTCAACCCGGCGCAGATAGCCCATCAGGTCGTTCTTGAAGCCTTCGCAATCGTCATATCCCAGGAAGCAGGCAAGGGCAGCCAGCCCTTCTTCGCTTTCGGGCAGGGTCTGGGTTTGCTGGTCATTGGTCATCTGCAGGCGATGTTCGACATTGCGCAGAAATTCATATGCTTCAATCAGTTCGTCACGAACGGTTTCGGAAATCTGTTTGAACTTGCACAATTCGCGCAGCGCCTCGCAGGTGCTGCGACACCGCAGGGATAATTCCCGTCCGCCCCAGATCAATTGCTGGGTCTGGGCAAAAAATTCGATCTCGCGAATGCCACCGCGCCCCAGCTTGATGTTGTGGCCTGGCACATTGACCTTGCTGCCACCCCGCAGGGCATTGATCTGGCGTTTGATCGAATGGATATCCTGGATTGCCAGAAAATCCAGATGTTTGCGCCATACAAATGGCCGCAGAATTTTAAGGAAATCCTGCCCGGCCTTATAATCGCCGCCAACAATGCGGGCCTTGATCATGGCTGCCCGTTCCCAGTTCTGGCCAACGGTTTCATAATAGGTTTCCGCTGCCAGTGCTGACATGATCGGCGGGGTTGATGCCGGGTCGGGCCGCAGGCGCAAATCGGTCCGAAATACGTAACCATCACCGGTGCGTTCTTCCATGATGCGGGTGATATCGCGCACCATGCGCACCAGAATTTGCTGCATCCTGTCCGGGTCCAGCCAGCCGATTTTTTCGCCGTCATACAGAAAAATCAGGTCGATATCGGACGAATAATTCAGTTCATTCGCGCCAAGTTTGCCCATGCCAATGGCGAAAATGCCGCAATCGCGCAGCGGGTCATCCGGGTTGGGTAAATCAAGGCTGCGTTGGCGTGCCGTTGCCGACAGGCAATGTGCCAGCGTGTAGTTCAGGGTGGTTTCCGCCGTTTTACTGATTGCGGCGGTAATCTTGACCAAATCCCAGCTATTACTGATATCGGCCAGCGCAATCACCAGTGCGGCACGGCGTTTTGCCCGGCGCACCTGCATCATTGCGGTGGCCTGGTCCGTTCCAGCGGCACTTGCGGGCTGGCTGACATCTGCCAGTGCGGTGTCGAATGCTTTATCAAGCCCGTCGTTGAAGGCAATTGCAATCATATCCGGGTCGCGAAGCGCAAGGCTGGTCAGATAGGGGCTATTGCCAAAAAGGGCACCCAGAACATTTCGATGCGCCGGGTTTTCGGCCAGCTCGGCAAATTGCGCGGCCTGGTTTTCCCATATCGGTTTGCGGGCCAGTTCGGCCCAGCGTTCAAACCCGGTTTTGCAGCGTTCCGCATCAAAGGGGGCGGGCAGTGTGTTCTGGGTCCAGGCAAGGGTCACGATGGGCCTTCCTTTGTTTGTGGCGCGGGTGCCCGGCAATTTTGGTGCCGAACGATATGCTGGCAGTATCTTTTTGGTCTTAAATCACACTTTAGTCATAACCTCTCTTGGAGATGACAAAAAGGCCCTGTAAACAACAACGTTGTCAGGTCAGCTTTAATTTAGGGCAAAATCATGGAAACCCTTTGCCTTGTGCGGCGTTAATGCTTTGATCGGAATGATGGTAATTACGCGGGTTTGGGGAAAGCAGGTCATTGAGGCACGTTAAAAAACTTTCCGGAGTCATTGCATCACTGTTCGCATTTTGCGTGCTGTTTGTGGGTGTATTCTCCGGCGTGCTGGTCTGGCGCGTTTCCCAGGGGCCTGTGTCACTTAATCGCATTGCACCCTATATCCTTGATGAACTTAACAAAAGCTCCGGCGACCTGAAATTTGACGTTCAGGACATGGTTCTGGTCTGGCGGGGCTGGGAAGAAAAGTTTGATGTCCGCATGCGGCGGATTTCTGTCCGGCAGGCCAACGGGCACGAAATGCTGCGCATGCCCGCCGCCGACGTGGTGTTTTCCAGCCGCGCCCTGTTCAAGGGTATTCTGGCCCTTCGTGAAGTTGACCTGATTGCGCCGCGCATGCGCCTGATCCGCCATAGTGACGGCCAGTTTGATATTGGCCTGTCGGGCGATCTGGCCAATGTCGTGCCAGATGATGCGACCGATACCGGTGGCGATAAACAGGGGGCGGACCAGACAACCGCCCGCGTTCCCGATATGCAGGAACCAACCGAGCCCGAAGATACGGCGGTTATGTCCACCCCCATCCCCGATCCGGCAAAATCCCCGGCGGGTGAAACTGCATCAGGCGATCAGGCAACGCCAGTAACACCGGATGATCAAGCGGCTTCCGGTGATCAGGCCGCGCCGACTGTAGCGGAAAATCCTGTGAGTGCCGAGGCAGGCAGCGATGCCGCAGCCTCGGCCCCGGAAGGAGCTGCTGGAGAAAATTCGGAGAAGGCGGACGATCCTCAGCAGAATGCCGGCGATGACGGGGATCTGACCGAACAGGAACTGGTGTCGGGCAGTGCGCTGATGCGCCGTGTGGTTGCCATTTTATCGGGTGAAGCGGCTGATTTTCCCGCTGCTGCCTATTTTGAAAGTTTTGGCATTTATCACGCCGATCTGAAGGTGGAAGACCGCCTTTTGGGCGTGACCTGGTCTGCGCCGCAATCCGATATTCGCCTTGCGCGCCGCCCTGGTGGTATTGATGCCGACTTGAAACTGGCTGTCGCCGCTGGTTCCATGACGACCGATGTAACAGCAACGGCAAGCTATTCCACACAGGATGAACGCATTGCCCTGAAGGCGCATATCGACAAAGTCATTCCAGCATCCCTTTCGACCATTTCATCGGAATTTATTGGCTTGGACCGGTTTGACCTGCCGGTATCAGGCACGTTTGATGCCAACCTTGGGGCGGATGGCAGCATTTTTGATGTTGTCGCCCAGCTGGATGTGGGTGCCGGGCGGGTGCAGTTACCAACGCCCTTGAATTCCGTTTATGACATTGATGGTGGCAAGGCGACGGTCAAATATGTGCCCGGCAAACTCGCCTTTCGCGATGTAAGCGTGACCACGGGTAAAACCGGCCTTAAGGTCAATGCCGATATTGATCATCCGCTGGGTAATTGGGCGGTGCAATTAAAGGCCGCGGCCACCAATGTTGCAACCGATGATCTGACCAACCTTTGGCCCGAAACGCTGGGCGATAATCCGCGCCAGTGGGTGGTTAAAAACCTGTCGGGTGGCGGGGTTCATCTGGCGCAAATTGACCTTGCCATGCATCGCGGTGAAAATGGTGATGCCGCCATCGATCGTTTGACCGGCGATATGACGATGTCCGATATCGATGTGCAATATCTGCCCGGCATGCCCAAGGTGCAAAAGGCCGCTGGCCATGCCGAATTTAATGCCAATAGTTTCAGCATTTTTGTCGATAGCGGTGTTGCTGATGGCATCGAGGTCGATAGTGCCAAGCTGGTCTTTTCCCAGCTTGATACCGACAATGAATGGGCAAATATAGAATTTGTCGTTCATGGTGGCGTGCGCGATGCCATGAACCTGATTGATCACGAACCATTGGGTTTCGCCAAAAAACTGGAAATTGATCCCAAACAGCTTTCAGGCAGCCAGGCAACCCGGGTGGAGCTTTCTTTCCCGCTGCTTTCCGACCTCAGCTTTGATGATGTTGAAGTCGCAGCGGCGTCGCGCATTGAAAAAGCCAAGATTACCAATGTCTTTCGCAAGCTTGACCTGAATAACGGCAATTTTGAACTGCAGGTCAATACCAAGGGCCTGGAGCTTAGCGGTGACGCCACCATCGGCCAGGGGCATAACACCATTCGCTGGGTGGAAAGCTTTGATGATAAAACACCGCTGACCAGCCATTATCAGTTGGGCGGTAAATTTGACCTTGCCGCCCTGAATGATATTGGCATCGATGTTTCATCCTTCCTCAAGGGCACGGCGGATGGCGATGTTGAAATCAAGGTTATTCGTGCTGGCGGTGTCGAGGTAATTGGCAAAGCTGACCTTGCCAATAGCGAGATCGACCTTTCCGAGGCGGATTACCACAAGGATGCACAGCAGCCTTCCAAGCTGGCATTCGATGTGCTGTTTGGTGCCGATGGCGGCGGGACGGTGCGTAAAATCGACCTGACGGCACCGGATGCTGCTATTTTGGCAAGTGGCCGCTGGCGTGGTGAAAACAAGCTTGATGACAAGGTCCATTTTCAACTCGCCAATGGCCATTTCCGCGAAAACAGCGGTCTGACAGGCACGCTTGTCGTCAATGACAATGATGTTCTGAAAATTGATGTGACGGGCGACCAGATCGACCTGCGCCCGTTCCTGACCGAAAATGGCGGGGCGCGTGAACCGGGCAAGGATGGCGCGGGGGATGCAACAGGCAATCTCTCCGCAAATGGCAGCCGCAACGACAAGGGTGCAACGGATAGCGAATTTTCCGCCATTAATGTCCGCCTTGAAGCCAACCGTTTTTATGTGAAGGGCGATGCCCCCGTTGTTGAAAACGGGCGTATTACCTTTAACCGTAAAAAGGCGGATTCCGAAATTGACGTAAAAGCCGAACGGTTTGATGCGCGTCCCTGGCTGATTTCCAGCGATGCATCTTCGGATAGCAAGGGCGATGATCAACAGGGCACCCCCGCAGCAGGGACAGGCACCAAAACCGGCAAAGGCCCTGATAGCGGCGGTATTGGCGAAGAAACCACCCGTGTTGGCGGCAAAAAGGAAATCTATCTTGATTTCGGCGAACTGGTGGCTGCGCGTGACCAGGTGGTTAAAAACCTGAAGGGTTCGATCCATGTTGAAGGGCAGGAATGGCGGTCGATTGTTCTGAATGGCAAGCTGGATGGCACCGCCGATCTGTTTGCCCAGGTTGAACCTGTTGCTGGTGGCAAACGCAAAGTCCAATTAAGTTCTGACGATGCGGGGCGCTTCCTTGCCGCGATTGACCTTTACGGCGATTTGCGCGGTGGCAAGCTGAATGTTCAGGGCACGGTTGATGATCGCACCTATTCCCAGCCCTTTACCGGCACTGCCCATATTGAAAATTTCCGCATCGTCAATGCACCGCTGGGTGCACGGGTTTTGAATGCGGCCTCACTGCTTGGGCTGGTGGATTCCCTGCAGGGCAAAGGCATCAGCTTTGATGCGATGGATGGTGATTTCACCTATGCCAACAACGTACTGACCCTTTCCAAGGTTGCGGCCAATGGTGCGGCAATCGGGGTTACGGCAAATGGCAGCATTGATCTGGCGCAGGACCAGATCAAACTCGCGGGTTCTGTCGTGCCGTTTTACGCCCTGAATTCCGTCTTGGGTAAAATCCCGCTGATTGGTGATTTGCTGGTCGGCGAGGAAGGTGGTGGTGTGTTTGCGCCCACCTACACTGTCGAAGGGCCGGTTGAAAACCCGGATATCTCGGTCAATCCGCTGTCTACTTTTGTGCCGGGTGTTTTCCGTAACCTGATTACCGGGGCCAAGCCGGGCTAAGCCGCGGTGGACGTTTATTTTCGCTGCTGATTATGCATTAAAAAACGCCCTGTCCGGCTGGATCAGGGCGTTTTCCATATAGGGATGTCTGTTATCAGGTTATCAGACCGGGCGCACCAGAACGTGGCGTTTTTTACCTGCCGAAAGCTTGATCACGCCATTGGCATCAACGGCATCCGCGCCAATCACCTGGTTTTCATCATCAACTTTTTCATCGTTGATTTTGGCACCACCACCCTTAACAAGGCGGCGTGCTTCGCCGCCTGATTTGGCAAGGTCGGCACGGCGGAACAGATCAAACGCCGGGATACCGGCATCAAGGTCGGCCTTGGCGATTTCAACGGTCGGCAGGCTATCGGCCAGAACGCCTTCTTCAAACGTTTTGCGCGCGGTTTCGGCAGCAGCAAGGGCAGCTTCTTCCCCACGGCACAGCTTGACGGCTTCAAATGCCAATACCTTTTTGGCCTCGTTGATTTCGGCCCCTTCAAGCTTGGCGTAATCGGCAACCTGATTCAGCGTCAGTTCGGTGAACAGCTTCATGAACTTGATGACGTCGGCATCTTCGGTATTGCGCCAGAACTGGTAGTAATCATAGGCCGACAGGCGTTCTTCGTTCAGCCAAACAGCGCCCGATGCCGTTTTGCCCATTTTGGCACCCGAAGCAGTCGTCATCAGCGGGGTGGTCAGGCCAAACAGGGCGCTGTCATCCACGCGGCGGCCCAGTTCGACACCATTAACGATATTGCCCCACTGGTCCGAACCGCCCATCTGCAGGACGCAGCCATATTTGCGCTGCAGTTCGACAAAGTCATAGGCCTGCAGGATCATGTAGTTGAATTCCAGAAAGCTGAGCGACTGTTCACGGTCCAGACGCAGCTTGACGGAATCAAAGCTGAGCATGCGATTGACCGAAAAATGACGGCCGAAATCACGCAGGAATTCGATGTAATTGATCTTATCAAGCCAGTCGGCATTGTTGACCATAACCGCGTCGGTCGGACCATCGCCAAAGCTCAGGAACTGTTCAAAAACCTTTTTGATGCCAGCCATATTGTTGGCAATAACTTCGTCGGTCAGAACCGGGCGGGCATCGTCGCGGCCGGTCGGGTCACCAACGCGGGTGGTGCCGCCGCCCATCAGAACAATCGGTTTGTGTCCGGTTTTCTGCAACCAGCGCAGCATCATGATCGAAACCAGCGATCCGACATGCAGGCTGTCTGCGGTGCAATCATAACCTACATAGCACACCACCTTCTTTTCTGATGCATAGGCATCAAGCCCGGCAAGATCAGTGCATTGGTGGATGTAACCGCGTTCTTCCATGACGCGGAGAAAATCAGACTTGAGTTCAGTCATTGTTTTTGCGCTATGTTGTGTTGTGAAGGTCATGTGCGATGCGCCAGCCCGCCTTGCAGGCAGCGCGGACGACCATCTAACACAAAAGGATCAGGCGCAGCAATCACCGAGCGCCGCTTTCCCGAATTGATTACATCCAATTGCATGATCGGGCAGGATGCCGGTGAAAATACCGGCGATACGTGGCAATTTTTACCGCTGTTTATTGATTTATTCACCCGGCCTTGGGAAAATCGCGCATACAGGGGCACAAGTCGTGCGCCCAAGAACCCGAGCCACAATATTTGCAGGACGGAGCACCCTTGATGCAGGGAAAATGGTATCGCACCATTGGAATGATGAGCGGCACGTCGCTTGATGCGGTCGATGCAGCCATTATTGAAACCGATGGTATCGAAGTGCGCCGGACCGGGCATTTTGTTTCCGTGCCCTATCAGCAGGAATTGCGCGATCAAATCCGCGCCTGTTTTGGTAACCGGGCCGCGACCAATAGCGAACATGTGGTGGCCGATGATTTAACCCGCCTGCATGCCGATGCCGTTTTCGAATTGCTGGCACAGGCCGGAATGCAGGCTTCCGATATAGATGTTATCGGTTTTCACGGCCAAACCGTTTTTCACGAACCTGCGGCCGGTATTACCCGGCAAATTGGTACACCCTATATGCTGGCGGAATTAACCGGTATTCCCGTTGTTGCCGATTTTCGCCTGGCCGATGTTGCTGCAGGCGGGCAGGGGGCACCGCTGGCCCCGGTTTATCATGCCGCATTGATCAAAAGTGCTGGCATGAATGCGCCGGTTGCCGTTTTGAATATTGGCGGTATTTCCAATGTTACCTGGATTGGCACGGATGAAGACCTTGTCGCATTTGACTGTGGGCCGGGTAATGCCCGTATCGATGATTGGATGTTACGCCACACCGGCACCCCTTATGACCGCGATGGTGAGACCGCTTTTTCTGGTGCCGTCGATGCCTATGTCGGCCTGAAATTTCTGGAAGATGCCTATTTTGATCTGGTGCCGCCCAAATCACTGGACCGCGAAGACATGGCCGCCCGTATTGATCAGCTTGTGACCGAGGCACGTTTGAATATGGCCGATGGCGCAGCAACCCTGTCGCATTGCACGGTGGCGGCGGTGGTGGCCGGGGTTAACCATTTGCCGCTCGCACCATTGCAATGGTTTGTCTGTGGTGGTGGCCGGCATAACCGTTTTGTGATGGATAAACTGGCCGAGGGGCTGGGTGTGCCCGTGCGCTCGGTCGATGAACTGGACTGGAACGGCGATGCGGTCGAGGCGGAATGCTTTGGTTATCTTGCCGTGCGCCATTTGCTGGAATATCCGATCAGCTTTCCCGGCACTACGGGCGTTCCCGAACCCTGCCTTGGGGGCCGGTTATATCATATAGAAAAGGCCGCCTGAATTTCAGGCGGCCCCCATTTTTTGACAATGGCGCTGGGCTGATACGGGGTTTTGATGCTGCGTTTTTTCGCGCATCTTCCTCCCGTCCGGATTATGCCCCGCGTTTGTCCAGATATGCCGATGCCTGGCGAACCACTTCTTCCTGCTGCTTGGCAAAATAGTGATCGGCACCTTCGATCAGGCACATATTGACTTCAATGCCTTTCTGGGAATTGAGCTTGTCACCCAGTTTGGTCACGGAATTGACGGGAATGTTTTCATCCCGGGTGCCGTGAATCAGAATACCCGAGGACGGGCAGGGGGCAAGGAAGGTAAAGTCATAGTCGCTGGCCGGGGCGGCAACGGAAATAAAGCCGTCAATTTCCGGGCGGCGCATCAGAAGCTGCATGCCGATCCAGGCGCCAAAGGAATAACCGGCAACCCAGGTCGAGCGTGAATTGGTATTGTAGGTCTGCATCCAGTCCAGTGCGGAGGCCGCATCTGAAAGTTCGCCAATACCGTGGTCATAAACGCCCTGTGACCGGCCAACGCCGCGGAAATTGAACCGCATGACCGAATAGCCGCGATCTTTAAACATGTTAAACAGGTTAAAGCACAGCTTGTTGTTCATCGTCCCGCCCTGCTGGGGGTGCGGGTGAAGGATAAGCGCGATGGGCGAATCGTCGGCACCGTTGTGATGATAACGCCCGTCTAGGCGCCCTTCGGGGCCGTTAAAAATGACCTCAGGCATGGATCAGACAGCTCCTGTCCGCAAATGGGTGTGCAGTAGGAAGAATATACCCGAGTAGATTTGTGAGTTTTTTTGTTCTGCTGGCATAAATTGCTTGGGGCAAATACTTGACCACGTTACTCGGTTATCCTATATTTCGGTCAACCGGACAGCCAAAACGATACGTGTTGCGTGTGACGCGACGGTGTGTCGATGCGGCCGGCTACCGGGAATCGAAGCTACTTATTACACAGGGGACAGCCCCATGTTCAAGATAATTCGCCAGGAAATAGACGCGATGATCGCCCGCGATCCCGCGGCACGTTCCCGTCTTGAGGTCGTGTTAAGCTATCCGGCGTTTCATGCGATCATGGGATATCGCTGTACGAACTGGTTATGGAAGCGCGGTTTCCGCATTACGGCGCGTTTTTTCTCGCAGATCATGCGCTGGCTGACCGGCATTGAAATTCATCCCGGTGCCACGATCGGCAAACGCTTTTTTATCGATCACGGCATGGGTGTTGTTATTGGTGAAACTGCCGAAATCGGTGATGACGTAACCCTGTATCAGGGCGTTACCCTTGGCGGTACGGCACCCAGTGTTGACAGTGACGGGCAGCGTGGCCTTAAGCGCCACCCGACACTTGAAGATGGCGTGATTGTTGGCTCCGGTGCGCAAATTCTGGGCCCGTTCACCGTGCGCAAAAATGCCCGCATCGGTGGCAATGCGGTTGTTCTGGCCGAGGTGCCCGAAGGTGCAACTGTGGTGGGTATTCCTGCCAAGATCGTGCGCCGTGAAAAGGATGACCGGTTCTGTGCCTATGGTACCCCGGTTGGCGACCTGCCGGACCCGGTGGCGCGCGCCCTTGATGAATTGTCGCGCGAGGTGCAGGGATTGCGCCAGCGCATCGTGGAACTTGAAAGTGAAAAACAGCAGGAAAACGGTTTCGTCCCTGCGGTAAACCCGGAAAAGCCGCGTATTGTGGCTGCTTCCGAATAGGGCTCATCTTCTGTTCGAATGCCGTTTTGCGGCAAACTGAAATCGAAAGCCTGGACATTGGTTGATAATGCGATGCACAGGCAGGAGGACACGCTGTGAAGTTAAGTACGAAAGGCCGCTATGCGGTAATGGCAATGGTTGACCTGGCAGATAGCGGCCGGGATCGCCCCGTTGCCCTTGCTGACATTGCCGAGCGTCAGGAAATTTCGCTGTCCTATCTGGAACAACTGTTTGGCAAGCTGCGCAAGGGCGGATTGGTCCGTTCGGTGCGCGGGCCGGGTGGTGGTTACATGCTGGCGCGTTCCGCACAGGATACCCGTATTTCCGATGTGATCCTGGCCGTGGACGAACCCATTCGCGCAACCCGGTGTAAATCGGGCTCGCCCAAGGGCTGCAAGGCCGATAAGGGGCGTTGCCTGACGCACGAATTGTGGGAAGAACTGGGCAACCAGATTTACCTTTATCTTTCGTCTGTCAGTCTGGCTGATGTGGTGGATCGCCGCATTTCCGGCATGGGCAGGATGTTTGACCGCCGCACAACCCAGGTTCACGAACCACAGGTGGCCGCACAATAACTTACCACCGGCATTTGGCCCGGTTCGTGATGACACATTTTTCAAACCCCTGATCGCAAAGACAGCAACCGACGTTATGAAGAAGCAGGTTTACCTAGATTACAATGCAAGTGCGCCAATGATCGCCGCCGCGAAGGATGCGGTGGTGGCAGCACTTGATATTGCCGGTAATCCGTCGTCGGTGCATGGGGCAGGGCGCGACGCCCGTAAAATTGTCGATCATGCGCGCCGCGCCGTTGCCGAAATGGTCGGTGGTGATTCCGAACGCATTATTTTCACCAGCGGTGGCACCGAAGCCAACAATCTGGCCCTGAACGGCCTTGAAGATGTTGTGGTGCTGACCGGTGCTGTTGAACATCCATCCGTCATGGATGCCCGCAGTGATGCAAGGCGTATCCCGGTGGATGGCAACGGGGTCATTGACCTGAACGCTTTGGAAGACATGTTAAAGGCATGTCAGGCCGCCGGTGAAAAGGTGCTGGTGTCTGTCATGCTGGCAAATAATGAAACAGGCGTTATTCAGCCTGTCGCCAGGGCGGCCCTTCTGGCGCGCGAATATGGTGCCAAAATCCATTGCGATGCGGTGCAGGCGATTGGCCGCATCCCCGTCGATATGGGGCAGTTGCTGGTGGATATGGTGTCTGTGTCGGCCCACAAGTTTGGCGGCCCCAAGGGTATTGGCGCGCTTGCCATTGCGCCGGGTGTGATGCTGGTGCCGCAAATTCGCGGTGGCGGGCAGGAAAAATATCGCCGTGGCGGTACCGAAAATGTGGCTGGCATTGCTGGCCTGGGTGCTGCGGCTGCACGGGTTACCGATCGTTGTGGCCGTGCTGATGAAATTAGGACCAAACGGGACCGTTTGGAAAAAGAAATTCTGGCCCTGGCGCCAGAAGTGGTGATCGCCGGCCGTGATGCCGCGCGCCTTGGCAATACCAGTTGCCTGATCCTGCCCGGCATGCCCGGTGAAACGCAGGTCATGGCAATGGACCTGGCCGGGGTGGCAATCAGTTCGGGGTCTGCCTGTTCGTCAGGCAAGGTTCGCGAAAGCCACGTTTTGAAGGAAATGGGTGTTTTGGAACCGGGCTCGGCCATTCGGGTCAGTCTGGGTCCTGAAACAACCGACGAAGAGATCGATATGTTTATCCGTGTTTGGAGCCGGATGCGGGGCAATGCGGAGCGCAAAAAACTCGCGCGCAATGCTGCCTGAGAAAATGAGTGAGGATGCCTAAAAATGAACGAGCTTAAAGCAAAGCCGATCTATCTGGACTATCAGGCGACAACGCCGACCGACCCGCGTGTCGTTGATGCAATGCTGCCTTATTTTTATGAAAAATTCGGCAATGCTCACTCGCGGAACCATTCGTTCGGCTGGGAAGCAGAAGATGCGATTGAACTTGCCCGTGGCCAGGTTGCCGCAATTATTGGCGCATCAGCCAAAGAAGTGATCTTTACTTCTGGTGCGACCGAGTCAAACAACCTTGCGCTGAAAGGCGTGATGAAGTTTTACGGCAAGAAAAAGCCGCATCTGATCACCACTGTTACCGAACATAAATGTGTTCTCGACAGCGCACGCCATCTGGAACAGGAAGGCTTCAAGGTTACCTACCTTCCGGTTCAGAAAAATGGTCTGGTTGATCTGGAACAGCTTAAGGCCGCCATCACCGATGAAACCGCACTGGTTTCGATCATGGCTGTGAATAACGAAATCGGCGTTATTCAGCCGTTGAAAGAAATTGGCGAAATCTGCCGTGAACGTGGTGTTTTCTTCCATTGTGATGCTGCCCAGGCCGTTGGCAAAATTCCGCTTGATGTCAACGAAATGAAAATCGACCTGATGTCGATTTCCGGCCACAAAATCTATGGCCCGAAAGGCATTGGTGCGCTGTTCGTTCGTCGTCGCCCGCGTGTGCGCCTTGTCGCGCAGATCACCGGTGGTGGTCAGGAACGCGGCATGCGTTCGGGCACCCTGCCGACCCCGCTGATCGTGGGTCTTGGCAAGGCTTGCGACATTTGCATGAACGAAATGGCCGAAGAAAACGCCCGCATTTCGGAACTGCGTGATTACACGCTGAACCGTTTCCGCGAGCGTCTGGCCGATATCTATCTGAATGGCGATGAAGAAAATCGCGTTTCGGGCAACCTCAATATTTCTTTTGCCTATGTCGAAGGTGAAAGCCTTCTGATGGGCATCAAGAATATTGCTGTTTCGTCGGGTTCTGCCTGCACCTCTGCGTCGCTGGAGCCGTCTTACGTGCTGCGCGCCCTTGGCGTTGATGAAGAACTGGCCCATACCTCGCTTCGTATCGGCATTGGCCGCTTCACCACCCGCGAAGAACTGGACCAGGCTGTTGATGCGATCTGCAACGAAGTGGAACGCCTGCGTGAAATGAGCCCGCTTTGGGAAATGGCGCAGGAAGGCATCGACATTAAATCAATCGAGTGGGCCGAGCATTAATCGCCTGCCGTACTATATAATAGTTACAGAGAGACACAGGACTTCTTAGGAGGGTTCAAACCATGGCTTATAGTGAAAAGCTTCTTGATCATTATGAAAACCCGCGCAATGTCGGCTCGTTTGACAAGAACGAAACCGCTGTTGGAACCGGTCTTGTCGGTGCGCCGGCATGTGGCGACGTCATGAAATTGCAAATTCGTGTTTCTCCGGAAGGGATCATCGAAGATGCGAAATTCAAAACCTTTGGCTGCGGTTCGGCGATTGCATCAAGCTCGCTGATCACGGAATGGGTCAAGGGCAAGTCGCTTGCCGAAGCTGGCGCAATCAAAAACTCGCAGATTGCCGAAGAACTGGCCCTGCCGCCGGTCAAGATTCACTGCTCGATCCTCGCAGAAGATGCGATCAAGGCAGCGATCAGCGACTACAACACCAAAAACGGCAAAGCCGAGGTTGAAGCAGCTGAATAAGCTGCTTTGCCGACCAGGTGATAATCTGGAGACAAGGAGACCAGGATGGCATTACCGGCCCCTATCAATGTAACACCCGATGCGCTTGACCATATCAAGGCATTGCTGGCAAGCCGCGGCAAACCGTCGGCCGGCATTCGTCTGGGTGTGCGCAGCAAGGGTTGTTCGGGTCTGTCATACACGCTGGAATACGCCGATGATGAAAGCGGATTTGACGAAATCGTCCAGCTTGATGACGGCGTGAAGCTGATGATCGACCCCAAGGCAATCATGTTTGTGCTGGGTACCGAAATGGACTATTCGGTCGACAAAATGGAAGAAGGTTTCGTCTTCCGTAACCCTAATGAAAAAGGGCGTTGCGGTTGCGGGGAATCCTTCCACGTATGATGTCGCCGGGTTTCCGGCCCTGATCTTGATGATGGCCCCGGTGCTTGCGCCGGGGCCATCACTTGATGACACCAAATTTGCTGACCGGTATTTGAAACCCGGAAAATTACGGGGCAAGCCTTGCACCGCTGGCGGGTTTCACCTGGCGGGAAGTCACAGGCAGCGGCCCTTGCCCGTTCGGGTAATGTGCCAACTGCCCCTTGAATGACGAAACAGGATACAGGCCAGAAGATCATGACTGCTGCGTCAAAACAGAGCACATCCAACACCAGTGGCAATAAAACCTGCTGGTCCTGCAAGGGGCCGGTGGCCGCCGTTGCGCTGTTTTGTGATACCTGTGGTGCCATTCAGGCCCCCGGTCAGCTTGACCATTTTGCCCGCTTCGAGATTGAGCGTGATTTCAATGTCGATATCGACGCGATCGAAGTGCAGTATCTTAAACAGCAGCAGGCCCTGCATCCTGACCGGTTTGCAACAAAATCGGCGCGGGAAAAGGCCCTGTCGCAGCAGCAGGCCGCCAGCCTGAACGATGCCTTTGAAACCCTGAAAAACCCGGTTTCGCGTGCCGAATATATGATGCGCATGAATGGCGTTGAGCCCGAAGGCGGCGAGGGGCAAACCGTTAATGACCCCGCCCTGTTGATGGAAGCAATGGAAATGCGCGAAGCCCTGGATGATGCCGGGGACCGTGCCGCCATTGATGCGATTATTCGCGATGTGCGCAAAACCGCGCGTGATTGCGAAAAAGAAGTGGCAACAGCGATCAATGGCGGGGCCTATGATGCGGCCCGCAAATTGACGACGCGGTTGCGTTATCTGTTAAAAATGGCGCAGGAAGCGCGTGCCAAAAAGGCGCGCTTGGCTGCGGCCTGACACAATAAACGGATTGAATTTATGGCTTTGCTGACCATCCACGAACCCGGACAAACCCCGCTTCCCCACGAGGAAGAACGTAAACTGGCGGTCGGGATCGATCTGGGCACAACCAATTCGGTCGTGGCGATGTCGCGCGACGAAAAATCGGAAGTGCTGCGCAACCCTGATGGCGGGTCGGCGATTGTGCCTTCTGTTGTGCATTATGCGACTGACGGCACGGTTACCGTGGGCGAAGCCGCCCGCGATATGATCGACAGCCAGGCAAGCCAGGTGGTTTCATCGGTCAAACGGCTGATGGGCCGTGGCCTTGAAGATGTGAAATCGGTGGCGGGCACGCTTCCTTACCATGTGGAAATTCCCGAAACACCGGCCGATGCCAATGGCGCCGAACCGCAAATGGTGCGCCTGAATGTTGGCAACCGGGTTTTAACCCCGGTCGAGGTTTCGGCCGATATCCTGCGCACCCTGAAAGCCCGTGCCGAACAGGCGCTTGAGCAGGATGTGGAACAGGCCGTGATCACGGTGCCGGCCTATTTTGACGATGCTGCCCGTACCGCAACCAAGGATGCCGCCAAACTTGTCGGGATCGAGGTTCTGCGCCTGGTCAATGAACCAACCGCCGCTGCCCTGGCCTATGGCCTGGATAACGGGGCAGAGGGGCTTTATGCCGTTTACGACCTTGGTGGTGGCACCTTTGATATTTCGCTTCTGAAAATGCAAAAGGGCGTTTTCCAGGTGAAATCGACCGGCGGTGATGCCGCTCTTGGCGGTGATGATTTTGATCACGCCATTGTCGAAAGCATTCTGGGCGCGCGCAAGGATCAAAGCATCGAGGATGCGATTGATTCATCGGCCGCCAAACGCCTGCTTAAAATCGCCCGTGCGATTAAGGAAGCGCTGACCGATCAGGAACAGGTTGATGTCGCGGTTGATATCAATGACCGCGAAACAACACACCGCATCACCCGCGCCGGGTTTGATGCCATGATCGCCCCCATGATCGCCCGGACGGTTTCAATTACCGAACAGGTGCTTGATGATGCCGACGTCCTGCCTGAAGACGTGAAGGGCGTTGTTCTGGTTGGTGGTTCAACCCGTGTGCCTGCCGTGCGTGCCGCTGTGGCGGCCCTGTTTGAACAGGAACCGCTTTCCAATATCGACCCGGACGAGGTCGTGGCCGTTGGTGCGGCCCTGCAGGCCGAAGCATTGACTGGTGGCTCGGACAACCTGCTTTTGGATGTTATTCCGCTGTCGCTGGGTCTTGAAACCATGGGCGGTATTGTTGAAAAGGTCATTGACCGTAATACCCCTATTCCCGTTGCCAAGGGCCAGGAATTTACCACCTATCAGGATGGCCAAAGCGCCATGATGATCCATGTGGTGCAGGGCGAGCGCGAAATGGTCGATCAGTGCCGGTCACTTGCACGCTTTGTGCTTAGTGGTATTCCGCCAATGGCGGCGGGTGCGGCGCGTATCCGTGTGACCTTCCAGGTCGATGCTGACGGCCTGCTAACCGTGGCTGCACGTGAAGAAACCACCGGGGTTGAACAGGAAGTTGCCGTCAAGCCGACCTACGGCATTAACGAAACCGACATGGCCAATATGCTGCGTGAAAGCATGGTTCATGCCCGCGAGGATATGGAACTTCGCCTTCTGACCGAGGCCCGCGTTGAAGCACGGCGCAACATCCTGGCCGTTCAGGCCGCGATGAAGGCCGATGCCGAATTGCTTGACGCCGAAGACAGTGCCGCCATCACCGCCGCCGTGGGCGAGTTGGAAGCGGCAATGCAGGGTGAAGACCGGCAGGTGATCAATGATCTGGCCGAGGCACTTGATACGGCATCACGCCCATTTGCGGAAAAACGCATGGACCGTGGTATTCGCCGCGCACTTGCTGGCCAGAATGTGAACAGTGTCAGCCCGTAATCGGGCCTTGATGAATTGACAAATGGTGCTGCTACGGCGATTGTCCCCGCACATCGCCATAGCGGGTCGATAAACAGAGATCGAAACAGAATTAAATTCGAGGAGAAAGGCGCAGATGCCCAAGATCGTTTTTGTAGAACCTGACGGTACGGAAAAAGAATTCGAGGTCGCCGACGGGTTGTCCGTTCTTGAAGCCGCGCATAAAAACGGCATCGATCTGGAAGGTGCCTGCGAAGGCTCGCTGGCATGTTCGACCTGCCACGTTGTTGTGGATGGCGACTGGTTTGACAAACTTGAAGAACCCAGCGAAGACGAAGAAGACATGCTCGACCTGGCTTTCGGCCTGACCGAAACCTCGCGTCTTGGCTGTCAGATCATCATGAATGATGAACTTGATGGCCTGCGCGTCATGCTGCCTTCCGCGACCCGCAACATGATGGTCGATAAATAATCAGGCCTGTTTGCCGCCTTGCCTTTTCACCCGCAAAAGGGGACGACGATGCGCTGGACAGATACCATCGATATCGCGATCGAGCTTGAAGAAGCCCATCCTGACAAGGATAACCTGCATCTGCGCTTTACCGATTTGCACAAATGGGTATGCGAACTGCCGGGCTTTGAAGACGATCCCGAAGCGTCGAACGAAAAAATCCTTGAAGCCATCCAGATGGCATGGATCGAGGAACGCGAAGATTAAGGCGATTGCCTTTGCTTTGCTAACTTTACAGATGGACCAGTCCCGCCAACGCGGGCTGGTCTGATCTGTTTTTAAGCCGTGACATATTTGCAAAACAGGATCCGCCGTGATGCCCAGCCCCTTTATCGACATTATCCCGGAAAACAGCCTGTTTGGCCGTTTGCGTGCCAATGCACCCGATGTCTGGCAAAGCTATGTGGATCATGAATTTGTTCGCAAGCTGGGCAATGGCACCCTGCCGCAGGAATGTTTCCGCCATTACCTGATCCAGGACTACCTGTTTCTCATCCAGTTTGCCCGTGCCTATGCCCTTGCGGTTTATAAGGCCGATGATCTGGCAGCCATGCGCCAGTTTTCGCAAACGGTGTCGGCGATTCTCGATATGGAAATGAGCCTGCATCTCGATTTCTGCAAAGGCTGGGGCCTTGCCGAAAGCGATATTGTCAGCCAGCCAGAATCGCGCGCAACAGTCGGCTATACCCGCTATGTGCTGGAAAAGGGCCATCAGGGCGATATCATCGACCTGCATGTGGCCCTGATGCCCTGTATGGTGGGATATGCCGAAATCGCAAACCGGTTGATGGCAGCTTCTGATACAAAACTGGAAGGTAATCCTTATCGCGCATGGATTGAAATGTATGCGTCCGAGGATTTCCAGAATGTTGCCAAAGCGGAAATTACCCTGCTCGATGCCCTGGCGCAAAAACGCGGTGGCGAAGCCCGCATTGCCGATTTGACGCAAACCTTTGCCATGGCAAGCCGCCTTGAAGCCGATTTTTGGCAAATGGGCCTTGATCTGGCAAAATAGGCGGTAACGCCCATATGGGCATAACAGAACCGGCATGAAGGTGCGTAAAGCGCCTCATGCATCATAAGAACCAAACGAACACCTGATCAGAGATCGACAATCTGGTCGCCATCGCCTTGACCGATGGTGGGCCAAGGGAATGTGACGATGAACAGTCTTGGAATAGACAAAGCCCCCGAAGATACTCGCGTGGTTGTTGCCATGTCGGGCGGGGTTGATAGCTCGGCTGCCGCCGCCCTTTTGAAATCCGAAGGGTATGACGTGGTGGGGATCACCCTGCAGCTTTATGATATGGGCGCAAACGCACCATCGCGGGCGAAATCCTGCTGTGCCGGGCGCGATATTTACGATGCCCGCAAAGTGGCCGAAGATATCGACATTCCCTATTACGTTCTTGATTACGAAAGCCGCTTTCGCGAGGAAGTGATCGACGATTTTGCCGATAGCTATCTGCGCGGTGAAACGCCGATTCCCTGTGTTAAATGCAATCAGACCGTCAAATTCCGCGATTTGCTGGAAACGGCGCACGATCTGGGCGCGGATTGCATGGCAACCGGCCATTATGTGCAGCGCAAGCTGGGTGCAAACGGGCAGGCAGAACTGCACCGCGCAGCCGATGCTAACCGCGATCAAAGCTATTTCCTGTTCACCACCACCCAGGACCAGCTTGATTTCCTGCGATTCCCGCTGGGTCATTTAACGTCCAAGGCCGAAACCCGCGCACTTGCCGCCCGGTTTGGCCTTGAAGTGGCCGATAAGCCCGACAGCCAGGATATCTGCTTTGTGCCCGATGGCAAATATGCCCGTCTGGTCGAAAAACTGCGCCCCGAAGCAGGCGAACCGGGCCAGATTGTCGATGTGAATGGCAATGTGATGGGCGATCATCGCGGGCTGATCCATTACACGGTCGGCCAGCGTCGCGGCCTTAATATCGGTGGCACAGCCGAACCGCTTTATGTGGTCAAACTGGTGCCCGAAACCCGGCAGGTCATTGTCGGCCCCAAATCGGCACTGGCAAAGCACAGCATCTATATCAAGGAACTGAACTGGCTCGGTGCAGCTTCCATCGATCCCGAAGGTGTTGAGGTCGAGGTTAAACTGCGTTCCGCAATGGCACCGGCAACGGCAACCATCTATCCGGTGGCCGATGCCCCCGGTCAGGCCCGCATCGACCTGCATGCGCCGCAATTTGGCATCGCGCCAGGACAGGCAGGCGTGATCTATCAGGGCGACCGTGTGCTGGGTGGCGGCTGGATCAGCAGCCAGGAACATAACACCGCAACAGATGGCGCCCACGCCGCCTGAAACGCGCCAGGAAGGCATCGGACGTTACCGACTTATCCTTCGGTGTTTTCGTCTGATGCAAGCCTGTAGGCCCAAATAACGGGCTGTCAGACATTCCTTTGCGATTTAACCCGCCATATCGGGCGGGATGCGCCCTTTGGCCTGTGCCAGAGGGCGTTTTTTCAAGGCTTTGTGCCACTTGCGATTTTGTCGGAATCTTTTTTGACAAAAACGTCAAAAAGGCGCTTGACGGGGGCGGTTCCCTGACGTAAAAACCGCCCCGTTCCGGACAACACGGAACGCAGAAGACAAAGCCATATGGCGGAGTAGCTCAGCTGGTTAGAGCAGCGGAATCATAATCCGCGTGTCGGGGGTTCAAGTCCCTCCTCCGCTACCAATTCAAAAGCCCGGTCCGAAAGGATCGGGCTTTTGCTTTATGCAATCCTACTGTCATCGGTCAGGGCAGCTTCCCAAAACCGGGTTTTTTGAAATGCTTGCTTGGTTCTTCGAGACAGCTATTTCGCTTACGCGTTTCTCCATTGAATGATCTGGACTTTCGGTGGCTAGCTGCCTATCACTAGGGCACTATCAAGCGAGCCTTGGGGATGCAGATGAGCGAAGAAAACCAGAATTTCAGTCCGACGGCCTGGACACCTGCGCGCTGTGTGCTTTGGGAGAGTCTTGAGACAGAGGGGCGTCGCGAGCTGGAGGCGATCGTTGCCAAGGGCAGCGAGATTGAGATTCCCAAGAAATTCGTGGCCCAGTATGAGGCCGTGAAGGACAAGGAAAAGAAAGTGGCGATTTCGCCCATGGTGCTTGATTGTATGCGCCGTATCGGCTGGACCGACGCCGTGATTGAAAGCGTCTATGCGCCCTATTCCGACGAGGAAGTTGCCGCCGGTTAAGCGACCGGCGGGTTTTTGTCTGGCTGGCTTGGCTGGGTGGGGTGCTTGCGCAGGCGTTATGCCGCACTTGTTATGCGAAGCTGGCCATATTGCCGGGGCGATACGCCCATTTCACGTTTGAACGCGGTGCTGAACGCGCTTTCGGATTCGTATCCCAGGTCAAGCGCGATCACGGAAACCGGTTCGCGTGATGTTCCCAGCCTTTCACCTGCCAGCAACATGCGCCATTGCGTCAGATAGGCCATCGGGCTTTTGCCAACGCGGTCTTTGAATTTGGCGGCAAAGGCCGAGCGTGACATGCCAGCATAATTTGCCAGAAGCTCCACAGTCCAGGGATAGGCTGGGTCATTGTGAATGGCACCAATGGCGGCACCCAGTTGCCGGTCTGACAGGGCAAAAAACCAGCCGGTGCCATCCTGTGCGCTATCCAGATGCTGGCGCAGCGCCTGAACCAGCATCATATGCGCGAGGTTTTGCAAAACAAGGGTGCTGCCCGGTTCGTTCCGGCGCATTTCTTCCATCATCCGTTCAACGGAATGGCGCAGGGCGGCTGATTCGCCATGTTCGTGGATATGAACAATCGGCGGAAGCAAGGCCAGCAGCAGGTCTGCCTGCGTGCCATCAAGGATAAAGCGGCTGCTGGCTACCACGCATTCGCCACCCCCATTAACAGTGCGGATATGCCCGAACCCCTTGTTTTTGGCGAAAAATTCTGCCGCGGCGATGGGGGCGGCATCCAGGCTGCTGCCCATGAAAAAGGCGCAGCCATGGGGCAGTAAAAAGCAGTCGCCGGTTTTTAAATGCACCGGGTCCGCAACCCCATCAACCGATAGCCAGCATTCGCCCTTTACCACAGCCCCGGTTTTTATCCCCCGGCCAAGCGAGGGAAACTGAATACCCCAGGCTCCGGCAATATCCACCCCGGCAGACATGTAACTGCGTGGTTTGAGCAATGACAGAACATCTGATAACGGGTCCATGAGCTTTCCTTTTGGACGAACGCGAAACTATTGCGGAGTTTAGCGCATAGTTCGTCCACGCGCTATCGCCTATCTTCCTGTCATCCGGGCTGCAAGGCCCGCCAGATACACACGGTAGCAAGCAGGAGAATGCAATGCGTGTTTTCGTAACAGGTGCAACGGGCTTTGTCGGTAGTGCAGTCGTTCAGGAATTGAGGACGCGCGGCCATAGTGTTTTGGGTATGGTGCGGTCTGACAAATCTGCGCAGGCACTGGCAAAAACCGGGGCGGATATCCATCGCGGTGATATTACCGATCTGGAAAGCCTGCGTAAGGGTGCAGCAGAGTGCGAGGCTGTTATCCATACTGCCTTTAACCATGATTTTTCAAAATTTGCCGAAAACTGCGAAAATGACCGCCATGCCATTGCGGCAATGGGCGAAGTACTGGCGGGGTCTTCGCGGCCTTTTGTGGTGACGTCGGGGATTGGCCTGCTGTCAACGGACGGGATCGCAACCGAAGACGATTTTTCGAGCAATGCGAAGAACCCGCGTGTCGCATCCGAGCAGGCGACGCTGGCTTTGCGCGAAAAGGGTGTTCGGGCATCTTTGATGCGCCTTCCGCCGTCAGTCCATGGGGCGGGTGATCATGGGTTTGTACCGATCCTGATTGGTCTTGCCCGGCAAAAGGGCATGGCCGCCTATATTGAAGACGGGCAAAATATGTGGCCTGCCGTGCATCGCTTTGATGCGGCAAAGGCATATTGTGATGCCATTGAAGCAAAAGATATTTTGCCGGTTTATCACGCGGTTGGCGAAGAAGGCATTCCGTTCAAGGATATCGCCAGCACGATCGGTGCAGGGTTGGACGTGCCGGTCAAAAGCCTGACGCGCGAAGAAGCGGCTGATTATTTTACCTGGTTTGCCCATTTCGCCGGAATCAGCATTCGTGCATCGGCGGCGAAAACCAGCGCCAATCTGGGCTGGGCGCCCGGCGGGCCAGGCCTGCTTGATGATATGCGCAATACCGACTATTTCGCGGGTTAAATATTACGTATTCAGCTTTAAAAGCCGCGGCCGTTCGGGGCTCCGGCTTTTGTCGTTTCAGGCAAAAAGGCGCATGCCGCGTTCGGCAATGATCTTAAAGCCGGTTACCACATGTTCGGCCAAAACATCCTCGATCGCGCCAGCCCCTTCGCGTTTGGCAAGGGTCATGCGATATTCGCCCAAATCGGGCAGGCCGTGATGGGCACCCAGATGCACCAGATCGTTTGAAATAACGCTGATGGGCAGGGGCGCAATCGCAAGATCAGCCCGCACAGCGGCGATCTGGGCCTGGCAAAACTCGCTGGTATAGGCGATGCGATAATTCAGGCCGGCCTCATCCAGTGCCCGAAGTGCCATTGCCCGCCAATAACAGCCCGGTTCGGCCAGGGCCATGGGCAGGGGGCGTTTTTCCATCGCATTGCCATGGCGCGCACCCAGCCAGACCAGTGGTTCAGTATGGATCGGCTGTTGGGGGTCCAGCTCCGGGTCGTAACTGAAAATGGCGATATCAAGTTCGCCCTTGGCAATACGGCGGCGCAAATTGGCCGTGGGGCCCAAATGCACATCAACCTCGACATGGGGGTGGGTGGCGGCAAAGCGTTGCAAAATTTCGGGCATGGCGACAATGCCATTGTCATTGGGCGCACCCAGCCGAATACGCCCGGTAAATTGGGGCTGCAAAAATTTGGAAAAGGCCTCGTCATTAAGTTTCAGCAAACGCCTGGCATAACCCAGCAATATTTCCCCATCGGGGGTTAGCCGTACTTTGCGGGTTTCGCGATAAAACAAATCGCGCCCTACCATTTCCTCCAGCTTTTTGACCTGCAGGCTGATCGCCGATGCGCTGCGATGGACCTGTTCGGCTGCGCGCGAGAAATTGCCGCTTTCGCAAATGGCAACAAAGGTGCGTGCCAGATCAAGGTCCAGATTGGGAATGGTTGGCGGGTTGGCGTTCATCTGTACTCTCGTTTGAGGTTTCCTCACAGATAACGTTAAATCTTCTCGTTTGTTTAATCAATGCCTGTGGGGCAGGGTGGGGCAACAGATGAAGGCACCACAGGAGGTTTTGGATGATGACGCAAACCATGAACCCGCAGCAAAACACCATTTTAACCAGCCGTAATGCCCGCCATAGCAGTGCGGACACAAAGCCTGGCCTGTTGCGCCGTATTTGCGATGCATTGGCACCACGCCCGCAGAACACGCAGGAAACTCGCAGCCTTGAAAAGCTGGACGAGATGATTTTGCGCGATGTGACCGGGCTGTCACGTGCGCAGCTTGATATTGCCCTGCGCCTGCCGGAAAACCTGGCGCGGCGTGAAATTGCCCGCCAAATGCGCCGTCACTGATAAGGCCGATGTCGAAAAAGCAAAAGGACGATCACGGGTGCAAATCAACACCCTTGATCGTCCTTTGATCAAAGCCGGACGGATCAGGCTTTTTTCAGAAACTCGGTTTTCAGGACAATGGTGGTTTTGCCATTGCGGCATTCCACTTCGCTGTCCTTGTTGGTCAGGCGCAGGTTTTTCATCAGGGTACCGCGTTTAAGGGTGGTCGATGTTCCCTTAACCTTCAGATCCTTGATCAGGGTGACGGAATCACCGTCATTAAGCTCGGTGCCGTTGCAGTCTTTAACGTCGCTCATGTAATCCTCGTGCGCGTGGCCATGCCGCCAATGAAGGGCGGTGTGAAAATCGGCAGTTCGGACAAGGCGCGTCCATCATGCAGGAGGGAATAACTGCATTGCCCGCAATGTGCGAACTGCCTGTGAAACGGTCTATAGCCTGCCTTGCGCGCAATTGATTTGTTCTAAAACAAAAAGGGCCGATAAATTTATCAGCCCCTTGGGATTGGTACTTTTCAATCGCGCATCAGGTCGCTACCCGGTTATCGGGCATTTGCGCCAAAGCGGGTTGGCGCAGGGCGACCCAGCAAAAATCCCTGAACAAAATCCACCCCGCGATCAAGCAGGAAATCAAGTTCCTCCTGGCGTTCGACACCTTCGGCGACCACTTCGATGCCAATCTGTTTGGCAAGATCGATCAACTTGCTGGTGATGGCCTGTTTATAGATATCCTGGTCAACATGGTCGATCAGTTCCCGGTCGATTTTGATGATATCGGGCCGCAATTGCGACAGCATATTCAGTGTGGAATAGCCTGACCCAACATCATCCAGGGCAACGCGGAACCCGGAATCGCGATAGGATTTCAAAATCGCGCGTAAATGGTCAACGCTATAGACCTTGTCGGTTTCAATCACCTCGAACACGACCTTGCTGCGGTCAAAGCCGCATTCATTCACCACATTGATCGTCGATCGCAGGCAGGAATTGGGATCATAGATTGATGACGGCGTGAAATTGATAAATACATTGTCGATGCCAGCCGCGTGGGCATTGCGCACATTGGCGGCACGTGCTGCCCGGTCAAGCTGAAATAAAAGGTCAGCCGAACTTGCGGCATCAAACAGGCGGTTGGGCGCGATCATGGCGCCGCTATTGTCAATCGCGCGGATCAGGCATTCATGGGCGTGGGGTGTTTTAAGGTCGGATGCCGCAAAAATCGGCTGAAAAACCGATCGCAACCGGCTTTCCGCCAGCACATCAACCAGCCAGCTTGCACCGATGCGCGCATGAATGGCCGAAATCGATGTGACATGGGCAATGTCATCAATGCCGGGTTCGGCGGCCTGGTCCATGACAAGGGCCTTGGTATCCCGCGCTTCTTCGGGCAACAGCACATCATGAAGGGCCTGCATCATCGCGGGCAGGGTTTCGATATCAAAATTCGCGTAAATCGTCGTAAGGGATGCGTTATTGACAACTTCATGCCCGGTCTTGCGCATTTGCGAAATGATTTTGCCTGCTGTATGGGCGACGGGTGGCCAGACATAAAGCCTGCCATGCCGGGGCAGCGGAAGGGGCATGGCATCGCATTTTTGGCATTCAGTCACAGCAGGCTCCGTCTGGATGATTACGATCCAGAACCGGTGAAGGGTAGTTTCATGGCTGAATCATTATTTTGTATACAATATGAAAATACCATGTGCAGGGGCGCATCTGTCAACCTTTGGGGATATGCTAATGTGACAGGGCGCACCCGCGAAACTGCGACCTCGCGGCTTCGCAGGTGCGTTGCGCTGTTCGGTACTGGCGGGTGATTAACGCGGGTTTTATGTCGTTCGGCTGTTTGCCTTGCCGCGCAGCCATTTAATCGGCCTGCCATCAATAATTGCCAGGCCCAGCCCAATCACCAGCATGCCCGCAATATCCGTGAATTCAAGGGTTTCCCCCAGAAAGCCAACACCCAGCAATATCGCACTGACCGGGATAAGAAAGGTCACCAGCAAAAGGTTGCTGGCACCCGCCCGGTTTAACAGTTTGAAATACAGGATATAGGCCGCCGCAGTTGAAATACTGGCAATTCCCAACACAGCCAGCCACGTGGGCATACCCGGCATTGGCAAATGCCACGGCTGATCAACCATCAGGGCCAGCGGTGCAAGCATGATGCTGCTGCCCGTTGTTTGCCCGGCTGCCGTTACAATTGGCGGAACGGATTTGAAACGACGGCCAAAAACACCGGCACACCCATATGAAACAGCCGCAGCCAGCACGGCAAAAGGCGCGATGGTGGCAAGGGATATGGCTGATTCATTATTGTTAGTTGTTAAACCCGGCAGTGCATCAAGGGCCGGAATACCGGTAACCACGATGACACCGGCAAAACCCGTGACCACGCCAATGACTTTGCGCAAGGTCAGTTTGTCGCTATCGGTGGCGATATGGGCGATGATCAGGGTGAAAAGCGGGGTAGTGGCATTTAAAATCGCGGCAAGGCCGCTTGCGATATAGGTCTGGCTCCAGACAATCAGGGAAAAGGGGATCATATTGTTTAAAATCCCCATGACCAGAAAGCCCAGCCAGACGGAGGGCGTGTGCGGCAAACTGATGCGGCGCAGGCCAATGATCAGCCATAAAATGGTGGCCGCCAATGCAACACGCGCCAGCACCAGGCTGAAAGGTGGCAATTCCCGCAGGGCGATCTCGGTAAAGAAAAACGACCCGCCCCATAACACTGACAACACAATCAGCATCAGCCAGCTCAGGCCATCAATGCCCTGTTCGGATGGGGATATTTGGGGTTGGGCAGTTGTCTGCCGCCGGGATGCTTTTGACATGAAGGCTCCGCTGAAAATTGTTTTCTGAAACGAAGCCTAGGACCAATTTTTAATTCGCGCTCGCCATCTTCGGACTCTGTCATCCCGCGCCATTTTAAAATCGTGGTGCAAAAGGTGGCTGATGGCGGGCAGTCAGGTCTGACCCTCTGGCTGGCAGGCCAATATCGGCACGTTGCGCATCTGTCAGGTGCTTTATGCCGTTTTTTCTTTCGCTTGTACCGGAAAGTTGCGCCAGATAATCAATGAAGCGATTGAGGCTGTTTAGGGCGTGGTCAAGCCAGGTTGGGGTATTGTCTTTTCCCGCAACATTATGGGTGTGCGGGCTAAATACGGATTTGGCCTTGATGGGGGTTGATGGCATTTAATCCTCCCGGAATGTGAACCAGGCATTGCTGCGAACTGGTGCAATTCCGGAAGGATAAAGGCTGTTTTGACAGGCTGCTCGCTATGGGCGGACCTTGACGTTTATTTGTTTTTGCCGCTCTGGCGTTTATTGCGCGATTTCCGATGTCGCGATCTTGCGTTTGCGCACCGGAATGCGGGCAAATATGGTGATGTTCCCCAGCAGGATCAGAGCAAGGCCAGCGGCCCCCGTTGCCGTCCAGATATAACCTTCAAGGAAGGTTGAAACGGTAAGCGCAACCACCGGGAATAACACGGTGACATAGGCGGCCTTGCCCGCGCCAACCCGGTTTACCAGCGCAAGGTAGGCCAGAAACGCAATGATGGAGCCAGGAATGGCAAGGTAAAGCAAACCGCCGATATAATAAGGGTCGGTTGGCATCACCAGCGTTTCACCGCGTAACAGACCGAAAATCAGCAAGACACCGGCCCCATAGGCCATGCCACGTACAACGGCATCACGGGTGGGAATGCCCAGTTTATGCAGCTTGACCGATACCATATTGCCCGATGCAAAAACCGCCGTACCGCCCAGTGCGCAGGCCATGCCGGTGATCGCGGTGGCATTATGCGAAAGCGATGCAAGCTGGTTGGCAAACAGGCAGACGATACCGCCCAGGCCAAGTGCGGCCCCACCCATAAAGCGCATGCCGGGGCGCTGCCCGTAAAACAGCCAGTTGCCAATGGCATTAAAAATGGTCGATGTCGTAAACAGCACGGCGATGATGCCGCTGGCGATATAGGATGACGCCGTATACATCAGAATAAAGTTGATGGCGAAAAGGCCGCAACCCAAAAGGAAAATCCAGGGATGCGCGCTCCATGGCACGGGTTTCAGCCGACCGGTAATGGCCATGCCGGCGGCAAGCACCGCGGCGGCCAGGCCAAAGCGATAGAATATCGAAATTTCAATGGGGATCGGGCCGATCTGCATTTTGATCGCATACCAGGTAAACCCCCAGCAGAAGGTAACAATGGCAAAAAGGGCGGCGGTCATTGGGGCTACTTTCGCTACAAATAATGTTTAGCGTGATATAGGCCCAATTCCGTTTTTCGGCTTTCACGATATTGCTGCGTTTTTCACAATCTTGCGCAAAACTGTAGGGCATTGTGAAATTGCGCGAAGGCAGGGCTGGTAAAAACCGGTTGGCAGGTCCAATATTACATCATGGTTTTGTGCCGCCCGTTTCTGGAACACCGCATTAAATGACGACGCCTCGCTATCAAAATTATACCGTTTTCAACGAACTGAAAAACGATGCCGATATTGTTGCGGCGGGGGATTTCGGTGATGAAATTTCGGCTGTGCGCTGGCGCCGCGATTCCTATGCCCATAGCCGCTATGATAACCCGGACCACCACACCCTCAGCCTGTATCTGACCGGCGGGACGGGCATATTGCGCGAACAGGGCACTGTGCCGTTATCAGGTGGTGGGCCCGGGCGCGTTTGTGTGATGCCCGCGCATATATCATCGGACTGGATGGTGCGTGGCCAGGTCGAACTGTTCCATCTTTATATTCCCGTGGCTGCCTGGGATCGCGCGGTTGTCGAGGTGCTTGATACCGACCCCGCGCGCATCGAATTGACGGAAAAAACCTTTTGGGTGGACCCCGCAGTCGAGCAGATGGTGCGTAATGTTATTGTCCCGCTCGACTGGAATGCCCCGGCAGACAGGCTTGTCATGTCATCGGCCGGGTATGGCCTTTTGCATCATCTGTTATCGAATTACACGGTCCAGAAACCGGCGGTAAATGGCATTCGTGGCGGGTTAAGTGGTGCTGTCCGGCGGCGCGTGATTGATTATGTTGCTGCCAATCTGGAACAGGCGATAACGCTGGATGATCTTGCCAGTGTTGCCGGGTTGTCGGTATTTCACTTTTCGCGGATGTTTAGGACTTCGCTGGGCGAGGCGCCGCATCAATATGTCTTGCGCAAGCGTATTTCCCAGGCGCGCAGCATGCTTCATGACGGGGATCTCGCCCTGGCCGAAATCGCAATGGCCTGTGGCTTTTCAAGCCAGGCCCATCTGACCACGCGGTTCGGGCATATTGTGGGTGTGTCGCCCGCGCGCTACCGCCAGATCGTGCTTGATCATGCTGCCATGGGGCGTGATGTGACTGCCGCACCGCTTTGGAGGTTTTTACCCCGTTAATTTCCCCAGCGTTTGATTAGCCTTAAATTGGCGGCTTGATTAATCCGGGCTCTATATCGCAAAATTGGCCGGTGTTTTATGCATCAGCCGTTGCTTGCATGTGCTGGTGCAGCTGATTTTCGGGAACCAACCACAGAAATGTCGCTCAGCTTTCGCAATTACCGTTCCGAAACCCTCACGCATAGCCATGATGATTTTCATCAGATCATCATTTCGCATCATGGCGTGCTGGATTTGGATATTGACGGGGCCGGGGGCGAAGTTCGTGGTCGGCAAATTGCTTTTGTGCCTGCCGGGGCCAAACACGCCTATCGGGCGCAGGGCATGAACCGCTTTCTCGTAATCGACCTGGATGCGGGGCTTGCGAAAAATGCCGGGTTGGAACAGCTTTGGCAAAAGGCTGGCGGCAGTGCCTATCTTTCAATCGCGCAGGATATCCGCTTTGGCGATCTTGAAAAACTGTCTTCCGTCAGCATCCGGGCTCCGCAGGTAAAGCCGGATCATGTTCAAGCGGGCTTTGGCACCAGCTCGCGTGCCTCAATTCCCATGGCGGGAAACCTTGCAGGGCAGGATATGCTGCCGTTTTTAAGTGATCTTTTGCGCGCTGCCGGGCAAAGGCAGAAAGCCGGGTCTTTCTCGCATCTTGGGGATGCCGATGCAGGGGGCATTCCCCCGCGTCTTGCCCGGGCGATGGAATGGGCAGCTGCCCGGCTAGGCGAACCGGTCAATGTTGCGCAAATGGCGCGGATCGCGGCGCTTTCCGAAAGTGCTTTGTTCGCGGCATTTGAACGCCATGTTGGCTGTTCGCCTATGCGCTGGCTGGTTGCCTTGCGCCTTGATCAGGGGCGGGACTGGTTATCGGATCAAGCCAATTGCGACAGTATCGGCGATATCGCCAGTCAGGCCGGTTTTCAGGATCAAGCTGCTTTTTCGCGCGCCTTTTCCCGGCGGTTTAATGTTTCGCCCGCCCAATACCGCAAACAATGCCGTGCCGGTTAAAACTGCATTTTGATGATATTGGAAAGCCCCAGGACAGGAGTTTGAGCAAAGACAGAACCGGCTAATCCGCCCTATCGTCGGGCTGATTTATGGTGTGATGGAAAATTCCGATGTCTTTGCTTGATCCAAAAACCAGGGCGACCCTGATTGGGACACTTGCCGTTTTGCTGTGGGCGTTGCTGGCCCTGTTCACCACAGAGGTTAAATCCATCCCGCCATTCGAGCTGGTCAGCCTGTGTTTTTCTGTTGCATCGGTTTTCAGTGCGATCTGGATTTCCCGAAAGGGGCTTTCGGCCTTTCGGGCATTACGTCAGCCGGTTGGGGCGTGGGTGCTTTCGGTTGGCGGGCTGTTTGGCTATCACTTTTTCTATTTTGTCGCCCTTGCCAATGCGCCAGCCGTTGATGCCAGCCTGATTGCTTATCTATGGCCGTTATTTATTGTGCTGTTATCGGCTTTTTTGCCCGGCGAACGGTTGCGCTGGTTTCACATTGCCGGGGCGATTTGCGGGCTGGGCGGTGCGGCGGTGCTGGTCAGCAAAGGGCAGGGCGTTAATTTCGACCCGGCATTTGCGGTTGGTTATGGTGCGGCGCTGGTATGTTCAATTTTGTGGTCAGGCTATTCCGTTTTGAACCGCCGGTATCGCGCTGTTCCGGTCGAGGTTGTTTGCGGGTTTTGTGCTGGAGCCGCTATCCTGGGTTTTATCACCCATGGTCTGCTTGAAAACTGGGTCACACCCGATGCCAGTCAGTGGCTGGCAATTGCTGGCTTGGGGCTTGGTCCGGTTGGTGTTGCCTTTTTCGTGTGGGATTACGGCACCAAACATGGCGATATTCAGGTTCTGGGTGTGTCTGCCTATGCCGCGCCATTGCTTTCAACATTGATATTGATTGCTTTTGGCCGTGCTCCGGCCAGCCCGGCAGTCATTTGGGGATGCCTTTTGATTGTGGGTGGTGCGCTGTTGGCGTCGAAAAATATGTTCGCGCGGCGTCGTTCTCGCATGGTGAGTTAGTCCAAAATTCTTATCCATTTCAGAATTAAATGATTAAACCCGGCATTGAATTGCCGGGTTTGTCTTTTTTATAGGCTTTATTGCCGTGTGACTTATTTTTAGGCTGTGCATTGCAATATAAATGACTTATGGTCATAGGCGTACCGGGGAATTCTGGGGGGAATGTCACCACGGTCGAAAAATGCTTCGGGACACAAATATGAAGCAATTACAAAAAAAGGATCCGCTGTCGTCAATGAAGGAAGCGATGGCAGCACGGGATTTTGACAGAGCAGCAGCCATCGGCGTGAAACTGGCAAGAACCCATCCGAAGAACGTAGAGCTGCTGCTGATGACGAGCGTTGCCGAACTTCAGGGTTCGCATCCCCGTCGTGCATTCACACATTTGTCCAAACTGGCGCAAATCGTGCCGGTATCGGGCCGGCATATTGGTATGGTCTTGCAAAACCTGATGGTTTTTGCACGTGCAACAGGTGACTACCATTCAGTAACGGCGCTGGCTGATAAACTCTATCGCCAGAACCGTAGCGAACCGCTTTATGCTGAATATCTTGCCAATGTTCTTGTTGAATATGATCGGCGTATTTCAATTGCGCCAACCTATTCGCCTGACATCGTGCGTGCGATTTCATTGTTTGAAAATATTCCGCAGAATTTTGCGCATTATCAGCGTAGTCAGCTGGCACTTGCGCAGCTTTATATTCGCGTTGATATGGCTGATAAGGGTTTGGCCCTTTACGAGAAACTTGTTGCGGCCCAGCCGGATAACCGGGCAATCCGCCATTTGCAGATTTCAGCCCAGGCACTGACCGGGCAGGTGGATCCGGCCGTTTGCAATAGCCTTGATCTGATTGAAAACCATCAGGAAACCAATACGCAACCCTATCTGGTCGTGGCGTTTTTACGGCCGCATGTCATGCCCGATAGCGCCATTCCGTTTCTTGAAAGTGTTTTCTCCGATGCGGCACAAAATCCCTTGCATCGCTATAATGCGGCATTTGCCCTGGCGCGCACGGCAGAGGTTCGCCAGCAGTTTGAAGACGCCTTCAAATGGTATGAAAAAGGCCATGCGGTACATCGCGAAGCCAATGGTTATAATGCCAATCAGGAATTGGCAGAGATCGACCGGATTATCGAGCTTGCAAACCGTGATGATTTAAGCGCTGAAGCACAGGCAAAAGCGATTGAAAAACTGTCGGCGGGTGATGATGCAACCGCGCCAAAGCCGGTCTTTATTGTGGGGATGCCGCGTTCGGGCACAACCTTGACCGAGCGGATCATTGGTGCGCATAGCGATGTGCATGCCGCTGGCGAAGCCGGTGATTTTGCCCGTGCGGTTGGCGAAGTTGTCGGCTGGGGCAGCATTTCCGAACAGATGGCCCTGATTGACGATAAAGCGGCGCGCGCCATTCGCAAAAAATACCTTGCCGCCATGAAGGGTTATGCCCCGAGCGCTAAAATGGTTGCCAATAAAACGCCTGCCAATTTCCTGCGCACAGGGCTTATTCGCCGTGTATTCCCGGATGCACCGATTGTTCATTGTCAGCGTCATCCGCTGGCAATTACGCTTTCGATTTATACAACGCCATTTGCCAATCCTATGCGCTTTTCCGACAGCCTTGATGATCTGGCGGATTATTACCGTGCCTATGAAAAACTGATGCAGTCCTTTTCATCGCAGGATGATGCGGGGCAGATTTTCAATTTGTCCTACGAGGAACTGGTATCAGACCCTGAAACAATGGCACCGCGTTTGCTAGCGCATTGCGGCCTTGATTGGCAGGCAGATTGCCTTGAATTTTACCGTAGCCGTCAGGCCGCACGTACCGCCAGTCTTATGCAGGTGCGTCGCCCGATCAATGCTGAATCGGTTGATAAATGGCAACGCTTCAAACCGTTCATCGGTCCGCTGGCCGAACTGGCAGGGCCGGGCGATGATAATGACACATCAGGCAATCGCCGGACCGAAGCCGCCTGATTGCCTGTTGCCGGACCTGGAAAGTGCAAACAGCCGCCCCGTTAATGGGCGGCTGTTTGCGTTTTTCGCCAAAAACAGGCTTCTATTCGCAAAAGGAAGCCATTACCTCTAGGATGAGTTTGAAAAAAGCAGCCACGCAACCCTAGAGGCATCCATGACACTGACCCTGCCCAAGGCGGAATTGCATTTGCATCTGGAAGGGGCGATGACGCCCGATCTGGTCCGGCTTTTTGCCGCGCGTAACGGCATTGAAATTGCCGATGGTCTGTATGATGAAAATGACCGTTATATCTGGTCAGATTTCCCGCAATTTCTTGATAGTTTTGATGGTGCCAGCAGTGTTATCCGCACCCGGCAGGATTATAGCGACCTGACATGCCAGTATCTGGTTGAACAGGCAAAAATTGGCGCGCTGTATGTCGAGCTTTTTTGTTCACCATCGCACGCGGCGATGCAGGGCCTGTCATTTGATGATCATTTGCTGGCGGTGGCCGACGGTATTGATCGCGCCTTCCGCCAAAGCGGGATTATCGGCCGTATCGTTATGACCTGTGTGCGCCATTTGGGCCCGGACCAAGCCATTGACGTTGCACGCGAAACGGTTGCTTGCAAACATCCCTATATTGTCGGTTTTGGCATGGGGGGAAATGAAAGCCTTTTCACCCAGAAGGATTTTTATCCTGCCTATAAAATTGCGGCGGATGGCGGGTTGGGCTGCACTACCCATGCTGGCGAGGTTTTGGGGCCAGAAAGTGTGTGGGATGCGATTGACCATTTGCCGGTAGACCGCATTGGTCATGGTGTGCGCTCGATCGAGGATGAAAAGCTGGTCGCCGAACTGGCAAAGCGCGGCATTGTGCTGGAGGTTTGTCCCGGTTCCAACATTGCCCTGTCAGTGTATCCTGATTACGCCAGTCATCCGTTGCGCCGGTTATATGATGCCGGGGTGAAGGTAACATTAGGGTCGGATGACCCACCATTTTTCCATACAACGCTGGCTGATGAATATCAGCGTGCCCATGATCTTTTCGGGTTTAGCGAAGATGAATTGCGCGGCATCACCCGCACGGCAATTAACGCGGCGTATGTGGATGCTGAGACCAAAGCATCACTGCTTGCCAGGGTTTGATCACAATAATATTTGCGAAGTGATGTGACCAAAAAAGGGGACGCGCTGTGAATGGCGCGCCCCTTTTTCTCACAAAATACAGGCAGCCTTACCAGCGCTGTTTGCCTAACAGTTTTTCGCCTAGCGGGGTTAATTCGGCGCGGGCATAACGGGTTTGTTCCCAATTGCGCGGATCGCCGGGGAAGGCATGGCCACGGGCAGGCAGACGTTCATCCCAGCTTTTAACGCGCCAATCCACCAGTTCGGCTTGATCCTGCGATGCTGGTGCCATCGAGATATATTGTGCAATTCTGGCCGAATTGGACCGGTTGGCACGAATGCCATGTGCCAGCAAACTGTTAAAGATTAAAAGGTCACCTGCCTGCATGGGGACACGGTGGCAGGGATAGGGCATTTCATCCATATCGGGGCGAAACGGGTTGCGCCCTTCAGGTGCGGTTTCCAGCCACGCTGCAAAATTTTCAAACAGTTCCGGCACGCATTGAAAGCCGCCTGTTTCATCGGTGGTATCGGCCAGTGACAGGACACCCTGCACATTAATCGGTAACGGACGCTGGCTTGTATCTTCGTCCCAATGGATAAAACCATCAAAGGCACGTTTGCCAACATTGGGTGTATTCAGGTTGGCGCGGTCGATGGACACCCACAAATCTTCGCGATCCCAGATATCGACAAAGGCATCATAAATGCGCGGACACTGGCGGTTATCCCACATGGTTTGGTGATGATAGGCCTCTACCATGCCGGAATTGTTAAGTTCGGTCATGGCGTGGTCGCGCAATTGCGGACGCGACCATGTTTCAGGGTCGTTTTTGTCCATTTCCTGAAATTCCCACAGGAAATCGGCAGTTGCCTGCGCCTGGGTCAGGGAAATGGCATTGCGTACAACAACATAACCATAACGCTGCCAATGTGCGAAATCGTCCTCGCCAAGTACACGCAGGGGCAGGGCCTTTTTCATGTCACGCAGTTGCGTTCCGTTGACAATGCTGGTTGATGCATTGCCCGGCCGGTCGGCATTGGGTGACATGGTCATGGTTTGCGGGGTATTTGCCGCGGACATGGCAGACATGGACATGAAAATTCCTCCTGATCGTGCGGGCCTGATGGCGTTTGCATTTAATAGAGGCATTCTAATTTGCCGTCATATTCACTGCCCACTGACGTAACGGACGAAATCTGATACTATTCGGCCAAATTGATGGGAAAAGGTGCCGGAAAGTGAAATTGCTGTATGAACATGTGCAAATATCGCCACAGCGTTCCTGGCGCGGTCTGCATCGCAGGCTGCCGGCCATTCCGTTTGAATGGCACTATCACCCTGAATATGAATTGACGCTGACGATAAACAGCATCGGGCGGCGGTATGTCGGCGATCATATTGGCGATTACGAAAACGAAGATCTGGTCCTGTTGGGGCCGAACCTGCCCCATACATGGCATTCCTCAAATGCCCATGCGCCGGTAACGGGCGGTGACGGTGCCGGGCAAGTTGTGGGCGGCGGAAATGAAATTGTCGCGGGTGAAGCCGCAACCAACGATACAGTCACGGGGGAATGCAGCCAGGAACCACACCAGGCATTTGTCTTCTGGTTTTCAGCAAGCTGGATTGATCAGATTTGTGCAACAATGCCAGAACTTTCGCCACTTGTGCCTGTTTTGCATCTATCACGCCGTGGTGCCGTGTTTGACCGGGAAATCGCATGCCGGGTTGCGGCACTAACTCCACGGTTTGAAAACGGCCCACCGGCCGATCAGCTTGTATTGCTGCTGGAGGTTCTGGCCATTTTAAGCATGGCAAAAAATGTGGTGCCGCTGGCATCGGCCCGTTTTGATGCCGCCATTCCCAACCGCAGCGAGGCCACCCGGCTGGGAAAAATCCTGGATATTCTTCATGCGCGTTATGCTGCCCCGCCAACCGCGATTGAGCTTGCCGGTGAAATGGGCATGAGCGAGCGGACCCTGCGGCGTTTTTTCAAGGCCTATATGGGCAGTAATATGCAGGATTATATGATGGGCTTGCGGTTGGGGCGGGCGGCGGCATTGCTTCTTTCGTCGGATTTGCCGGTGTATCGTGTGGCAGAGGAATCAGGATTTGAAAATCTGTCACATTTTAACCGGCAATTTAACCGCCATAAGGGCATGACGCCGTCTGCCTTTCGGGCATCGCGCTTTCGCAATTCTGCCGCGTAAAAAGCATAATCAGAGGTCGCTAACTGAACGAGAAAGCCTAGCTGGCAACCTGTGCTTCGACCATATCCTGCTGGTTTGCCGATCCAAACCAGTTGGCATGATGATGGTGGATATGGTTGTCAAAAATGTCCCAGAACTGGCCGCGCAAGTCGTCACGTTCCTGCAGGATCTCGTGCCGGGAACCCGCCACTTCGTGCAGGGTAACATCGGGGTGGGATGCAAACAGGCGTTTGGTGGCGACATTGCTGACAACCCTGTCATCACCTGACAAAATCATCGTGGTGGGTGTTAGGGCTTGCCCATTCTTTTGCGATGCCTTGCCAGCAGCTTCGGCCAGTTGGAAATCCAGCAATGCCTGTGCACGGAAACACGCATTAAGCCAGCCTGCCGAAACACCACCCACAATCAGGTCCGGCTGTTGGTGCAACAGGGCAAAGCTGCGTTCATAGCGTCCCTTGTCCGATGTCAGCAGGTTTTCCGGGTGGAAAGGCTGCAGGGGGGACAGCATCTTTTGACCGGGCAGATATTTTTTATCCATGCCAGCCTTGCACAGGCTTGCCGAAATCACTTTGGCCAGGCGCACCATCCAGTCCGGGCCGCTTAGCCCGAAAAACGGGGCTATCATCAAGGCTGATGAAAACTGTGTCGGGGCGGCCAGCAACAGATTGATGCCAACCAGCCCGCCGGTTGAATGGGTCATCAACATCGGGCAGTCAATGTCGTGGCGGGCACGGACGTAATCGGCAACGGTGTGGGCATCTTCGACATAATGGGCGATATCGGCGACATAACCCATTTCGGAAATTGTGGTTTCGCGGACCGACCCACCCTGACCGCGAAAATCAAACGCAACACAGCCGATCTGGCGTGCGGCAAGGTCACGGGCAGTTTCGCTGTAACGTTCAATAAACTCGGCCCGACCCTGCAAAATGAAAATATGGCCGCGCGCGTTTCTGGGCGAAGAAATGCCATAACGTAGTTTCGTCCCGGTCGAGGACAGGCAATGCTGGATTTCAAATGGCATTAATTCGGTCTCGTTTTTGCGGCGTCATCGGGGTTTGGGCGCGGGTGGGTATGAACCCGGGATACAGATCGGCCCACAATGCTACAGTGGTAACGATTTAAACCCGTTAGTGTTCCAGCGCCTTATGGATGAAATCTGTCATTTTTTCCATCATGCGGCCAAAATCGGGGTTAAATGTTCCGCGCCGCAATGTTCCGGGCGTGGCAGAATCCAAAAGATTGGTTTCACCATAAATGGCGTCGTCATTATCGTCTTCACAGGCCTTGTAATCGGCGGGTTCGCTGTAATGGTCACAGCGGCGATAATCGCCATTCAGGCCATAATGCGGGTTATCCGGGCGCATTGTCATTGCCGTGTGGGCGTGGTTGACAGTGCGAAGGTCAGGATTGGCCGATGTGACAATATCAATATCATCACAAATCGGCTGGATGCGGTCTTCCAGGGCCTTTTCCTCACCCTGGTACCATATCATATATCGGGTGTCTGACTGTACTTTGCCACAAAAGAAATGCACGGCAACATCGCTGCGAACGGTGCGGTCATCCGAACTTGCAGCCATAAAAACCGGCTGGGTGATGGGCGGCAGGGTATTTTCGCCAAACGGCACAGTCAGCAATTGAAATTCGGCTGCTGCATTCATCGGCAGGGATTCATATTTTGCCACATCGTGGTCGCGGTGTTTATCCACCCATGGCATCACATAACGAATATAGGGGCTAAGCCAGGCCAGCTCGCTATAGGCCTGAAAACCGGGCGATAGCAATACCATCCCGGAAAGTTCCGGGTCATTGCGATGGTTTTCGGCGGCCTTGACCACCAATGCCGCGCCCATTGAATACCCAACGGGGATGATATGGCGAATATCGGCATCAAAACTTTCAAAGCCGTATTTGACCATGCTTTGCCAATCGGCGCGGTCTATATCGCGCAAATCACCCGGTACGGTGCCATGCCCGGGCAAAAGCAGGCCATGCAGCGTTGCGCACGGCAGGGCTTCATGCAAAGAGGCAGCTACATCACTTAAAAGATAGGGGCCATCGGACAGGCCATGAACCATCAAAAAGCCCACGCCATCACCATTGGTAACGGTTTTGCCTTTTTGCGCGCAGGCATCGGCATCGGGTTTTATTTCATAGGGCGACCGCATATTGACAGCCTGATCAAGAGTGTAATCGTCAAACGGATGCTGTTCCACGCCAAAACGAATATCAGCCAGCGTATCATGAATTTTACTGCGGCTGTCGCTGACATATTCACCAAAGGGGGTGCCGGGCTGTGGTGTGGTAATCGCGTGGCCCGATGCCTGATACCGACCCGGTTCCTTTTCGCAGGCCGCAACAAGGCAAAGGCCTGCCATCACTAGGCATATTTGCGGGCGAACAAAAAACCGTGGAAATTGCATGAAACGCGATCCTGTGGTGGTCAGATATATTGTCGCCCTGATGGGGCAGGGTTGGTTCTTTTTATCACATGGTGTGCCAACAAAAAAGCAACGGCCCCGTGAACGCGGATGCCGTTGCCTTTATAATAGGCCTGTGCGGGTAAAAGCCGGATTAATCCAGTAGTTCCCAGCTATGTGTCAGTTCGGCTGCCTTTGAAAGCATGATCGAGGCCGAGCAGTATTTTTCAGCCGAAAGATGAACTGCACGTTCGATCTTTGCTTCATTCAGGTTTTCACCGCGCACTTTGAAATGCAGGTGAATTTTGGTGAAAACCTTCGGGTCGGTTTCGGCGCGTTCTGCGGTGATGTCGGTTTCAACATCCTGCACGTTTTCGCGGCCTTTTTGCAGGATATGCACAACATCAATCGACGAGCAGCCTGCAACACCCAGAAGCAGCATTTCCATCGGGCTGGGGCCATAACCGTTTTCGCGGTCCCCATCCATCACCACACCATGACCAGATCCGCTGGTTCCGGTGAAGGTCAGCTTGTCGAGCCATTTAACCCGTGCTTCCATTTTGCCTGTTCCTTTGCGTGACGCCACCAGGTGGCGGCGAGAAGTTTTGCGTGAAATAACCTCTAGCCGGACAAAACTCCTCTATCAAGCCCGCAATTGGTGTAATGGGCTGGCAATGGCGGGATGACATTTGCGTAAATCGTGCAAATATCACAAAAAAGCCCGCTTTAGGCATTTTGTCATGAAAACGAATCAGTTAAAATAACCGCACGTAACATATGGTTTGCTGGGTTGTTAACCATAGGGGGAACCGCGAAATGACCGAAGATCCTGGCCGCACAAAAAGCCGTTTCCGTATGGCACTTGAACATGTAATCCGGGAGATCAACCATGAAGTTATCAGCCCGGCCATACCCGACCTGACGGTTGATGAAATTCTGCCCTTGATGGTTTCGGTTGCACGTTCGCGTGCCGAATATTTGCGTTATGCCTTCAAACTGGCGGGCGATGGCAAATCCAACCACCCGACCGAGGCCGAAGTCCAGAAACTGCGTCAGCTTCGCGAGGCGTATGAGGAAATGAAGGCTGCCAGTCGGGAACTCGAACATTGTGTGGATCGTGGCTATATTGATCTGGCGGATAATCCGACGGCAAAAAAGCCCGCGCTTTGACGATGTAATACTGAAAAACTTCTCCATGTAAGTAGCGGCCTGTGGTTTCGGCAGGGGACCTGCCGTTCCAAGGCGTATTTGCGAAGTTATACTGCGATTGAACAGGGAGTGCGCCGTTAGCGGCGCTTATATGTGCATTGGCGATCAGTTCCGATATTGTTGCGACCGCTGCCCTGGGGCGCGACGGCATTATTTTTCTTTCTGCATCTGATTTGGTAATCCAGCATGCAAACGAAGCCGCATTGAAAATGCTTGATAAGGTCGCGATTGGCCTGAAAAGCGGCACCGCGCTCAAGCAGTTTCTGGCACTTCTGTCACGCGAAGCAAAATTTGTGGATAGCGACGGCGTTGAAGCCGTGCGCAAGGCCCTTTCGGAAATCGGTAAAAAGGGCGAACACGACCTTCCGGCCTTTATTGTCGGCGAAACCCGCATTTCCTGGCGCAGGATTGATGGCCCGTCAAACCTTGTGGTTTTGATGTTGCGCGACATCACCCGTAGCGAGGCCATGACCCGCACGCTTAACGACCATAAATTCTTTATCCAGCATCTGATCGATGTTCTGCCGATCCCGATTTACGTCAAAAACCTTGATGGCGTAATCAACCGTTGCAACACGGCCTTTTCCGAACTGATCGGCAGCAAACTTGATGCTGTTTTGGGGCGCAAATCATCGGATGTGGCACCGGCCAAGCTTGATGCGACGATGAAAGCAAAGGAAAAGCCGCTACTGACCAAGGAAGGTAATATCAGCGATGAAATTACCTTTGCCAGCCTTGATGGCTCGGAAAAGGCGGCTATTTTTGCAGCATCGACGCTTAAAACACCCAGCGGGGCCATCGGTGGCACCATCGGCTCGCTGATTGATATTACCTCGCTTAAAAAGGCCGAAGCCGAAGTTGCCGGTGCGGCCGCCCGCCTGACCGATATTTTGCAAAAAGCCCCCATCGGCGTTGGCATTTCAGACCGCGAAACGGGCAAGTTCCTGTTTTTCAACCAGACCTTTATCGAACTTCTCGGTGTTGAAGTTGAAAGCCCAGCAGGGGCGGACGGGGCTGAACCCGCCGAAGTCAGCAATAAAACGCCGATTACCGATGCGACAGACAGCATTTTGCTTTCGGAACGTTATCGCGAGAAAAGCCTGCTTGAAATGGATGCCATGGGCGAGTTGCATGACGTGGAACTGCGCATTCGTCCCCAAGGTGCCAAAGAAGCCCGCTGGCTGCGAACCTCGCTGGAGCCGCTGCCTTTTGAAGGGCGCGAAGCGGTATTGTGGTGGGTTGCCGATATCACCAAGCAGAAAATGGCGGCCCGCGAATTGCAGAACAAGGCCAACAATGATGAACTGACCGGCCTTGCCAACCGTGCCCGCTTTATGCAGAAGCTCAACCATTGTGAATCGGTTTTGCGTGGCACGGAAACGCCTGCTGCTGTCTTCCTGCTGGATCTGGACGGTTTCAAACAGGTGAACGATACATTGGGCCATGCCGCCGGGGACTGGGTGCTGGTTGAAACCGCACGCCGCTTGGTGCGCGTTGCCCGCCGTGCCGATGAAGTGGCGCGTTTGGGCGGCGATGAATTTACCCTGGTTTTCGTCAATAAAGGCAAAGCAGCCGAAATGGCGAAAATGGCCGATGAAATCCTTAAATCGCTGGCAGAACCCTATGTCTGGGAAGGCAAGGTATGCCCGATTGGCGCATCGATTGGTATTTCGGTGTTTGATGGCGGTTTCTGTGACATGAGCGAACAACTCCGCCGTGCCGATAAGGCCATGTATCAGGCAAAGCTGGCCGGGAAGGGGCAATATGCCCTTTATGATGTCGAAAAAGATGTTGATCTGATCGAAGAATAATCAGGCCTGATAGCCCGATTTATTCAGAACCCCGTTTGCATCTGCAGGCGGGGTTTTGTGTTGGTTGTTGGGGGCATGTTATTGTGACGCAGCCTCTTCGCGCCTTTGTCCCTTGTAGGCCAATGGGTGGTCGGAAGCGGCACGTGCTGTTCGGGTGCTCAAAAAAGAAACGCCCGGCAAAATGCCGGGCGCTCCGATTACGTTGGTAATTGGCGAACCAATTAGCCGCTGTAGTACATGTCGAATTCGACCGGGTGCGGCGACTGTTCGAAACGGATAACTTCTTCCATTTTCAGACCGATATAAGCATCGATCAGGTCGTCGCTCATCACGTCGCCCTTCTTCAGGAACTCGCGGTCCTTGTCCAGGCTTTCCAGTGCTTCACGCAGGGATGCGCAAACGGTCGGAACTTCTTTGAGTTCTTCCGGCGGAAGATCATAGAGGTTCTTGTCCATTGCTTCGCCCGGGTGGATCTTGTTTTCGATACCGTCAAGGCCAGCCATCAGCATGGCAGAGAATGCCAGGTACGGGTTGGCAAGGGCATCCGGGAAGCGGATTTCAACGCGCTTGCCCTTCGGCGAAGCGGTGTACGGAATACGGCAGGAAGCCGAACGGTTACGGGCAGAGTATGCCAGCAGAACCGGTGCTTCAAAACCCGGAACCAGACGCTTGTAGCTGTTGGTGGTCGGGTTGGTGAATGCGTTCAGCGCCTTGGCATGCTTGATGATACCGCCGATATAGTACAGAGCGGTGTCAGACAGGTCAGCATAGCCGTTACCAGCAAAGAGCGGCTTGCCTTCGTGCCAGATCGACTGGTGGGTGTGCATGCCAGAACCGTTGTCGCCCCATACCGGTTTCGGCATGAAGGTTGCGGTTTTGCCATACTGGTGTGCAACCATGTGGATGCAGTATTTGTAGATCTGGATCGCGTCAGCATGTTCGATCAGGGTGCCGAAACCGATACCCAGTTCGTGCTGCGACGGAGCAACTTCGTGGTGGTGCTTTTCGCAACGCACGCCCATTTCGTTGATGTAGTTGACCATTTCGGCGCGGATGTCGTTGGCCGAGTCAACCGGCTGTACCGGGAAGTAACCGCCCTTCGGACCCGGACGGTGGCCACGGTTGCCGCCTTCGAATTCGGTGCCGGTGTTGTACGGACCTTCTTCGGAGTCAAGCTGGTAACCCATGCCTTCGCCAGCGGTGGTCCAGCGAACGTCGTCGAACATGAAGAATTCAGGTTCAGCACCGAAATATGCGGTGTCGCCGATACCGGCCGATTTCATGTAAGCAAGTGCGCGTTTTGCGGTCGAACGCGGGCAGCGCTCGTAACCCTGGCCGGTCGCCGGTTCGATAACGTCACAGAAAACGATCAGGGTCGGCTGTGCGGTGAACGGGTCAACAACGGCGGTCGAGGGATCGGGCATCAGAACCATGTCGGATTCATTGATTTCTTTCCAGCCCGAAATGGACGAACCGTCGAACATGATGCCGTCGGTGAAGACGTCTTCATCGATCGAGCAGATGTCCTGCGCGGTGTGCTGCCATTTACCTTTGGAATCGGTAAAGCGCAGATCCACGAACTGGATGCCTTTTTCTTTGATCAAATTAAGTACTGAAGCAGCGTCAGACATGATGCAACCCTTTAAAACTCAATAATTCAGTGACCGTATGGCGAGCAGAAACGTAACGACCGATCAGATCGCGTCGTTACCCCGTTCGCCGGTACGGATACGGATCGCGTCCTCAAGCGAGGATACGAAAATTTTACCATCGCCGATCCGGCCGGTATGGGCAGCCTGCTGGATTGCCTCGATTGCACGCTCGACCAGCGTGTCTTCGACAACAATCTCAAGCTTCACCTTCGGCAGGAAATCGACCACATATTCAGCGCCACGGTAAAGTTCCGTGTGACCTTTTTGACGGCCAAAGCCCTTGGCTTCGGTAACGGTAATCCCTTTAAGGCCGATCTCCTGAAGGGCCTCCTTAACCTCGTCAAGCTTGAACGGCTTGATGATGGCTTCAATCTTTTTCATTAAGCGCCCTCTGCTTTGTGCGAGAGTTGCGATGAACTCGGTCAATGTGGTTAGCACGGCGCGTGCCAGTTTTAAGCTCCCGTCGCCGAGTGCCGATATTCTAGGGAGTCTTATGGCGAAAACCTAGTAAAACCCACCGGTTATCATGGAAAATTTATTATTTGCTGATCGTATTTTAGGCAGTTTGCATAAAAAATATGCAAAATGATGACGCATCGAGAGGCATCTGGAAAAATTGTAAAATCTGCCGCGCCAAAATTGTTATTTCCGTGCGCAATCAGACCAAACAAAAGGCATGTTGCGGGGCACCGATTCTATTTTTGCGGGTGGGATGAGGCATGATTGCCTGTTTTATTGCGCCTATCGGTGCGCGATGCTGGTCATTGCCCTGCCATCGTGGCAGAAACATATGAAGATACAGAAACATGCAGGGCTGCTTTGCCATCATATGGTGATCGCCTGCGCAAGAAGATTTGACCAAGACAGGTAAAAGGACGGTTCGTGATGTCGGATTTTATCGGCAATCCATTGTTTGCATCGGGCGGTATTACGATTTTTGAAGTCATGAGTGGCCTTGCCCGTAAACACCAGGCGATCAATCTGGGGCAGGGTGCACCCGATACCGATGGCCCGGCCGATATTCGCCAGGCTGCGGCGGATGCAACCATGAACCTGTCCAACCAGTACCCGTCGATGATGGGTATTCCCGAACTGCGCGAAGCCGTCGCCCGCCATAATAAACGGTTCTATGACCTGGATATCGATGCCCAAAGCGAAGTCATGGTGACGGCTGGCGCGACCGAAGCCCTGGCAAACGCCATTTTGGGGCTGGTGGCACCGGGTGACGAGGTTGTCCTGATCGAGCCGCTTTATGACAGCTACCTGCCGATTGTGAAGCTGGCAGGGGGCATTCCCAAACTGGTGCGCGTAACCCCGCCGCATTGGGAATTGCCGCGCGAGGAACTGGCAGCAGCCTTTTCCGACAAAACCAAGCTGGTTCTGATCAATTCACCGATGAATCCCTGTTCCAAGGTTTTTACCGATGATGAACTGGCTTTTGTGGCAGAGCTGGTCACCCGGCACGATGCCTATGCCCTGTGCGATGAAGTTTATGAACATCTGGTTTTTGATGGTCGCAAGCATCGCCCGCTAATGACCTTTCCCGGTATGCGGGATCGCTGTGTTCGGATTGGCTCGGCAGGCAAAACCTTTTCACTGACGGGCTGGAAAGTAGGCTACATCACTGCCTGCGCCAAACTGTTGGAGCCGATTTCAAAAGCCCATCAGTACCTGGTTTTTACAACGGCACCGAACCTGCAACACGGCGTGGCCTATGGCCTTAACCAGGATGACAGCTATTTTGCCGGTTTTACCGCCGATATGGAAAACAAGCGCAACTACCTTATGAAGGGGCTGCGCGAAGTTGGTTTTGATGTGCTGGATTCCCAGGGGACCTATTTTATCACCTGCGATTTCCGCCCGCTGGGGTTTGAAGGCGATGACGAGGCCTTTTGCCAGTATCTGATCGAAAAGGTGGGGGTGGTCGCCATTCCGGTTTCCGCCTTTTATCAGCAGGGCGATGTGCGCCATTTTGTGCGTTTTTGCTTCTGCAAACGCGAGGAAATGATGGAAGAAGCCATCACGCGGATGAAGAAGGTTTTTGCTGCCTGATTTTGCGGCATATGCCCAAACAAAAAGGACATCGCGACCGGCGATGTCCTTTTTTATTGCCTGGTTCGGGCTGTGCGAAGCCGCAGGCCGATTATTTGTGATCCACCATTTCCCAGCTGCCAGTGCGGGCAGAGCGGGCAAGGCTATCAAGGATCTTCATATTATTGATGGCGTCTTCGATGGGATAATCAACCTCGATGCTGCCATTAAAAATGGCCGTCGCGGTTTCGCCCTGCAGGGTATAGTGATTGCAAACCGGGAAGGTGATTTCGCGGGCTTCATCAAATCCCGGCTGCTTTTGCGTGCCGACACGGATGACAGCAGGATTTTCCGGCACCGGGTTATAGGGCATGACAATTTCAATGCGTCCTTCGGTGCCCAGAATATGCACACGCTGTACAGCAGCAGATTGTGTGCCGCAAACAAAGCTGGCCTGAACCCCGCTGCCAAAATCAAGCATCCCTGAAACCAGGCGGTCAGTGCCAAATTTCGGGTCTTTATCCATTAACGATACCACACGCACCGGTTCACGCCCGACAATATAGCGCGGGCCAACAATGCAATAACATCCGATATCAAGCAGTCCGCCGCCGCCAATGTCCTTTTTGTTTCGCACATTCGACGGGTCGGTATTGTGGTAGGTGAAAATGCTTTGAACTGCCGTCAGCTCGCCAATCTGCCCGCTGGCAACCAGTTCCTGGGCATGTTTCCATTGCGGGTGATGGCGCACCATGAAAGCCTCAAGCACCTGTTTGCCACTTTTTTCGCGGGCGTCGAGCAGGCGTTGGGCATCTTCGGTGTTCATGCCGATCGGTTTTTCGCACAGGACATGCTTGCCCGCTTCCAGGGCCTTGATGGTCCATTCCACATGCAGGTGGTTGGGCAGCGGGTTGTAAACGGCCTCGATCGAGGGATCGGCCAGTAATTCTTCATATGAACCATAGGCGCGTGGAATGCGCAGGTTTTCGGCGACCTCGCGGGTTTTTTCCAGATCGCGGCCGGCAATGGCCAGAATCTCCAGCTTGTCGCTTTGCTGCATCGCCGGAATGACTTTTGCCGTTCCAATATTGGCTGTGCTGATCACGCCCCACTTCATCGGATTCTCCGTTTCCTTACCTGCTCCGGCATTTCTGATAGGATCGGAATATGCCGGATTCATGATATCGCGTTGACTTAATTGTTCCCATTCTGTCCTGACGCAAGTGAAATATGCGAATGAAAAAATGTCGCAATAAACCTGAAAGGGCGGGCCGGGGTAATTTAACGCCCGAAAATCGCAGGGATTGGCGGGTTGTTGGCGGCCTTTTGCAGGGATGTGAAAAAAAGTCGAAATCTCCGCTTGACGTACCATGCCCACGGCGATAAAAACCGCGCCACACGATGGCGGTAACGCCAAATGATGGCGGGTGTAGCTCAGTCGGTTAGAGCACCAGATTGTGGCTCTGGGGGCCGTGGGTTCAAATCCCATCACTCGCCCCATTGTGAAAAGGTCAGGCTTAACAGCCTGGCCTTTTGTCTTTCTGGCTATGCGGATGGCAAAATACCTGCTGGCCGATGTTTGCAATTCCCAAAAAATGGCTGATCTGGTACTGAGCAGCAGCACGCGCGCCCTTATGGCTGATTGCGCATCTGTCTGCATGTTTCAGGAGGTTCCCCCATGTCGTCCAATCGCATTACCATCCATCGCCCTGATGACTGGCACCTGCATTTGCGTGATGGCGACATGCTGCGCGCGGTTCTGCCGGAAACCAGTGCCCATTTTGGCCGTGCCATTATCATGCCGAACCTGGTGCCGCCAGTTTTGACCAAGGCCGATGCAACCGCTTATCGCAACCGCATTGTCGCGGCCCTGCCGGCCGGGCACGAATTTACCCCGTTAATGACCCTGTATTTGACCGAGGGGACAGACCCCGACGATGTGGAAGCCGCCCATAAGGAAGGCGTGATCAGCGCGCTGAAGCTTTATCCTGCCGGGGCAACCACCAATTCGGCCAGCGGTGTGCGCGATTTTGAAAAGGCAATGCTGGTGCTGGAGCGCATGGCAAAGCTGGGCATTCCGCTTTGCGTCCATGGCGAAGTGACCGATCCTGAAATTGATATTTTCGACCGCGAAGCCGTGTTCATCGATCGCATTCTGGCCCCGCTGCGCAAGCGCCTGCCGGAATTGCGCATTATCATGGAACACATCACCACCGAGGATGGTGTCGAATTCGTCAAATCTAACGACACCAATGTTGGTGCGACAATCACGACCCACCATCTGATCATTAACCGCAATGCCATTCTGGTTGGCGGGATTCACCCGCACATGTATTGCCTGCCGGTGGCAAAGCGTGAAAAGCACCGCCTTGCCCTGCGCGCTGCGGCAACGTCGGGTGATGCGCGGTTCTTCCTGGGGACTGATTCGGCACCGCACACCGATGACCGGAAAGAAAGTGCGTGCGGATGTGCCGGTATTTTCACCGCAAATAATACTGTCCAGCTGCTTGCGCATGTTTTTGAAGAAGAAAATGCACTTGATAAGCTGGAGGCCTTCGCGTCGCTGAACGGCCCGGCATTTTATGGCCTGCCGGTAAATGACGCCAAAATTACGCTGGAAAAACGGAATGTTCCGGCAAGCTTTGCTGACAAAATCGACACCAAAGACGGCCTGGTGACCGTGTTTAACCCCGGCTACGACGTTTACTGGCATTATGCGTCCTAAAAGACGCAAGGCTTAGGCTGGGTTTAGCCACCTGTGAAAAGGCGCCTGTTTCGACCGGCGCCTTTTTTGATGCTATATATACAGTTTAACTGTATATATACGGAAGTGATCCAGCCTGAGGAGATACCCATGAGCGAGATAAACAAAGAGATTGTCCGACGATTTAACCGCGAAGTGATCGAGAAGGGGGATCGCGCAGTTTTTGAAAGCCTGTTTGATGATGAATTTATCAATCATTCTGCCCCGCCAGGTATGCCCAACGGGGCAGAGGGGATGTGGCACACCTTTGAAAATATCTTGCGCCCGGCATTATCGGGTTTGAAGGTGACGATCCATGACCAGATTGCCGAGGGTGACAAGATCACGACCCGAAAATCCATTTCCGGGAAACATACCGGCCCCTTGATGGGAATTGCCCCAACGGGCCATGCCGTTTCAATTGGTGTGATTGATATTGTGGCGATCCGTAATGGCAAATATATCGCCCATTGGGGTGTCAACACTTTGCCATCGGTGCTGCTGGCCCTGCAGAAACAGGCCTGAAGCCTTCGCGGTTAGCGGGTTTTGTCGTGCCCCAGCCTAAATAATTAGTGATCGTCAGTCGGCGCGCCAAGCTTTTGCAAAATTGTGATCGCGTTGCGCAGTGACTGGCGCTCTGCCGTGTTTAGGGTGGTTTGTATTTTCGCGGCAATCCAGTCCGTGCGGGCCTGTCTTGCTGTGGTTAAGGCATTTTCACCCGCGGCGGTCAAAGCGATCAGGTGGCTTCTGGCATCATCCGGGTTGGGCTGGCGCGTGATTTGCCCGGCTTTTTCAAGTTGGGCAATCACCAGGCGCATGCTTTGATGTTTGACGCTCCGCTTTTGCGCCAGCACCGCCATGCTTTGCGGCCCGTCCCGGGCGATCAAGGCCAGGGTTTCGTTTTGCGCCGATGTCGGCGTGTTGGCTTCGCTGCGCACATTGCGCACAAAACTGCCAATGCATTGGCGCAAATCTTCGGCCAAGGCGATGGTTTCGCTGCTGGCGGGTGTTGATAGCGGTGATGTATCGGGTTTTATCGTCATGGGCTTGCCAGTATGCATATTGGCCCGTGCATGATGCAATAGCACCCCGCCGCAGGCAAAACAGATCGCCGATGCCATCAAAGGGCACCGGATTAGGCTTTTTGTAAAATGTTATGGGAAATCAGGCAACCAGCCCGGCAGACTTTGGCTGCTGGCTGAACATCATGGCCGTGGTTTCGTTATAGGACCGGCTGGCAGCCTGTTGCTGCTGGCTAAGCATGTGGCTGATATTGCCAGATGCCCCTTTGTGGGCGGCAAAGTCGGCGGTGGAGGTGCCAACCGATGCCGCACGGCCAATAGCCGCCTGATTGGCAACAGCCTGAATGCCGCTAAGCCCCTGCAGGGGCATGATCGAAACATGGCCACCATCGGCATAAAGGCGGCCATCCGGGCCAACCGCGTAATCATAGCTGATCATGCCGGCATTGGCCCCGGCCAGGGCCTTGTGGCTGTTTTCCTCGGCGCGAACGGCCGCATCGCGGTCCTGCATGCGGCGCACCTGTTCCTGGGCACCGGCACTCAGGGTGTCGGGCGCGCCATCCGGTGCCTTGGCGTTCGGCGCTGGGGTCGTATCCTTGTTGTCGCTGCTGCCCGGCAGGTCAATATCGGCAGTGCTGCCGCTGCCACCAGGCAGGCTTCGCGGGTCAACCTGCTGAATAACCGTAACGGATGCCGCCGAAATGGCGGGGGCAGGGCGTGCTGCCGGTGCTGGTGTGGCAGGAATATTTGACTGATTGGCCGCAGAACCATCTTTTGTGGTGGTCGGTGCTGCTGGCTGGCTTCCATTGCCAGAGGGGGCGGCAAGGGCGGCCTTGCTGGCGGGTGTCGCAAGTGGCACCAACGAGACAGCGGCCATTTGACGTGGCAATACCCCGGACTGGGACGACCCTCCGGTAGAGGCTCCCTCATTGCTGGCGCTGGCCAAGCCGTTCATGGCGATAACTTCGCCAAGACGCCCGCCGCTACCCGGTATGGTCTGGATGCTGCCAATAGCTGTCATAATTCCAACAGTATAGGCAAAATCGCGGGTTGATGCCAGTCTTTGTCAATACGCAACAATGCGCAGGCTGGAAATGTTCCAGTTTATGCGATCAACCCGTGTAATCGGCTGTTTTTGGGCCGGGCGTGTTGGTGGGACTTGTTAACTTTGGTGTCTGATTCGTCGAAAGGCAGGGTTGAACAGGGAAAGTTCGGTGCGGTTTGCGTGCCGAGTCTTTCTGTAAAAATCTGGCCTGAATACGCTTGCGACCCTCAAGCCGAAAAAGGCGAGGGTCGCAAATTAGGGTGGGCAAGGTCATGAAAACCCTGCTGAAAATACGGTGTTTTACCGTCAGGCTGCCGTTTTGGGGGCCGTCATCGGGGCGGCCTGCTGCGCCCAGCTTTGGGGCTGCTGCGTTTGGCGGCGTCGTGACAGGCGGGGATGATTGGTTTCGCGCGCAGTTACAACCTGAGCCAGAGTTTTACGAACATCTGTTTCCGTGATGCGGTCATAGGCCATCAGTGTCCGGACAATCGGATCGGCCAACATTTCATCAATGCTCAGTTCGTGATCGACATAACTCATCTTATTGCTCGCTTCGTTCTTTGTTGTGGTTGCAGCTTAACGCAATTGCAAATCATTATCAATAACTCGATTGCGCCGCTGTCCCTGATTATTCGTCAGGGTTGTAGTATACCTTTTTGCGCGACATAAGGTTTCACCCGCAGGTTATGTTCGGCAGTCTGGTTGTGTAGCACGACAGGTGTTTCTATTTTGTTGATCTTTCTCAAGATAATCGCTAACGCAAAGACTTTGAAAAAGTTCCCGTCATTTTGATGGGTGAACCAAAGCCATATGCACCAGAAATTATGGCGATAATAGGCGGGAAACATGTCACGTCCGGGAATGATTGATTACTTTTTATTGATATTGCTGGCGCTGATGTGGGGCAGTTCATTTGCCTTTATCAAACTGGGTGTTCACGCCTATTCCCCGTTGGTGGTTGCGGCCGGGCGGATCACGCTTGGCGCGATCGTTTTATGGGGGATTGTTTTGCTGCGCCGGGGCAGTTTGCCCAAGGGGCGCGGGGCCTGGATTGCGGCCTTTATGTGCGGCCTGCTGGGCAATGCCATTCCGTTTTTTCTGATCAGCATGGGCGAAACCCGCATCAATGCCGGGCTTGCGGCCATTTTGATGTCGGTTGTGCCTTTAACAACCGTTGTTCTGGGCCATTTCGTCACCCGTGATGAAAAACTGACCATCGGCAAGGTTCTGGGGCTTGTGCTGGGAACCTGTGGGGTTGTGGTGCTGGTCGGTCCTGAAACCCTTTCGGGGCTTGGCGGTGATCTGCCCTATCAGCTTGCGGTTCTGGTGGCGGCAATTTGTTATGCCATTTCCTCGCTGGTTGCCCGCCATGTGCGTGACCAGCCACGCGCCGGGTCAGCGGCGTTGATTCTGACTTTTGCCTCTCTGACGATTTCACCCGTCGCCCTGATCGTTGATCAGCCCTGGACGATGGCGTGGTCAGCCCATGGGGCATTGGCGATTGCCTATCTTGGTGTGGTGCCTACGGGGCTTGCAATGTTTGTGCTGCTCTTGATGGTGGCGCGTACCGGGGCGGGATTTCTGGCCTTTAACAATTATCTGGTGCCAGCGGTTGGAATTCTGGTCAGTCTGGCGGTGCTGGGCGAGGTTCCGGCACCCAGCACACTGATTGCGATGGTGATCATTCTGGCGGGGATTGCGGCGGCAAATATCCGCTTCGGGGCGCGCGCAAGTGCAATGGCCGTGGCACCGGGAAGTGCAAAAAAGGACTGAAACCTGCCGCTTGCACGATTTGCCTGAAAAGGTGCTGCGTCATATGTTGTTTGTGACGGTCAAACCTGATACTTTCCGCCCTCAATGGCTTGTTATGCGATAGCAGGGCGGGCCGCATTGATTCCTTTTTGATTAAGCGTTTAAGAGGTTACGGCCTTTGTCCTCCGAAGTGTCAAACACTGCCAGCCGCGATATTTTTCCGGTATCCATCGAAAACGAAATGCGCCGCAGCTATCTCGATTACGCGATGAGCGTGATCGTCAGCCGCGCGCTGCCCGATGTTCGTGACGGGCTGAAGCCTGTTCATCGCCGTATTCTGTATTCCATGCATGAAAACGGCTTTGACTGGAACAAGCCTTTCCGTAAATCGGCACGTGTCGTTGGTGACGTCATGGGTAAATATCACCCGCATGGCGATAGCGCGATCTACGATGCCATGGTCCGTATGGCGCAGCATTTTTCGATGCGTCTGCCGCAAATTGACGGGCAGGGGAACTTTGGTTCCATGGATGGCGACAAGGCCGCCGCCATGCGTTACACCGAAGCCCGTTTGGCCAAGGCCGCGCATTATCTGCTTGATGATATCGACAAGGATACCATCGATTTTCGCGCCAACTATGACGAAACCACCAAGGAACCGTCGGTGCTGCCGGCGCGCTATCCCAATATGCTGGTCAATGGTGCCGGCGGTATTGCGGTGGGTATGGCAACCAACATTCCGCCCCATAACCTGGGCGAAGTGATTGATGGCTGTATGGCGGTAATTGATAATCCCGACATTTCGGTTGAAGGCCTGATGGAATATGTCAGCGGGCCGGATTTCCCGACTGGCGGGCTTATTCTGGGCCGTTCCGGTATTCATTCGGCGTTCAAGACGGGTCGTGGCTCTGTGGTGATGCGCGCGCGCACCCATGTCGAGGAAATCCGCGCCAATCGTGAAGCCATCATCGTGACCGAAGTTCCCTATCAGGTGAACAAGGCAACGCTGCTGGAAAAAATCGCCGATCTGGTGCGTGACAAGAAGCTGGAAGGCATTTCGGACCTGCGTGATGAATCGGACCGTTCCGGTGTGCGCATGGTGATCGAGCTTAAACGCGATGCCGTTGCCGATGTTGTGCTGAACCAGCTTTTCCGCTTTACAGCGCTTCAGACCTCGTTTGGTGTGAACATGCTGGCCCTGAACCGGGGCAAGCCGGAACTGATGAACCTGAAAGAAATCATTCAGGCATTTGTCGAATTCCGCGAAGAAGTTATCACGCGCCGTACCATCCACCTGCTGAAAAAAGCACGTGATCGTGCGCATGTTGTTGTCGGCCTGGGGATTGCCGTTGCCAATATCGACGAAGTCATTCGTCTGATCCGCAATGCCGCCGACCCGACGATTGCCCGTGAACAACTGATGGCAAAAAGCTGGCCGGCAGGCGATATCGTCCCGCTGATCGAGCTGATTGCCGATCCGCACCAGGTGGGATCGGATGATGGCAATTATCGCCTGTCCGAAGCCCAGGCCCGCGCCATTCTGGAACTGCGCCTGCATCGCCTGACCGGTCTGGAACGCGACAAGATTGCCGCGGAATTGACCGAACTGGGCGAGAAGATCAAGGACTTCCTGGATATCCTGGCATCGCGCGAACGCAAGCTGACAATTCTGAAAGACGAATTGAGCGAAATGCGCAACGAATTTGCCAACGAGCGCCGCACGGAAATCGTTGAAGCCGAATTCGAACATGACATCGAAGACCTGATCGCCCGTGAAGACATGGTGGTTACCGTGTCGCATGCCGGTTATATCCAGCGTGTGCCACTGTCGACCTATCGTGCGCAGCGCCGTGGCGGCAAGGGCCGTTCGGGCATGGCAACCCGTGACGAAGATTTCGTCTCGAAACTGTTTGTGGCCAACACCCACACGCCGGTTCTGTTCTTCAGTTCGCTGGGTATGGTCTATAAAATGAAGGTGTGGCGCCTGCCGCTGGGCACGCCGCAATCGCGGGGCAAGGCCCTGGTCAACCTTCTGCCGCTTTCCGAAGGTGAACATATCACCACCGTTCTGCCGCTTCCCGACGAGGAAGAATGGCCAAACCTGCACATCATGTTTGCGACATCGACGGGTAACGTCCGCCGCAACAGTCTTGCCGACTTTGTAAATGTCAAATCCAACGGCAAGATCGCGATGAAGCTGGAAGAAGACCGGGGTGACAGCCTGATTGCTGTTCAGACCTGCACCGATGACGATGATATTTTTCTGACCACCCGTCAGGGCAAATGCATTCGTTTCCGTGTGGCCGATGTGCGCGTCTTTACCGGCCGTAATTCGGTTGGTGTACGCGGCATCCGTCTGGCCGATGGTGATGAAGTTATCGCAATGTCGGTTCTGTGGGGCTCACATGCCACCATGGAAGAACGCAGCGAATATCTTTCGATCGCCGCCAAGCTTCGCCGCGAGGAAATCCGCGCCGAGGATGGCCTGCCGCTCGAACTTTTGACCCAGGAACGCTATGACGAGCTGCTTTCCGGTGACCAGCTTATTCTGTCAGTGACGGAAAATGGTTACGGCAAGCGTACCTCGGCCTATGAATATCGTGTGACCGGGCGTGGCGGGCAGGGTTTTGCCAATATCGACATGTCCGAACGTAACGGTATGGTCGCGGCATCCTTCGTGATCGAGGAAAGCGACGAATTGATGATGGTCACCAATGGTGGCAAAGTCATTCGTATGCCAACCCACGACATTCGTATTGCCGGTCGTAAAACGCAGGGCGTGACCCTGTTTAGGACCGCCGATGATGAACAGGTCGTTGCCGTTGAACGCCTTAACAACCTGGGTGACAGCGCCGAGGAAGACGAGGCCGACATTGAAAACGGTGCTGAAACCTCTGTTGCGCCGGAAGGCGGGGCAGATGCCGATGCACAGTCTGGCAGCGATGAAGAAACCGATCCGTCTACGGCGGAATAACGGGATCAGGGCCGATGGTAGAAAAAACAATCGATCCTGACCGTATCGGAATTTATCCGGGTACATTTGACCCTGTCACCCAGGGTCATATGGACATTATTCGCCGGGCGACCCGCATTGTGGATCATCTGATTGTCGGTGTGGCGATCAATGCGGGCAAAGGGCCGATGTTTTCGGTCGAGGAACGGTGTGAACTGGTACGCGAATCCCTGAAGGCAGCGGGCGGCGAGGTTGCCGCCCGGACCGAGGTCAAGCCTTTCGGGTCGCTTCTGATGCATTTTGCCGCAGAAAATCATTCATCCGTAATCATTCGCGGTTTGCGTGCTGTTTCGGATTTTGAATATGAATTCCAGATGGCTGGCATGAATGCCCGTCTGGCACCAAATATTGAAACCGTGTTTCTGATGGCGTCGGACAAACAGCAGTTTGTGTCGTCGCGTTTTGTCAAGGAAATCGCCCGGCTGGGTGGTTCCGTAACCGAATTTGTGCCAGCCCCTGTGTTGCAGGCTTTGCAGCAGAAACTGGCACAGGAAAAGGAATAGGTTGCAAAGGCCATGCGTCTGCTTCGTTTTCTTTCTCTTGTTATTATTGCTTTGGGAATCTTTACAATGTCGAACGGTGGAATCGGCGCAGCACAGGCACAGACGACGGATGCCGCCGCGCTTGACCCTGAAAACACCCTTTACCTTGATCTCAAGGATGGTCGCGTCGTTATTCAGCTGCGCCCGGATCTGGCACCGAAAACTGTTGAACGAATCAAGGAACTGGTTCGCAGCGGTTTTTACGACGGGCTGTTGTTTCACCGCGTGATTGATGGTTTCATGGCCCAGACAGGTGACCCCAAAGGTGATGGCACCGGCGGTTCGGGCACCAAGCTGCAGGCTGAATTTTCTGATGCCCACCATGTGCGCGGCACTGTTTCCATGGCCCGTGCGGCCGATCCGAACAGCGCTGATTCGCAGTTCTTCATCTGCTTTGCCGCTGCACCGCATCTTGATGGTCAATATACCATCTGGGGTCAGGTGGTTTCGGGCATGGAATTTGTCGACAATATCAAGAAGGGCGCGCCCTGGGCCAATGGCCGCGTGGCCGACCCGGACCATATCGTGAAAATGCAGATCGCTGCTGACGCACAATAAACGGGAATTTGTTTCGTCAAATTCAATCGGAAACCGCTCTTTTCAGGGCGGTTTTCTGCTTTTTGGGCCAAAAACCCGCATATTGTGAAAAAACTGCCTTAAATCGGCAAATCAATGGTTGACCGGGTGGGGGCATGCCTTTAAAACGCCGGTCAACACGTTGTGGGCCCGTAGCTCAGTTGGTAGAGCAACTGACTTTTAATCAGTTGGCCACAGGTTCGAATCCTGTCGGGCTCACCAATAAACCCCTGAAACCATCCGGTTTCGGGGGTTTATTTTTGCCCATTTTCCATCCGTTTCAGATGGGTTTGTACGGGCTGCTGAAATGTTATTTTCCGAAATTGAAATTTTCTGAAAATCAGGGCTTGACCCATCGGTGATCCCGCTTTAAAACGCCGCTCACCGAGACGTTGGGCCCGTAGCTCAGTCGGTAGAGCAACTGACTTTTAATCAGTTGGCCACAGGTTCGAATCCTGTCGGGCTCACCAATAAACCCCTGAAACCGCATGGTTTCGGGGGTTTATTTTTTCCACTATTTCCCCGGCTGTTTTTCTACTGATTAATCGGCCACGCCAATTCCTGTATCAGCTGTTTTCCGTGCGGATTCTTTTGGCGTCCCGAAAGGTCCCTGGAAGCACATATTGCCATCATTCAAATTGTTGGTTTCTGCCGGGCAGGGCGCTGATCTGTCTGTCCCCGGCCTGCCTGCCTCAGGGTGCTTTGGTTATGCGTCGGCCTTACGGGGTGCCGCGCTGCTTCCCTTCTATTGCATTAACTGTCTGTCTTGCTGGTGGTCATATGGCGCTGGCCGGCAGGCATTTGCATCTGGTGCGATGCAAAAAAGACCCTGATCCATTCGCCTTTGCGAATAGTTAAGATTGCATCGCAGAGTCATTTGCATTAAACAGTGCAAATCATTTTCAATAGCGAAAACGCAACGACCTTGTTGCGAGTTTTGATCAGGATCGGAAGTCCCATGCCAGACAATATTGTTCCCGCCGCCACCGACAGTGCGCAATCTGCTGCCTCAAGTGTTGCCGGAACCGCCGATACAGTGGCGCAGGCTGCTGCCGGGGGTGTGGACCCCGGAACGGCCCAGGGGGCTGTTGACGGCGTTACAGGGGCTGCTGGTGCTGATCAGATGGTGGATGGTGCGCTGCAGGGCGGTACTGCCATTGCCCATTCGGGGTGGGTGCCCGATGCCATTGCAACCCTGCCGGTTTTTGACCTGATCGACCGTGCTGGGGCCGTGGGCTGGATTTTGGCAGCCATGGCCCTTATCGGCCTGATGCTGTTTTTCTACAAAATGGTCGGTTTTATTCGCCGTGGCCTGTTCACCGATGGCTTTGTGCCCGATCTGGAACGTCACCTTGTTGCGGGCGATGACCAGCAGGCACTTACCCTGTTGCAGCGCCGCCGCCATCCGGCGGCGGAAATTGGCCGTTTGGGCATGTCGCTGCCCGTTGGGGATGGCGATAGCCGTGAATCGGCATCGGACCTGATTGCATCGCGCGCACACAAGGAAATTGATGGCCTTAACGGCGGTTTGCGTCTGATGTCGGCGATTGCGGTTCTCAGCCCGCTTTTGGGCCTGCTGGGAACGGTTATGGGCATGATTAATGCCTTCCAGCAAATGGAAGGCGCAGGCAGCCGTATTGATCCGTCTGTTCTTTCAGGTGGCATCTGGCTGGCATTGCTGACAACGGCAATCGGCCTTGTGGTGGCCATTCCGGCAACTGCACTTCACATGTGGATGCAGGGCATTGTGAATCGCGCAGCCGCCGTTACCGAAGAGGTCTGCACCCTGATTATCAATCGTGGGGAACTTGCAGGCCGTGACAGCCATGCTGCCGCCAATATTACCCGTCTGCGTCACGCTGCGGAATAATTCCCATGCAGCTTCGTTCCCGTTATCGCAGTTCGTCGCCCGTCATCGGTCTGACGCCGCTGATTGATGTGGTGTTCATCCTGCTGGTGTTTTTCATGCTGGCATCAAGCTTCCTGGATTGGCGCGGCTATGAAATGTCGGTGACTGTGCAGGATAAATCCACTGCCAGAAAATCAGACACCAGCCCGGCCATTGTCCGCATTGATGGCAGCGGTGCCATTACCCTGAACGGCGATAGCACGCCGCTTGATAAACTGGCTGCGCGTATCACCCGTGACCATGCTGGCGCACCCGTGCATTTGCAGCCGGTTAATGGGGCAAAACTGCAAAGCCTGGTTCATGTCATGGATGTTTTAGGGCGTGATGGCATTAAAAACGTGGATTTGATTGAAGAATGAAACGTCGCATTCAAATCACCGACGACACCATGGGCCAGGAACCCATGCTGCCATTGATCAATATCGTGTTCCTGCTGCTGATCTTTTTCATGATTGCAGGCAGCCTGCAAAAACTGGGGCCGTTTGATGTTAATCCGCCCTCCAGTGTTGATGCATCGGAACGCGATGATGAAACGGTAGTTCTGTGGGTTGATAAAACTGGCCAACTGGGTGTGGATGACCAGCACGGTGCGCTGGGTGAAATTACCACATTGCTGCCAGAAGGGTTTCAGGACCACCCGATTGAAATTCGGGCAGATCGCGATACCGACGGCCAGATGATTGTGGCATTGCTGAAACGCCTGCAGGAACTGCATGTCGACAAGGTGCAGCTGATGACTGCAGTAGAAGCGCAGAATTAACGGAATTTCGATGTCGAAGCGAACGGACTTTCTGATTGCCACTGCATTGACAGGTGCGGTCCTGGCGGGCGGTGTTGTTTTGGCAACACCCGTGCCCCAGCCATCGGGTTGGGGCGGTATGGGGGCTGTGCAAAGTGTCAGCATTTCGCTGGGCGACGGCAGGGCAACCAGCGGCGAAGACAGCGAACCCGAAGAAAGTGCGAATTCCGATGTGGATAGCCGCCAGGGCGTGGAAGAGGCCGAAAAAGCCCCCGAGCTAAGCGAGCCCGAACCCGCACCGGAACCCGAAGTGGAGCCGGAACCGGAAATCGTTCCCGAACCTGTAATCGAACCAGAACCTGAGCCAGAGCCAGAGCCGGAAGTTATCCCGGAACCTGAACCAGAGCCAGTGATAGAACCGGAACCCGTACCAGAGCCGGAGCCGGTCCCTGAAGTTAAACCAGAGCCGGTGCCCGAACCGGTGAAAGAACCGGAAGTCAAACCGGAGCCAAAGCCGGAACTGGCAGAAATTGTGCCGCCGAAGGTAAAGCCAAAGCCGCCGGTTAAACCCAAGCCAAAGCCAGAGCCAAAACCGGAACCGGTGGCAAAGCCCAAGCCCCAGCCAGCCCCGGCCGCACCAGAGGCCGTAACAAAACCGGTCACTGATACGGCCCCGACACAGGGTGGTGCGTTTAATTCCCAGAAATCCGATGGCACAACGGGGACAAAAACCCACAGCCAGGCGGCCAGTGCAGCATCGGGTAGCGGGGGCGGTTTGGCCCTTAGCCAGGCGAAATTTGTTGATTACCAGTCATCGGTGATCCAGACGATTATGCGCTATCAGGAATATCCGTCGGCAGCACGCCGGCGTGGGATTGAGGGCCGCAATACTGTGCTGCTGGTGATTGAACGTGACGGCACGGTTTCGACCATCAAGCTGGTGGAAGGTAGTGGTAACCGGTTGCTGGACCGCGCAACGGAAAAGCTGATTGAACGTATCAAGCGTTTCCCGCCATTCCCGGACGATATGGAAGGCCCGCGTGTATCCTTCCAGGTGCCGCTGATTTACGATCTGCGTTAAAGTGGTTTAATCAATGTGAAATGACAAACGGCCCGGAAATTTCCGGGCCGTTCTGCTTTGTGCATTTTTCAGTCATCCAGGGGGACTTGGCCCGGGTTAATCCGCGTCGTTAAAATCCTGCCAGTCATAGGAGATGGTTTCGCGCCAGGCGAAACGGTCCAGATGATTGATGATAATGCCTTTGATCCGTTCAATCCCCTCGGCCTTTAGCGCGCTTGCGTGAAATTGCAGCTCATCATCGGTCGCCCGCATTTTGCATGGCCCCATAGGGAAGGCGACATCGGCTTCGGTCATGGAATAGGAAACCTCAACCTTGTGGGCGAAATGCTTGCAAAGCTGTTGCAGGTATTTGGCGGCATGGGCCGTTTTGACCGTTCCTTTGGTGTGAAACATCATCATTCCCGATGGTGATGGGGGGTGGGGGAAAGGCGATCAACAATGACAAAGGGTGTGCCTTGCGAACATTGTTCGATACGGCCATCAACCTGATAGGCGGTTTTAAGATGATCAACCGTCATAACACGGCTGACATCATCACAGGCCAGCACACGGCCATTGCCAAACAGCACCACATAATCGCAATGACGTAGGGCAAGGTTGATATCGTGTAACGCCATCAGGGCAAGGCCCTGTTGCTGCCGGGCGATCCGCCTGACAACATCAAGCACCTGCAACTGCCAGCGCAGATCAAGCGCACTTGTGGGTTCATCAAGCAGCATGATCGCCGGTGCACGAACAATCACCTGTGCCAGCCCCACCATTTGCCGCTGCCCGCCCGACATTTGATGCAAGGGCTGAAAGGCAAGTTTGGTGATGCCCAGTTCGTTAAAGGTTGTTTCCGCCAGTTTTTGGGCCTGCGGGTGGCTAAGGTCCGGCCTTACCGCACGGCAGGCGGAAATAACCGCCTCATAGGCGACAAGGCTGGTGCCTTGGGGCAGGGTTTGCGGCAGATAGCCAACCTGCCTTGCACGGTCCTGATGGGCCATTGTCCCAAGCTCAAGGCCATTAAGCGTGGCTGAACCATGATATTTGTTAAGCCCGGCCAGCGCGCGCAGGAAGCTTGATTTGCCAACGCCATTTGGCCCCAGCACACCCACCATGCTGCCCGGTGCAAAGGCCGGGATATTGATGTCTGACAGGATATTTTTGCTGCCATAGGATATGGACAGATTTTTGATCACTAATTCGGTCATGATCATCCCCGCCTTTTTTGCGACAGCAGCAATGCCAGAAACAGCGGAATACCGATCAGCGCGGTCACAATCCCGTCGGGGATCAGGATACCCGGCACGATATGTTTGCTGACCAGCGATGCCATCGACAAAATAAAGGCACCGGCAAGGACGCTGCCCGGAATGTAAAAACGGTGATCTTCGCCAAAGGCCAGGCGCGATATATGCGGCCCGACCAGCCCGACAAAGCCGATCACGCCGGTAAAGGCAACGGCAACAGCGGTAAGGATGCTGACACGTATCAGAACCAGCAGACGCAGCCGTTCAACGGCAACGCCAAAGCTCCGCGCGTAATCTTCGCCGCCGCGAAGTGCCGTCATCTTCCAGACATGGCGCATGGCAAGCGGCATGCAGGTGCATAAAACCACCGAAACAATGGCGATTTTTTCCCAACTGGCGCGGGCAAGGCTGCCCATTGTCCAAAATACAATCTGCTGCAGGCTATCGGAACTGGCCGCAAACTGAATAAGGGATACCAGCGCATCAAGGGCAAAAACCAGTGCAATGCCAAACAGCACAATCGTATCAACACTTGCACCATAGGCCCGCGATAGAAACTGGATGGCCGCCATCGCAAGGATTGCCCCGGCAAAGGCACTGATCGGGATCACGAAGCTTTCCGGCAGGCCAAAGGTCAGGTTAAAGACAATCGCCAGCGACGCCCCCAGTGTGGCAGCATGCATGATGCCCAGTGTGGACGGGCTTGCCAGTGGATTATTCAGCACCGTTTGCATTTCCGCCCCGGCAAGGCCCAGGGCCGCACCAATCACAACCGCCATCAGGGCAAATGGCAGGCGCACATCAAAAATAATGACATGCGTGGCAGCATCCAGCGATGCCGGGTCAATAATGCCGCCAATAACCTGCCCAACAGTCAGCAGGGCAGGGCCGGTCATGATATTGACGATAACCGACGCAAAAAGTGCGATAGCCAGCACCGACAACCATAAAATCCGGCGCAAAATAAAACGGCGATATTGCCCGGCAAGGCTGTGGTCGCTTTGCGGGGTTGTCACTGCGTCAATGGCGGTCTGGCTGATATTCATATCATCATGTTGGACGTTGCCATTCGCGGCAACGTCCTTTGGGGTGGGGTGGTTCATTGGGGCGTGGTTCCGGCTTTGGTGTCGGTCCAATAAACCCCGTTCAGATCAACCGCCTGAAACTGGTCAAAATAGGTTTGCAATGTCTGGTTCGGGTCCAGGTCGGCAAACAGGTCGGGATGGAACCATTTCGCCATTTGCTGGACTGCGGCAACATTCATTGGTGTGTTGTAAAAATGATGCCAGATCGAAAACAGGTGGTCATTTTGAATGGCCGAAAGCTGCGCCATGCCGGTACGCCCGGTTATGTGCTGCAATGATTTTGCGGCATCATCGGGTGTTGCCATGGCCCCCAGTATCACGCGATTGCCATTGTCTTTGACATTGGCCGCGCCGATTGCCGTTGCAATGTAATAGTCGGGCTGGGTCACCAGCAACTGTTCGATTGTAACCGTGCCATGTGTGCCGGGGATGATATCGCCAAACACGTTTTTGCCCCCGGCCCAGTCAATGAAACGGCCCATCATCTGCTGGCCCATTGCCTCGCAACATTCCTGTGCCAGGCCAACACGGCTTTCCATAAACACACCGGGGCGTTCGGTGGTTGTTGCCAACCGGTCATGTACTGTTGCCAGGCCTTGATCATAAAATTCCAGGAATTTTTCCGCCTGGTCTTCCTTGCCCATCAGGGTGCCCAGAATACGCACACTTTTGGGGGCGTTAACCAGCGGGTCCTGGCGAAAATCAATGGCGACGACGGGGATATTGGCGGCTGCCAGGGTATCGAAAATCTGTTTGTTTTCGGCGCTGGGGCCATGCCCGCCGGTAATGCCAAAAACGGCCACATCGGGATGCAGCGAAATCGCCTTTTCAAGATTAAAGGATTCTTCGCCGCTGCTGCCAATTAACGCGATATCGTCAATGGCGGGGAATTTCGCCTGATATTGGGCATAGCTTGCCGGATCCAGGCGTTTGAATTCACCCATCATACCGGCAATCCAGCGAACAGGGTTTTCCGGGTCCAAAATGCCGATACTGGGCAGAAACCGGCCTTCCCCCAGGATCATGTATTTCACCGGGACATTCACGGTTACGTCGTGGCCGGCAACATCGGTCAGGGTGACCTGTTTTTGCGCGGGTTCGGCCGCAAGGACGGTTTGGGTGCCAAATGTGGCCGTTGCGGTGATAATGGCAATATGTGCCAGGGATTTGATCAGCTTTTTCATGCGTATGTCCGCGTTTTTGGGTCGGTCAAAACGCACAAAGGGGCCGCCCGTATGGGCCGCCCGATTGCGCAAATATGTGGGTGGGGGTTAGAAGGTAACCTTCGCTGAAAGGATGAAGCTTCGCCCCGGATCAAGGTAAGGTTCGGTACGGATGCTGTCGTAACCGGTTGTGGTGCGGTTGCTGTAAGCGCGATCAAAGATGTTATTGGCATCAATGCGCAGCGTTACCGCGTTTGACAGCATTTCAGGTGTCCATTCGCCGTAAAGATTGGCGACGAAATAGGTATCGATGGGCTGTTCGCCGTATTTTTTGGGGTCGTCATTGCGCAGTGCCAGTTCGGATGACATACCGGCGCGCAGGCCCAGATCCCGCCATTCCTTACCAGCATCAAGGGTAATAATGTCGCCCAGCAAAACACCTTGCCATGCCGATGCTGTGCTAACGGGCGGCGCACCGTCGGCCCGGACAATGGTGTGGCTGTATGTGGTGCGGATATAGGCCGTATCGAACTGATAGGTGCCCGAAAGATTGATGCCGCGCGTTACCAGATCGGCCGTTGTTTGCCGGTCAACCGATGACAGGTCGTGGGACCGTTCAATGCGGTTGTAAAATACGTTGCCGTCCAGCGTTAACCGGTCAAACGTAACGCGGGAACCAGCCTTGTAGTTAAATGACCGCGATGGGGCGAAATTGCTGTAATCCCAGACACCGGTGAAATTATAGATCGCCGATTCCCCAATGGGCAGGCCGCCAAAAGCCGTGCCTGCACCGCCATAAAGGGTGGTGTTTGGCAAAATGTCATATTCGGTATTGGCGTTGGCAGACAGGCCCTGTTCATCAAATTCGGTGCCATCAATGCCGGTAAACCACTGCCGGTCAAACCGCCCGCCAAAGGATGTGCGCCAGCGATCCGTCAGGTTCAGGCGGGCTTGCGAAAACAGGCCGATATTGGTCGATTTTTCCTTATAGGTGCCAGCACGCGCACCATTGTCATGGGTGCCGGTGGCTTCATCGTGGTAAAAATCAATCCCGGTATTTACCTTGCCCATGCCAACGTCAAAGTTATTGGCAACCTTGCCATTGATGGTTTCGACTTCGGACTGGTTATGAAAATAGTTGGGGCCGCTTTGCAGGCGGGGCACATCCAGTTCGGATTTGCTGTAATTCAGCGACACTTCCGGGTCCAACTGCCCATTTGGTATTTCATCCACATATGAAACACCCATCGCTGTTTTCTTATACGAAATCCATTGCGGGTTCTGGCCGCCGGTCAGGGCACCAAAATTGGGCCGGGCCGGGCGCACACCTTCGTCTTCCAAATGGCTGGCAAAGGCTTCGAACCGTTCGCCGTCACGGCCATTAAAGGCAAATTTCCCCAGGCCATTTTCGCTGCCATTGGCGGTACCAGGCACCTTGTCGCCATTGCCATCGCGGTAATTATTGGTGTTGTTATTTTGCAGATAGGCCAGTGCCTCGACACTGTCGCTGCGCCCGGCAATGGTCAGCCATTCGCTTAGTCCCTGTGAATTGGTGTCATAGGCGATTTTGCCATATCCGCCAAAGGTGCGACCGGGTTCAACAATGTCGCGGGCATCGCGGGTTTCATAGGCAATGGAACCGCCCAGTGCCCCCGGGCCGCCGTCTGCCGGGGCGACACCGGTTTCAACATCCACCTGCTTTAACATGCCGGGATCCATGATGGTGGTGCCCAGATGATGGTAGTTTGAATTGTTCTGCCGGGTGCCATCGATGGTGACGTTCAGTTTCGTATCTTCAATGCCCTGCACATAGGTTTTTTGTGTGACTGGCGATGCCCCGCCAACATTGACTGCCGCATCACCGGAAAACACATCTTTCAGGCTGCGCGGGGCAATGGCATCCAATGCTTCCTGGTCAATGGTGACGCCACCGGGCAGGGGCGCATTTTCTGCTTCGCGGTCCGCCGTAATGGTGATCGGGTCCAGTTTGGCCGCAGCGCTGTTTTCACTGCCGTTGTCCTGCGCCAGGCTGACACAGGGAAAGGCGGCAATGCTGACCCCGGTCAAAAGCGTGGTGCGGATCCAGCGCTGCAGGGGCAGATGAGTGGTAAACAGCAACGGTAGCAGGTGCTGCGGCATAATATGGTCCCTCAATCGATGAATAGTCTTTACCAAATGCGAATGATTGTTAATATTAATTTTTGCAAAACGTCACCAGCCAATAGACGTTTGCGAAATCATCGCACCTGTCTGCGAAAACGGCGTTTTGCCGTTTGCCAGGCGGGAAAAGGGACCAGAACGGAAATGACGATGGATAAATTGCCAGAACAGCCCGCGCTGCGACGGACACCGCTTGACCGCGACGATATCACCGCTGCTGCCTTGTGGCGCAATGGCGGGCAAAGCCGGCAGGTGGCAGGCGGGCAGGCAGGCTTGCAGCCCGATGACACGGTGTTGAAGGGGCGGCTGGTTAATGACAGGCCAACATCGCATTTCCGCGTGCATACGACCGATACGGTGGCAATGCGCGATTTTGAAATTTCAAATTTCGTGCATCCAGCCGTGACGGTTGCCATTGTGGTGGATGGCCGGGTTGAAGGCGCATTTGATGATGAACCGTTTGATTTTGACGCCAGGCATGGTGTGGTTGGCTATATGTGGGCGTTGCCCCATGCCGTTACCCTGACACGGCGTATTCCCAAACATAACCGCGTGCGCAAGGTGATGGTAACCGCGCGATTTGACTGGGTTGAAAAAAGTCTGGGGCAAAGCCACGGTCAGGATGCGATCCGGGCATTTTTAACCGGCGATCATGGGCCGGTGCGCTGGCAACCATCGCGTCGTGCTGTCGCCCTGGCCGAACAAATGCTTTACCCGCCGATCGAGCTGCCGCTGTTTCGCGAGATTTATATTGAAAGCCGCGGGCTGGAAATTTTTGGCGAAGCTCTGCGCAGCGTGATGGAAACACCCCAGATCGAACATAACTGCCAGGCCGCATCTGTGGATGTCACCGATAAAGCCCAGGAAATTCGCGATTATATTACCCACCACATGACCAGTGGCCTGTCCCTGCGCGATCTTGCCACGGCGATGAATATGAGTGTCGCGCGCCTGCAGCGCCTGTTTAAAACCGCCTATGGCACCACGGTTATGGATTTTATGCGCGAAACCCGCCTGCAAACCGCGCGTGATGCCATGGACAAGGACGGATTAACGATTGGCCAGGCGGCTTATCTGGCGGGTTATTCCTCGCCGGCCAATTTTGCGACCGCGTTTAAACGCGTATTTGGCATCTCGCCATCAGAAGCACGGGAACGTTAATAACGCACACGGGTTTTGTTTTGTGATTGCGCCAAACAAAACAGCCCGGCCTGTGATTGGGCCGGGCTGTTTGCGTATGTAAGGTAGGTTGTTTTTAACCGGCAGACAGGCGTTTAAGAAAGCTATCGACATCTTTTCGCAAGACATCGGCGTGGTTGCGCAGTGCCTTGGATACCGAAAGGACTTCCTGTGCGACCGAACCGGTGTGATCTGCCGTCAAACCAACATGGCCCAGGCTGGAATTCACATTCTGGTTGGCACTGGAAACGGCGTTGATGTTGTTGCTGATCTCGCCAGTGGCGGCGGCTTGCTGTTCGACTGCTGCCGAAATGGCGGCAACTGCATCCACAATGATGCTGATCTGGCTGGTAACACCCTGAATGGCGTCCACGGCGCGATGGGTAGTTTCCTGCACCGCATTGATTTGCGCGGTAATGTCGCCCGTGGCCTTGGCCGTTTGATTGGCCAGGTTTTTAACCTCGCTTGCAACCACGGCAAAACCTTTACCGGCATCACCGGCACGGGCGGCTTCAATGGTGGCGTTCAGGGCCAAAAGGTTGGTCTGGCTGGCGATTTTGTCGATCAAATCAACAACGGTGCCAATTTCCTGCGCTGTCGCATCAAGAATACCGATGGTATCGGATGTTGCGCGCACCGCGCCTTCAACATCCTGCGATATTGTTGATGCCCGGCTGACCTGCGATGAAATTTCGCGAATGGACCCGTCAAGTTCCTCGGCCGCACCTGCAACGGTGGCGGCATTTTCGGCCGATACTTCGGCTGCATCGCGCGCACCGGTGGTCTGGGTGCGGGTTTGCTGCACACTATCGACCAATGCCTCGGCCGCGTTGGACATGTCACTGGCACTGTCTGCCAGCGATGAAACAACCTTTGATACCGTTGTCTGGAAATCCTCGGACATGGCGCCAAGACGACGATGATAGGTATTTCGTGTTTCTTCGTAGTAAATCGTGATCGCCATTTCCATATCGATGATAATGGCCGTCGAGGCAGCAGCAATCATTTCACCAACTTCGCGGCGTTTGCGAAAAGTGTCATGCAGGATGGATGTCATCATGCCAAGGATGTAGTTATAGCCCGATACATAGGCTTCCGGGGTCAGGCCGATTTTTTCATGGGCACGACCAATGCGGCGGACTTCTTCATAATAATGCCCGTCGAAATCCCCCTTGAACAGGGTCTTCCAGTGGCTGGTCTGGGCACGTTTAAGGCCTTCGACACGGTTGATATCGCCGATAATGGCGGCAAGATCGGCCCGGGCCATCACCTTTTTGTAAAAAGAATCCAACATTTCCGGCAGGTTCTTTTCGATAACCGGCCAAAGTTCACGCAGATAACTGCGCTTTTTATCGTTGAATTCAACGAAAGCGATACGACGATCTAATTCTGCTGACATCCCTGACCCCATCTCTCTTCGCTGCAGCAGTGCCAAAAAAAGGCTTTGGCACGAATCCTTCTAAAATCTGAGGTTGGTTTTCATCAGATTAAATTTAACTATACTTTAGTGTGGATAGGTCCGATTTTTTTCATTTTTTCTAAAAAACCGGCAATCAATTCACACTTTTTGAAAGGAAATTATGGGGGCTTTACATGCCATAATGGTGAAAGCCCGATTGTAGGATGAGTAAAAACTACATAACAATGCCTTGGTTTTTCGATCTGTTCTTTGAATTAAAATTGTATCTTTTTCAAAAAGCAATTTTAAGTAGAAATGCATTATACTTAAGAATCTCGAATTTAAACTTTTGTCGATTTTACTGATTTTTCAGGTCGTATCAGGTTTCGACCAAACCCTGATTTTGCGGGTCATCAACCTGCCTGCGGCGGAATTTTGCGTCTGAAACTGCGCGAAGCAGGGCCGTTTTTTCGCCCTTGGAAAAATGGTGGTATTTGTTTGCGAAATTCGCCAAAATCCACCCTTCGTTCGCAAGTTTTTGCAACAAACTGCTAAAATAAGAACAGGTTAGGGGAAGTTAGGATGAAACGTCGTCAGTTTTTAAAAGGCGCCAGTCTGGGGGCGGGCGCACTTGCCGCGACGGCAGCTGCACCGGCAATTGCTTCGGCGCAGGAAAACCTGAAATGGCGTATGGTTATGCCGTGGCCCAAAGGCACACCGGGTCTTGGCACCAACGCTGAAAAATTTGCGGCTATTGTCAAAGAAATGAGCAATGGCCGCCTGTCGATTTCCGTGTATGGCGCGGGCGAACTGGTTCCGCCCTTTGAATGCATGGACGCAGTCGAGCAGGGTGTGGTCGAAATGGCCCATGGCACACCTTACTACTGGCAGGGTAAAAACCCGGTTCTGAACTTTTTCTCGACCATTCCCTTCGGCCTGACGGCCTGGGAACTGACGGCATGGCTGCGCTTTGGCGGTGGTCAGCAGCTTTGGGAAGAAGTCTATGCCGATTTTGGCGTGGTGCCGTTCTATGCTGGTAACTCCGGTATGCAGGCCGGTGGCTGGTTCAACAAGGAAATCAAATCGGTTGATGACCTGAAGGGCGTTAAAATGCGCTATGCCGGCCTTGGTGGCGAGGCAATGCGCCGTATTGGTGCCAACATCACCATGCTGCCGCCGGGCGAAATTCTGCCAGCAATGCAAAGCGGCGCGATTGACGCCGCCGAATGGGTTGGCCCGTGGAACGACCTTGCATTTGGTCTGTATCAGGTTGCCAAATATTACTACACCCCGGCATTCCATGAACCCGGACCGGGCCTGGAAATTTTCGTTTCCAAGGAAAAGTTCGACAGCCTCAGCCCGGACCTGCAGGCGATCATCCGCTATGCGGCACAGGCCATTGCTGAAAACACCTGGGCGGATTTCACCTTCAACAATATTGAATCCTACCAGCCCCTGATCGACAAGGGTGTCGAGGTTCGCCAGTTCCCCGATGACGTCATTATGGCGCTGGCTGATGCCAGCAAGGCTGCCGTTGAAGAAATCGCAAACCAGAGCGAAACCAACAAAAAGATCTATGATTCCTATATGGATCTGGTCAAAAAAGCGGCCCGTTACGGCAAGGAATTTGAAGCAACCGGCCTGCTTCAGCGTGCAAAGGTCTGGGGATACTGAACCCCTGATCCGTGAACAGGCCCTTTAATCAGGCCTTTTTGCAAAAGACCGTCCTGTCATCTGGCAGGGCGGTTTTGTTTTTTTACGCATTGCAGGTGCGAACGGGCCGAATGCTGGCACAGACTGTAAAAACGGTGCCAATAGCACGCCGTAACGGCAAATGGATATTTATGGTTGTGTTTTGCGTTGCAAATAATCCATTCCATGCATTTGGCGCATGGCTGTATCCCGAAAACGCGCATTGTTGCTGTTGGTAAAACCAATGACTCTGCGCGCTTGCAACGTATTCAATGGCATAGATTTGTCATTTTTACGCAAAAAATTATCAAATAAGACTACTGGAGCTCTTCATGGAACGTCGTAAATTTCTAAAAGGTGCTGGCCTTGCCGCAGGCGCAGTTGCTGGCGGCTTTGCCGCGCCTGCGATCGCCAAAGCCGATGACACCTTCAATTGGCGTATGGTCATGCCCTGGCCGAAAGGCTCGCCCGGACTGGGGGCCAATGGCGAAAAGTTTGCTGAACGCGTCACCAAAATGTCGGGCGGTCGTCTGAACATCAAGGTATATGGCCCCGGTGAACTGGTGCCGGCATTTGAATGCATGGACGCCGTTGAACAGGGTGTGGCCGAAATGGCCCATGGCACCCCGTATTACTGGGCTGGCAAGGACGACGCGGTTAACTTCTTTTCGACCATTCCGTTTGGCCTGATGGGCTGGGAACTGTCGGGCTGGTTGCGCTTTGGTGGTGGTCAGGCCCTGTGGGAAGAACTTTATTCCCAGTTCAACGTTGTTCCGTTCCTGGCAGGGAATACCGGCCTGCAGGCTGGTGGCTGGTTTAACAAGGAAATCAACACCGTTGATGACATCAAAGGTGTGAAGATGCGTTATGCTGGCATCGGTGGTGAAGCAATGCGCCGCCTGGGTGCCATTGTGACCATGCTGCCCGCGGCCGAAATTCTGCCTGCTTTGCAGTCCGGTGCGATTGACGCTGCCGAATGGGTTGGCCCGTGGAACGATTATGCCTTTGGTCTGACGCAGGTTGCCAAATATTACTACACCCCGGCATTCGCTGAACCGGGTACTGGCATCGAAGTCTTTATCAATAAGGACAAATTCAATTCGCTGCCCGAAGACCTGCAGGAAATTGTTCGTATTGCCGCACAGGCCAATGCTGAACAGACCCTGGCTGACTTCACCTATAACAACATCACGTCCTATCAGGCCGTTCTGAAAAAGAACATCGAAGTCCGCCACTTCCCTGATGAAGTGATCAAGGCACTGGCCAAACAGTCGATGGATGCGGTGAAGGAAATCGCGGCGAAAAACGAACTGAACCAGCGCATTTATGATTCCTATATGGACTTCACCAAAATCGCTGCCCCCTATGCCAAGGAATTCGAGGCCACGGGCCTGATCCAGCGCGCAAAGGTTTGGGAATCCTGATTTTTCGGTGATTTCGCATCTTTAATGCAAAAGGGCGGTCCGCTGGGATCGCCCTTTTTGTTTGGCTTTGGTTTTTGTTTTGCGAGGGGTGCTGCGCGACGGTTGCGATTTTGCCTGTCGCAACCGGCCGATCAATGCGGTTTGGGCGCACCAGGGGGCAGGGGCAAATCAAAGGTAAAGCTTTCCTGATTTGCATATTCTTCCTGGGTGATGCGCTTTACCAGTTCGGCTGCCATCGCAAGGGATGTTTCAATTGTCCATTTCACCTGTTCGACAGCACCATTGTTACCAGCGGCCAGGGCCTCGGGCAGGATGCGTTCCTGCAGGAATTTTGCCACCCCGGCAAAGGCGCGTGCGGCACTTTCGCAATTTTCACGTAGAACCATAAAACGCCCGGTTTTTTCAACCGCATCGGCAATCCCCGATAAATGCCCCATCATGACGCGAATTTCGGCGTCGTCAGCGGCGGTTTTCTTGGCGACGAAACGTAAAATTCCGGCAAAAAAGGCATATTGCGAAGACATGATCACCTGGTGCTTAACAATTGGTCGTAAGGATGATGTCCGCCGTTTTAGTCGATGATACCGGCATGGTATAGTCCAAACTGGTATTGAATGCGCCGTGGCCTTGCCCGCGGCCAATTGGGGATCGCGCGAATTTATGCTTCAGGGTGGTTTGATATTTATCGTCGCGATGACCTATATCGGCCTGCTTTTTGCCATCGCCCATTACGGCGATAAATATGCCCGCCTGTGGCGCATGTCGCGGTTAAAGCCGGTTATCTATGCGCTCTCCATGGCGGTTTACTGCACAAGCTGGACATTCTTTGGCTCTGTCGGCACCGCATCCCTGCATGGTTTTGCGTTTTTGCCCATTTATATCGGCCCGCTGGTGATGATGCTGGCGGGCTATCCGGTGATGGTCAAAATTGCAACGGTCTGCCGCGCGCAAAATATCACCTCGATCGCCGATTTCCTGGGGTCGCGCTATGGCAAAAGTCAAAGTCTGGCAGCCCTTGTTGCGGTAATCGCCATGGTCGGAATCCTGGCCTATATCGCACTTCAGCTAAAGGCGGTTTCAACATCGTTCGATGTTTTGCTGGGCCCGCTTGGCGAAGATATCGTGCGCCACAGTGCTGCGAACTTCACCAAGGATACCGCCTTTTATGTCACCATCCTGATGGCGGTTTTTGGCGTGTTGTTTGGGGTGCGTTATATCCACGCATCCGAACATCATGATGGCCTTATCCTTGCCATTGCCTTTGAAAGCACGGTCAAACTTGTTGCGCTGTTGGCGGTGGGGCTGTTTGTGGTTTTTGGCCTGTTTGGCGGCATGAATGACCTTGCCAGCCAGGCCAGCGCCCGGCCCGATATTACCGCCCTGTTTGCACCGGAAAACTGGCTGACACCTCATTTCTTTGTCGGGTCGCTGATTGGCATGTTTGCCATTATCTGTCTGCCGCGCCAGTTTCACGTCACCTTTGTTGAAAATGACGACAGCCGGAATTTGAAAACCGCGCGCTGGCTGTTTCCGGCCTATCTGGTGGCAATCAACCTGTTTGTGGTGCCCATTGCGGTTGCCGGGCTGTTGCTGTTTGACGGGCAGGCTGCCGTGAACCCCGATACATTCGTTCTGACCCTGCCATTGCTGGGCGGGCAAAACGGACTGGCGCTGATTGCGTTTGTCGGCGGACTTTCGGCCAGCACCGGCATGGTGATTGTTTCCTGCGTGGCGGTATCCACCATGGTCTGTAATGACCTGGTAATGCCGGTTTTACTGCGCCTGCCACGCCTGCGCGATCAGGCGAATGGCGATGTCAGCCAGCTTGTGTTGAAAATTCGCCGTATTGCCGTGCTGGTCCTGATGTTTCTGGCCTATGGCTTCTACCGGTTTCTTAGCGAAAAATACGCGCTGGCCGATATTGGTATGCTGTCCTTTGCCGCCGTGGCGCAGTTTGCCCCGGCCTTGCTGGCCGCCCTTTATATCAAGGCGGTTAACCGGACCGGTGTGCGCTGGGGCCTTATCGGCGGGTTTGGCCTGTGGTGTTATACCCTTCTATTGCCATCCTTTGTGCAAAGCGGCTTTTTGCCGCATGAATTGCTGGCAAACGGGCCTCTTGGCATTGCCTTTTTAAAACCCCAGGCCCTGTTTGGCCTGCATCTCGACCCGCTAACCCATGGGGTGATCTGGAGTTTGGGTGTTAACGTGATCCTGCTGTTGCTGGGGTCGGCAACGGGTATTCAGGGGGTGACCCAACGCAGGCAGGCGCAATTATTCGTCGATGTCGGGCGCAACCCGGCGCAATCGCGCAATGATATCTGGCCTGGCCGGGTCACGATTGGCGAACTCGAAAGCCTTGCTGCCCGGTTTTTGGGCGCGCAATGGGCCGAACGTGCCTTTCGCAACTATCTGGCAAGGCGCGGCGGTGATGTAGGCCGGGGGGATTTGGCCGATATCGATGCCAGCAATTTTACCGAACATTTGCTAAGCGGGGCGGTGGGGGCGGCATCGTCGCGCGTGGTCATGGCATTGTTATTGCCCGATAAGGCCGTTTCGCGCCGCGACGCGATGGAGCTTCTCGATGAAGCATCCGAAGCGATCAAATTTAACCGCGATCTGTTGCTAAACACGCTGGAAAATATCTCGCAAGGGGTGGGCGTGTTTGACCAGGATTTGCGCCTTGCCACCTGGAACCACCGTTTTATTGACCTGCTGGGTATTGCTGCGGCCGATATTCAGGTGACCATGCCCCTGGCGCAACTGGTGGAAACCTGCCGCCATACCGGCCCGCGATCGGTTGATCTGGATATTCTCGTCGGGCGAAATGCGGCGCCACAAATGCGCCGCTTGCCGCATACCTATGAACGCAAACGCAGCGACGGCATGGTTCTGGAAATTCGCACCAACCCGATGCCCGATGGCGGCTTTGTTGCGACCATTGCCGATATTACCGCGCGTGTCCGCACCGAAGATGCCCTGCGCGAAAGCGAACGCAATATTCGCATCTATACCGATAATATCCCGGTCATGATCGCCTATGCCGATAAAAACCAGCGCCTACGATTCACCAACCGCCCGTATGAACGCATGTTTGGCCTGCGCCGGGCCGCCGCCCATGGCCTGACCGTGGCCGAGGCCGTTGGTGAAACCCGCTATAAACGCCTGGCCCCAATGATTGCCGAGGTTTTAAAAGGTTATCGGCAAAGCTTTGAAATCGACTTTCCACCGATGGAAGGCTTCACCGAAGAACGCTTTGCCGAGGGCACCTATATTCCGCATTTCGATGAAACGGGCGAGGTGCTGGGTTATTTCTGTATTTATCACGATATTACCGAACGCCGCTTGGCCGAACAGGCATTGAAAGAAGCCAATGAAAGCCTGGAACAGCGCGTGATTGACCGAACCCACGCCCTTGAAACCCTAAACAGCGAACTTTCCATCGCCAAGGAACAGGCCGAAACGGCAAATGACACCAAAACACGGTTTTTTGCCGCCGCCAGCCACGATTTGTTGCAGCCATTGAATGCTGCGCGCCTGTTTACCGTTGCCCTTGGCGGGCGGGAACTGGCCGATGATGCCGCCGATCTGGTTGGTAAGGTCGATGTATCGCTAAAAGGTGTCGAGGAGCTTTTGAACGAGCTTTTGGACATCTGCAAACTTGATGCCGGGGCGATGCAGCCCAGCCTGCAGGATTTCCCGATTTCGCGGGTTTTAAATGCCCTGAAAACCGAATTTACCCCGATTGCCGAACAGGCTGGGCTGCGGTTTAATGTTCATTCCCGCGACATATGGGTTCGCAGTGACAGCCGTTTGCTGCGCCGTATTTTGCAGAATTTCATTTCCAACGCCCTGCGCTATACCCGCAAGGGCGGAACGGTGGTGGGCTGCCGGTTGCGCGGCGATGTGTTGCGCATCGAGGTATGGGATAGCGGCCCAGGCATCCCCGAAGACAAGCTGAAAATCATTTTCCGCGAATTTCACCGTCTGGAAAGCCCGGAAAATGTTGATGTCAAAGGGTTGGGGCTTGGCCTTGCCATTGTTGATCGCCTGGGGCGGCGGTTGGAACACCCGGTTTCGGTGCGATCACGCCCGGGGCATGGCACGGTGTTTTCGGTTGATGTGCCATTGGGCATTGCCGCGCCAGAAACCATCGTTACCACACCGCGCCGCCGGTTAGGTGGCGAATTGGGCGGGTTACGGGTTCTTTGCATCGATAACGAACCCGATATTCTGGCCGGTATGCGCGCAATGCTGGAAAACTGGGATTGCGTTGTTGCAACAGCGCGATCTGGCGAAGAAGCCGAAAGCCTGCTTTGCCCGCCAGACAAACCAACCCCGGCATTCATGCCCGATATTATCCTGGCGGATTATCATTTAAGTTCCGGCCAAACCGGGCTTGATGTGCTGCGCCGTTTACGTGACGAACGCGGCCTTACGATACCGGGTATTATCATCACTGCTGATCGCAGCCCGGAAACAGCGGAAAAAATATCGGCCCAGTCATTTGGTCTATTAAACAAACCCCTGAAACCGGCAAAATTGCGTGCTTTGATGACACGTTCGTTCGTGCATCAGGGATAACAGGTGTGTCGTTACGGGCATGGGCTGATTAAGGGCAAAGTGCTTTATTATGGCCGGTAACGTCTTTGTGTTCGGGGCTAACCCGGTTTGGCCTTATTTCGGCACAAAGCTGCATTAACGACGTTTGTTGATAAACCGCTGTCTTTGCGAAGATAACAAACCTGCAGCCTAAAAGGTGTGTCCTTGCGTAACTTTTCCCGCTCGATGCTTGATAAAATCCGGCAAAAGTCCCCGTTTGAACCAAAAGTTCTGGCCGTTATCGCGGCGATTGCCGGGCTTTTATTGCTGTTTGGCAAAGTCGCCGAAGATGTGTTCGAGCAGGAAAGCGGGGCGTTCGACAAGGCGATTTTGCTGTTTATGCGCCACGGAAACGATTTGTCCCAGCCAATAGGGCCGGGCTGGTTGCTGGGCGTGGTTCGCGATATCACCGCATTGGGCGGCGTTGCCGTGTTAGCACTGTTTACATCGATTGTGACGGTATATTTGCTGGTGGCCGGGTATCGCCGGGCGGCATTCTGGGTGGTGGCATCGATCGGGTTGGGGGCCTTGTTTGAAGAGGCTCTTAAAATCGCCTTTGATCGCGCCCGGCCCGACATTGTACCGCATCTGGTGACCGTGCATTCGCTTAGCTTTCCCAGTGCGCATGCCATGTTATCGGCCATCACCTATCTGACATTGGGAACACTGGTTGCGCGAACGGAAAAACGTACGCGTGTTCGTATCTTTGTAATGTCGGTTGGCGTGTTTATGACGTTGCTGATCGGCTCCAGCCGGCTTTATCTGGGGGTTCACTGGCCAACCGATGTTCTCGCAGGCTGGACATTGGGGGCAGCCTGGGTCTTGCTGTTCTGGCTGTTATCGCGCCGTCGTTATTGATATTGGCGGGGTGCTATTGCATCCAGTTTCAATGCTTCGCCAGCGACTTGGTCGCTAAGCACGAATAGCCGGGGATGGCTGGCCTGGGCCGATATACGTGTTGGAAAAAGCAGGATGACGGCAGTCGTGATGCTGCCATCACCCCTGATCATTTTTAGCGCGATGAAAATGCCAGCCTTGCGCCAAGCATGACAAACACACCCGCAATGCTGCGGCGTAGCCACAACATCACCCGCGGGCGGGTTAGGACATAACGCCGTGCCAATGATGCGAAAAGCCCGTATCCGGCGAAAATAACGAATGTCATTGCCATGAATACGGCACCAAGCAGGATCATGCGTTCGGTCCCATTCGTGGCATTGGCGGGTACGAATTGCGGTAAAAACGCCAAAAAGAATATCGTCAGCTTGGGATTGAGGATATTGATCAGGCAGCCATTGATCGCAACTTTCACATTGCTTTTTTGTGCCTGGTTTTCATCAACGACCATCATTGAATGATCGCGCCAAATGGCGATTGCCATGTAAAGCAGATAGGCCACACCGATATAGCGCAATGCCTCGAATACAAGGGCGCTGGCATGCAGCAGGGCGGCAAGGCCGGTAACACTGGCGACCACGGCCGGTACAATACCAAATGTGCAGCCAAGGGCGGCCCAAATGCCCGCTTTCCAGCCCTGGCTCAGCCCGGAAGTAAGCGTATAAATCACCCCGGTTCCGGGAAGCAGAACCAGGATCAGGGACGTTAGTAAAAATTCAGCCGACATGAAGGCTCCTGATTGCGGGGTTTCAACATCGGAAAGTTTAGGGATGCTTACACCCCCGGTCTTGAAGGAAATTGCAAACCGGCATTATCGGCAGCATGTGATCAAAGGGTGTCAGGTTCCCAGTGATCGGGCCAGTTTTCCCGGGCTATAGCCATAAAAGCGTATGAATTGCCGGGTCATATGGCTTTGGTCCGAAAATCCGGCCATAAGGGCGGCTTCTGCCAGCGGGGTTTTACGACAAATAAGCTGGCGCGCCAAAAGGGCACGCCGCTGGATAATATAGGCGTGCGGGGTAAAGCCGGTGGCACGGTTAAAATCGCGAATAAGCTGATATTTGCCAAGGCCGCTTGTCTGCGCCAGCATATCAAGCTGCAGGGGTTCGCCCGGCGCATCATCGATTTGCTGTTTTGCCCGGAAAACACCCGGTGCAATCAGCCTGTTTTCATCGGGCTGGTGTGCCTGTTCCAGGCTGGCGCGTGCCAGCAGAATTAACAGCTCGTCATATTCAAGGTTTTCATCGCTGTAAGGCGCATTTGACGTTGTTAAATGGCCGTAAATGCGATTGAAATATTGCGTCAATACCGGGCGATGGAAAATCGGGCTGGTGAATTCATGTTCAGGTGCGCCGCCCTCGAAGATGGCGTTGATCGCATCTTTTAAAATACCGGGCTGAAAATACAGGATGCGCCATTGCCGTGGTTCGCCCGCCACGGGCACGCCATCGTGAATTTCGCCGGGATTAACCGTGATGACGGTGCCAGGGCCAGCTTCGACAATGCCGCGTCCGCTGGCTGATTTTTGGCCGCCCCGGTCAATCATGCCAATGCCATACACATCATGGCTGTGCCGCGCAAAATGATGCGCGGAACAGGCGGCAACGGCTTCCGTTCCCGGGCGTGATGTTGGCAGGACGGCAATCTGTCCCTTGGGCATGGCGGCAACCTGTTTTCACAATTTGGCTGGCAATCATGCCCCAAAAACGCTTTGCCGGGCAAGGCGGTGGTAATGCGTAGCCATGCGGTGTCGGGGTTTCCTCGTTTCCAGGTTGCAATCCAACGCGAGATTATTATTGGCGCAAAGAGTGAGTGGGCAGGATGCCCGATAGATGCGGCATCCTGCTTTGGCTTCCCCTGAATGAAGGTTTCAGGGGGCTTTTGATTTAGCCATAAACCGGTGATGCCATTTCGCGGCTTGCGGTTTCGGTGGGGGCGGCATCAAAAATGCGGGTGGTGAAGGCCGCCTTCAGGCTTGCGGCTTCTTGCGGGAAATAATCCACGGCAAACTTTTTGGCGTTCTCGATGGTATCAAATGAATAAAACCCGCCAAGGCTGCCGGTATGTACACCCGACAACCATGTTTTGGAAAGCAAACCCGGCTGCGCCTTAAGGACCGGGTTAAGGGCAGGCCAAGGGGCATCGTTGAACGGCAAAACATTGATCTGGACTTCGGTGTACACAAAGGCACCCGGTTTTTGCCGGGGTTTAACGCCAAAATGCGGGGACTGCATATCGATGCTGGCATCCCGGGCGGCATTGGCATCAAAAATGCGGGTGGTTTGGGCAACGCCAAAATTACGGGCCTCAGTCGGGAAATAATCCGTCACAAAGGACTGGGCATTTTCAATGCTGTCAAATTCGTAAAACCCACCCGCCGAATTGTTTGCAATACCGGAAAGCCAGGTTTTATTGCGAAAACCGGGCAATTCACGAATGGCGGCGTTAATGCCCTGCCAGGGAACCTGATCAAAGGGAACGGAAATTTGCAGTTCGGTGTAAACAAAAGCAGCGTTTGACATTTTTCATCTTTCAAATGGGCGCAAGGGTTCGCTGCCTGCCAGCCATATATATGGGCGGGGCAGGGCATGTGCAGGCCACTAGCGCGGTTCCGTCGGTGTGATTGGATTGAAGTAAGTTTGGTATTTAACCTGCCGGGGCAGGCGTTGGTCAGATGCGCAATTCCATATCTGTCATCCTGTTTTTCAAAAATATAACGATCGTTATATTCAAGATTTGATCGACAATCGCGTTGCTGTCAATTAAAAATATATCGGTCGTTATATTTTTGAGGTCAGTACAGGTAACCGCCGTGGTCAGTAACAGGACGCGCAAGGAAGAAACCCGCCAGAATATCCTGCTTGCGGCAAGCCGTGGGTTCCGGGCCAGTGGCTTTGCGGGCATCGGTGTTGATGGTATCGCGCGTGCCGCCAATGCGACGTCGGGCGCGTTTTATGCCCATTTCGGGTCCAAAGACGGGGCATTTCGCGCGGCCCTTGAATTGGGCCTGGACGAAGTTATTGAAAATATCCCGGTGTTTCAGCGCGATTACGGTGCGGGCTGGATTGCGGCTTTTATTGATTATTATATGGGCCGTGCCCACCGTGATGATCTGGCATGTGGTTGCGCCATGACCAGCCTGTCCCACGAACTTGCCCGTGCGGATGACGATACCCGCAACCTTTATGACCGTAAAATGAACCGCATTGCTGGCCTGATTGCACAAGGTTTGCCGCACTTGCCCGAAGATACCCGCCTTGAAAAGGCATGGGCATTTTTGGGCATTTTAATTGGCGGGCTGACAGTGGCGCGCGCCATGGTCAACGAAGAATCGATCAAAGCAGTTTCAACGGCCATCAGCACAGCAGCGGCCGCGCTGATGGAACCTGCACTGTAAATCTGTGCAGGTTCATCATGTGCGGAAGGCGAACCGGTCAAACCTCGACGGCGGGTTCCTGAATTTGCAATTCGCGGGCAACAATAACGGCCTGTGTCCGGCTATGCACCGAAAGTTTGCGCAAAATCGCCGAAACATGGGCCTTGATGGTCGCTTCGGTCACATCAAGCTCATAGGCGATCTGTTTGTTCAGCTTGCCTTCGGTCAGCATGTTTAAAACACGTAATTGCTGGGGCGTAAGCTGGCTGATTTTGCGGGCAATATCGCTGTTTTCGGAATCGGCTGGTGTGTTTTCAATGGCGTCACGCGCCCAATCCGGCATCCACATTTCACCATCAAGAACGGCGCGCATGGCATCGCCAATCTGTTCAACCGGGGCGGATTTGGGCACAAAGGCCGCTGCCCCATATTCAATGGCGCGGCGCACAACCGGCAAATCCTGACTGGCCGAAACGATGGTAACCGGAATATCGGGGTAGGATGCCCGCAGGGTGAATAACCCGGTAAAGCCATTCATGCCGGGCATATGCAAATCCAGCAGGACCAGATCAATATCATGGCCCTGGGCGTGGCATGCCTCGATCACATCAATGGCTTCGCCAAGGCTGCCCGCTTCATGAATGGAAATGTTGCTTAGTTCCGAACTCAGGGCATGTGACAGCGCACCACGCATTAAAGGATGATCATCGGCAATCAATACGTGGAAAGCAGTTGTCATAAGCGGTAAATCCCCAGGCAACAGTAAAGTTAATTCCGGATCGCGGGAAAACCCACAATCGGTTCATTGCGCGTTTGCGCCACTTTCTGTCCTGCGGGATTTTTTCTCTTGGGTGCGAGCCGAAAGGAAGTGAGGGAAACCAAAGAACACCTTCGCCCCACGAATGTGAAACTTCGGCCCCCCTCGCGCCACCGTTTATGATTATGACCTGTAAAAGCCTTCACGTAAACTCTGCATTTGTGGGTATGCGCATTCCGCGTTATTTGTGAGGAAGAAACAGTCGATTTTCGTGCTTGCCCACAAACCGCCACCACAATGTGCGATCTGTCATAAAAGTGCGATAGAACAAGGAAAAGGACCATTTCATGTCGGAACAGCCCCAAGTAATTCGCCGCGAAGATTATACCGCGCCGGCATTTTTGATTGAAACCGTCGAACTGGTTTTTGACCTTGATCGCGACGCCACAATCGTTGCTTCGCGCCTGTCGTTAAAGGCGAATCCGGAACGCGGAAGCGGCGCTGGCGATGTTGTCAGCCTTGATGGCGAAGACATGAAACTGCTCTCGCTCAAGGTTGATGGAACGGCCCTTGCCGCGGGTGATTATGAAGTAACCGGCGAAGGCCTGCGCTTCAAGGCACCGTCAGAACAGTTTGTTGTTGAAATCGAAACTCGTATTTCGCCGGTCAACAATACCCGTCTTGAAGGCCTTTATGTATCGCAAAGTGCCTATTGCACCCAGTGCGAAGCCGAAGGTTTCCGCCGCATCACCTATTTCATGGATCGCCCCGATGTGATGGCAACCTATCGTGTCACCATCAACGCGCCCAAGGATACCTGCCCGGTGCTGCTTTCAAACGGCAATCTGGTTTCCTCGACCGACCTTCCCGATGGTCGCCATCAGGCGGTGTGGGATGATCCGTTCCCGAAACCCTGTTATCTGTTTGCATTGGTCGCGGGGGATCTCGCTTGTGTTGAAGACAGCTTTAAAACCATGTCGGGCCGTGATGTGGCCTTGCGCATTTTTGTCGAACATGGAAACGAGGATCGCTGCGATTACGCCATGGATTCGCTGAAACGCGCGATGAAATGGGACGAAGATGTTTATGGTCTGGAATATGACCTGGACCTGTTTAACATCGTCGCTGTATCGGACTTCAATATGGGCGCGATGGAAAACAAAAGCCTGAATGTTTTCAACGCCAAATACATCCTCGCCAAGTCCGATACCGCAACCGACACCGATTATGAACTGATCGAATCCATTGTTGCTCACGAATATTTCCATAACTGGTCGGGCAACCGAGTTACCTGCCGCGACTGGTTCCAGCTCTCGCTCAAGGAAGGGCTGACGGTTTTCCGGGACCAGGAATTTTCATCTGATGAACGTTCCCGCCCGGTTCAGCGCATCAAGGATGTGCAGCGTCTGCGCGCGGGCCAGTTCCCCGAAGACGGCGGCCCGCTGGCCCACCCGGTACGCCCGGACAGCTATATCGAAATCAACAATTTCTACACCGCAACGGTCTATCAGAAGGGTGCCGAAGTCATCCGCATGATGCATACCCTTTTGGGTGCCGAAGGTTATCGCAAGGGGATTGACCTTTATTTTGAACGCCATGACGGGCAGGCCGTCACCTGCGATGATTTTGCCCGCGCGATGGAAGATGCAAATGGCGTTAATTTTGACCAGTTCCGTTTGTGGTATTCGCAGGCTGGCACCCCCAACCTGATCTGGAAGGGCGAATATGATGCCGACAAGCAGGCATACCGCCTGACCATCGAACAGAAAACCGAACCGACACCGGGGCAGGTCATTAAATCCGATTTGCAGATGCCGGTTAAAATTGGCCTGCTGGCCCGTGATGGCAGCGAATTGCACGCCCAGACCATTGACCTGACACAGGCCAAACAGGAATTCCTGTTTGAAGATATCAGCGAAGAACCGGTTGTTTCCTTTAACCGCGATTTTTCGGCGCCGGTTAATGTCGGCACCATCCCGTCCCACGAAGACCTTGCCTTCCTGATGGGTAACGACACCGATGCCTTTAACCGTTGGGAAGCCGGGCAAAAATACGCATCCGACCTGCTGATTGCGGCTGTACGTGCCTATGCCAAATCCGGTGATGCCGATGCGGCCCTTGGCAATGTCAATGCATTTTGCAACGCGCTGCGGGCAACCCTGACCAATGATGATCTGGACAAAGCCTTCCGGGCGCAGGCCATGATCCTGCCCGGTGAAGCAATGCTGGCCGAACAACTTCAGCCCGCCGATCCGGAAGCAATCTATCAGGTTCGTCAGGCCCTGCGCCGCAAGGTTGCCATCGCCCTGCAGGACGAATTTGAAGCATCCTATCGCCATAATGCATCAAATGATGCCTATTCACCCGATGCGACCTCGGCGGGGCAGCGTGCTTTGCGGGCGGTGGCGTTGTCCTATCTCGCCGCAACCGGTGAAACGGTGTTCCTTGATCTGGCGCTGGAGCAATACCGCACCGCTGATAACATGACCGACCGTATGGCGGCCCTTACGGTTCTCAATGATCAGGATCATCCCGGCCGGGCAGAGGCCCTGGCCGATTTCGAAAGCCGTTTTGCCAGCGATACCGTCGTGATTGATAAATGGTTCTCGCTCCAGGCCATGTCATCGCGCACCGATACGCTTGATCAGGTCAAAAAGCTGATGGAACATTCCGCCTTTACCATGCGTAATCCCAACAAGGTGCGCGCACTGGTCGGTGCCTTTGCCATGGCCAATCAGCGTAATTTCCATGCCGCCGATGGCAGCGGTTACGCCTTCTATGCCGACCGTCTGATGGAACTTGATAACCTGAACCCGCAGGTGGCTGCCCGTCTTGCCGCACCTTTGGGCAAATGGCGCAAGTTTGATGAAGACCGCGCAAGCAAAATGAAGGCAGAACTCAACCGCATTCTTGCCAAGGAAAATCTCTCGCGCGATCTCTATGAAATCGCCAGCAAGTCTGTTGCCGAATAATCAGGATACAGTCCTGCTTCTTTAATGGGGCAGGGCGCATCACCTGAAACGAAAGAAGCGGAGCCAGGAAACCGGCTCCGCTTCTTTTTTGACCAGGAGGTTTATCTGATTAGTCGCCGATCTTGACGCGCGAGCTGAAGGCAGCCATGCGGTCCGACAGGCTTTTTGCCATTTGCGACAGCTCGTGGCTGGCGCTGTTCAGGTCATATGCCGTTTTACCAGTGCTTTGCGCCCCGCCATTCACAAACCGGATCATTTCATCCATCGTGCCAGCACCCTGTGCGATGCGCTGTACGTTTTCCGAAATTTCACTGGTTGCGCGGCGTTGCTCGTCCACCGAACTGGTGATGGTATTCTGGATGTCATTGACCTGGTGAATAACGTCACCCACCGTGCTGATGGATCGGGCGGCCTTTTTCACTTCGGTCTGGATGGCACCAGTCAGATCACCAATTTTGCCCGTGGCATTTGCGGTCTGATCGGCAAGCGATTTGACCTCGTTTGCCACAACGGCAAAGCCCTTGCCTAGCTCGCCTGCACGTTCCGCCTCGATCGTGGCGTTCAGCGACAGAAGCTTGGTGCGATGGGCGATATCGTTGATCAGATCAATGATCGACCCAATCTCCGAGCTGGCATTTTCAAGCGACACGATATTGCGCTGCGATTCCTCGGCTTCGGAACGGGCACGTTCCGTTACCGTACTGGCATCGCCCGCCTGGCGGTTGATCTCCGCAATCGAGGATGAAAGTTCCTCAACCGCGGTGGCAACGTTTTGCGTATTGCTTGCTGCATCACGCGAAACATCCAGTGCGGTGCCAGATTGCGTAATCGTCTCTTCGGACTGATGGGTCAGGTTGTTTGCCAGTTCCAGCAGCATTTCAGACTGTGCTGTAACCGAACGTGCAACATTCTCCACCTCAACAACCAGTTCCTGAATGGCAATGCGGCTTTCTTCGCGTTCGCTGACATTGCTCCAGGCCAGCATGGTGCCCACCAGTTCGTTATCCTTGTCGCGCACTGGCGCGGCCAGAATATCAAGGTGGTCATTGCCGCTTTGCAATACTTCCTCGAATGGCAGGTTGCTCGGGTTCCGAAGCTTGCGCTGGAAATCCGGGCCCAGCTCAAGGAAGTCTTCCTTAACGTCATTGGTGTCACCACCAAGATAACGTTTGGCGCTGGCGTTCAGATAGGTCAGCTCGCCTTCGGGCGACATAAGCGCTGTCATGGTGGGGGTATTTTCCACCATATTTTGCAGGATCATGGCCTGGCGTACCGATTCACGCAATTGAACCAGGGCTTTGCGCATTTCACCAATTTCATCATTGCCAACCTTGGGCAGACGAACACTTGTGTCCCCCTCGGCAATCGATGTCATGGCGCGGGCAAAACCGCGCAGATTGCGAAATACCGTAAAGCGCAGCAGCAACCAGCCGGCAATCCAGCCAATGGCCAAAACGCCAACCAGCAGTTCGACCGAAAGGTTCCGAAGTTCGCCAGTGCGGCTGTAAAACTCGGTAATGTCTCGGGTGAAGGTGGCCGTTGCCCATTGGCCTCCGCGCCCGTTACCGATATTCACATCAACCGATGCCCGTTGGGTCGATTTTTCTTTCGCCGGAGCATCACCTGCTTCTGCCTTTGCTTCATCCGCGGCGGCTTCTGCTGGTGGTGTATCTTCGGTTTCGCCATCATTTTCCAGGCTTTCAAACAGAACCTGGCCGTCATTGCCGATAATCCGGAAATCTCCGCCAAGAACTGTTCCCATCCCCTGCAAAATAGGCAGCGGGTCAGTTACAACTTCCAGAAAACCAACCGCCTTGAACCCGCCAATCGGCAGGATCATGCTAAATACCGGGCGTCCGTCGCTCATATGCCAGATATAGGAAACGGCCTTGCGGGCTGCCGCCTTGTCGCGCGATTTCAGCATGTCATTAAGGGCAGGGTCGTCAGCAACGCTTTCGCCATTGCCTCCGTCCGAAAAGGCAACCTTGTTAAAATCGCTGTCATAGGCAATCGTCTGGATCAGGTTTATTTCACCCTGGGTCACCTGGCTTGCATTTGAAAAGAAGGTCAGTTCTGTTTTGGTATTTTCAACATTCTTGTCCTGTAAGGCCTTCACCAGTCGTGTCGTGCGCGACCAGTCATTCGTTACAGGGGTGATTCGGTTCGCATAATCATTGATGACACGCGATCTGACAAAAAAGTTCACCGTGCTGCTGACCGAATTGTTCAGCGTTTCCACGGCAAAATTGCGGTAATTGTCGCCGGTCCAAAGCAGCATCCACGCGACTGCACCCGACAATAAAAGCCCAATTACCAAGAGGATACGGCGCAATGTCAATATGCTTGCACTCTTGCTCCCCACAGCCGTATTCACGGCCTTCACTCCCTTCATCCAACACCCTCCTCAGTCACTTGGATTTTTATATCTGTATTGATTGTGACCTCCCGTTGCGTCCTTGAGGACGCATTTGTAGCAATCCAAGCAGAGCTTCAACATAAAGACAACAGTTCTGACACATTTTGCGTAATTTTCCCGATAGCCCTGAACATAAGGCAAACCGGACGGTTGCGACTGTTTCTAGATGATGGATTTCGCATTCGCGCATAGCGTGTCGCACTGCATATGGGAACGATTTGACATTTCGACGAGAAAAATAATTGCGAATGTGTGTGATAATCGTTTGCAATTACGTTCGGGGTTGGTTATGACTGTTTTTGTCACTGGCCAACGGAACTTCCGTTGGTGACATGGCTTCCGGGAAACATGGCGTATCCGGAAGTCACACTTCGGGACTCTCTCCCCGAAGGTCGATCTCTCTCACTCGAGGGGCTGGCATCCGGTATTTGTGCGGGACAAAGCCGGGCTCAATGCCAGCCCTTATTTTTCGCCAGTTTTCCACTTGCTGCCATTCTGCCGGGAAAATCTCGGCATTTAAGTGTTTTTTAAACGGCCTTGCGGTTAGAAATAGCAGCAAGGGCGCGTTTTTGCGTGGCCCATACCGTTCAAATACAAACAGGGCGCAATAAATTGGCCGATAACGACCCGGATAATGCCAGCAAAGATTCGGAAGGACGTGCACCAAAGGCACCCTTGCCGGCCTTCTTTTACGGGCAGGGCAGGCCGGGGCCATCGGCACAAGCCGGGTCATCGCTGTCGGCAACGCGTGACGATCAACCGTCGCAACCCTTTTCGCTTACTAACAGGACATTAGCAGACATGGATCGCAAAACATTGTTGGGGCTTATTACCGGGGCCTGCATGCTGGGCCTGGTCTTGTTTTTCGGTGGCATGCTGGTGGGTGCTGGCCTGTTTATGGGGCCTGATGCCCCTAAAAATGCATCCGCTGTTGCCGAAGACGGTAAAATGGAATTGCTTGCACAAAATACGGCACCGCGCGTGCAAACCGAAATTGCCCCGCGCCAGTCCGAAACCCTTACACCTGATTCCGGTGCAAATGACGACGCTCCCTCTGCCAATGGCGATATGTCTGCCACATCCTCGCAAGGCGTTGATGCCCCGCAGGGGAACGACCCGGTTGGTGATCTGATCGCCGAACGCGCCGGTGAAGGTGATGGCGGTAATGCTGGTAATGCGGATAGTTCTGATGCCATGTCAGCCCCTGATGCGCCTGACGTAACCGCGGCGCCTAATGCACCTGATATCTCCGATATGTCGCAAAGCGAGGCCGAAGCCGCCGATGATGCCGTAAGCAGCGCTGAAAAATCGTCAGCCGATACGGCGAAGGCACCGGCTGCCGCGCCCGTTGCACCAGAAATCCGCAAGGATACCAAACCGCCCAAACCGGTCGCCAAAGAAGAACCCGCACCGGCCAAAACCGAAAAATCCGCCGCTTCTGAAACAGCGGCATCTGCTGCCCTGCACCGCGAACCGGGCAGCAAAAATATGCCCTATTCCATTCAGGTCGGTGCCTTCAAGGTTGATGCTAATGCCCGGCAGCGTGCGGGCGAATTGCGCAAAAAGGGGCTGGAGGTCGCCGTCGTTGAACGCGGCACCAATGATGGGGCCTGGTATTATGTGCGTGTTGGCGCCTATCCCGACGCCACGTCGGCCCGATCAGGTGCGGAAAAGGTGAAAAAGGATACCGGGATTGACGGTTTCCCGGTTCGTGCCGAACCAAATGACAAGAAAATCGACTGATTTTCGCACCATATCGTGGATGGCAGCCTACATCTTATCGTGATTTCCAAACGCCGGTGTCTGACATCGGCGTTTGCTTTTTTGGGGGAAACTGCGGCATGCTGCAATCTTCGTGGGGCGAGGGGCTTGCCTTCTCGGGGTAAACCCGTTAGGTGACACCCCAACACATTCTGGCGCAGTGTAATTGAGGATGGCTGGCAGTATCATGAGCAACCAAACCGAATTTCCCAATCTTCACATTCTCGATCATCCGCTGATCCAGCATAAGCTGACGCATATGCGCAAGGTCGATACGTCGACCAAAACCTTCCGCCAGCTTCTGCGCGAAATTGCCCTTCTGATGGGCTATGAAATTACCCGCGAATTGCCGGTCAGCTTTGAAGAAATCGAAACCCCCATCTGCAAGATGAATGCACCGATCATTCAGGGCCGTAAACTTGCCGTGGTTCCAATCCTGCGGGCCGGTCTTGGCATGGCCGATGGTCTGATCGAACTGATGCCGTCGGCCCGTATCGGTCATATCGGCATGTATCGTGATCCAAAAACGCATCTGCCGGTCGAATATCTGGTCAAATTGCCGGAGGTCGAAGGCCGTACCTTCATTCTGGTCGATCCGATGCTGGCAACCGGTAACTCTGCTGTGGCTGCTATTGATGTTCTCAATAAGCACGGTGTGCAGGATAAGGACATTCGCTTTATGGCTCTGGTCGCAGCCCCGGAAGGTGTGCGCGTTTTCCAGGAAGCCCATCCTGATGTGCAGGTTTATACCGCCGGTCTTGATGAAAAGCTGAACGAAAAGGCCTATATCGTGCCGGGTCTTGGCGATGCAGGCGACCGCCTGTTTGGGACGCGTTAATCACCGCCTGTCAATTTTCGTCACTTATCAAAAAGGGCTGCATTCCGGTTGGGAATGCAGCCCTTTTGTTTTGGTCTTGTATCCTGGGTGAAACCCCGGCAACCCGTAATTGGCAATCAGCCTTTCGGGGACACCGTGATATCAACCGTTGATCCGCTAAAGGACCCGCCGGTCAGCTTGATGGTCGCAACCCGGCTTTCCCGGTCATATACCAGGACGCTGACATCGGCGCGCACCACGGTAACTTTGCTCCAGCCGAAATTGGGCATTTCGCGTTCGTAAAAATCATACATCTGCGCAGGCGTCCCGCGCGAATTCAACACCAGTCGGCCCGTCCAGGCATCGGACGCCCCGAAAATGATGCTGCGATCCATATCCAGTGTCGAATTGGACGGCATCGGAATGTCGGTGAATTTGTTAAAGGATGGCATCGATGATCCACCCTTGTCGCCCTGGCTGCTGGCCGTCGAGGACGAGGATCCAGATGCCATATGTGACAGGTTCTCGCAACCGCCCAAAATCAGCGCCGCCGCCAGTGCCACACCATATATGCCATGTCGTAACTTGATCATGCTTTTCTGTCCCTCATCTCATTCGGCATACTCTAACATTCTGCATAATCAAGTT